>JAUIKZ010000062.1 GCA_030433125.1 Alphaproteobacteria bacterium
CTTCCTTAGGACCATCTCTGGCCCATATACGCATCCCATTTCCTTTCTAGACCTTAGGCTCTACTTATAGCAAATCTCTCAAGGAACTAAAAGGCCCTGTTCCGCACCTGTGATGGCATATTTTTATGTATGCAGTTTCGTTAAACATAAACACCTCAGTAAAAAATGCTTGACTTTTTCTTGCAAAAAATGAATTTTGTAGATGCAAGAAGGGCCTGTAGTTCAGTTGGTTAGAACACGCCGCTCATAACGGTGATGTCGCAGGTTCGAGTCCTGCCAGGCCCACCATTGCATTTCATGATATTACTCTCCTTAACTTAACCCGCCTCGCGCGGGATTTTTTTTGTGTAAAAAAAGAGGCCGAAAAGCCTCTTTCTACACCCCTTACGACCTTGTTTACAGACAGGGGAATTGTTGTGTAACCCTTTGCATACTGCCTCCTTCATTCGAGACTAATTTTTAATACGTTAAGGCTACCATTTATCACACCCTATAAAAACGGGCTTTAACTTACAAGGAGAAGATTATTATCCATAACCACGATTGCTTCCTGTTCTGCACCATTCTCCAGCAAAAAGTGAATAGCGCTTACTCTACCAGATACAGTCGCCTCGTGCAGCGGGGTATGACCAGAGGAATCCCTCTCTGTACAACTTAACCCCTTGTTTTTCAAGAACTCAAGAATTGATACATTGCCCCCCGCGGCTGCAAAATGCATGAGTGTAGAGCCAGATTTGTCTTTGGGTGTTTTTATTTCACAGGCCTCCCAAACCACTTTAAAAATTTCAAAATCACCCTCTAAAGCAGCGGTTTGAATAGGCCTGAAACCGCTAAGTGACTCTGAAGGCTGGTCAGGGTTAGCCCCCTTCTCTAGTAGAAACTTGAGCATAGCAATGTTTTTTTGCTTAATTACTTTTGTTAAAGGGCTAGGCGTCCAAAGATCTGTCCCATCAATATTAACGCCTTTATCTAACATTAGGCTAATCGCCTCACGATTTTTTTCTTTTATCGCCAAATGCAATAAAGACGCAGCGACCCTTGCATAGTCAGGGTGCGCCAAATATTCAAGCTCATCTATAAAAGACAAAACATGGTCTTGTGACTGCGCCTGAAAAAGGTGTTCCAAATGTGATAAGTGTAGGGCTATCTTTCGCTTAAACGGCATCGCAGCTATCGCTGGGCTGTTGCTACTTTCGGAGGCGTTCGGCAAAGAAGCATCTGCAGCGCTAATGGAAACAGTGGATAATAGACAAGTGAAGAGAGTTTTGTATAGTTTATTCATTATTTTTTATTACCTTTTTTGCAAACTATTACAGGAGGTTTTAGCGTCGCGTCAAGTATTATCACCTCATAAAAAAAGAGGCCGTAAAGCCTCTTTTTTTATGCATGCCAATTATTATTTGCTTAAGGTTTTGATAATTTCCTTAAGCTCTTCACTAGGCGGCACAAAGCCACTTAGACGCTCTTGCATATACCGTGCCCTTTTCAACGGCGTAAAACCGTCGTCATCACGTTGTTTTCTGTTCACATTCTTTGCTACGAGCATTTTCACTGCGTCTACGTTTTCCGCCTCAACAGCCTCATGCAACGCGTTACGCCGCCAAGACACTTGATGGGGGTCGGCCCCCGCACCTATAAGGAACCTAGCTACACTGTTATGACCACGGCTAACTGCCTCCATAAGGGCAGTCTTTCCCTTTTCAAAAGTGACATCCGTTCTAGCACCTTTGGATAATAAATAGCCCACCATTTCGTCGTCTCCTGAGCTAGCAGCAACCCCCAATGGATGCGCATCTTTAGACACATCATACATAAATGTCCCTTTGGGGGTGGTTTGCTCTAGTTTAGCTCCCATCTCTTCAATCAGAAATTTTACTAACCCAAGCTCGCCCTTTCTCACCGCTTGGGTGAGCGGTGTGTCATAGGATGCGATGGCATTCACATCCGCCCCCTCATGCGTTAAAAATCGGATGGCCTCCATGTGCCCTTCTCTAGCAGCTTTATGAATTGGCTGGAAACCGCTTAGATCTCGAGACGTGCAGCTCAAGCCCTGATCTTTTAGAAACTCAAGAATACTTGTGTTACCTCCTTCTGCAGCAAAGTGCATAAGCGTAGAGCCACTATGATGAACAGGGAGTTTATTTTTGCAGGCGCCCCAAATTAATTTAAAGATATCAGCATCGCCACATTTTGCAGCTGCCTGTATAGGGCGGTCTCCGTAAATAGTGCCGGGTTTTGTAAAGTCGGGGTTTGCCCCCTTACTTAGCAAGAGTTGAATCATATCTTTATGTTTTGTGCTAATGGAGCGTGTTAACGCTGTGCTATCAAAAGGCCCCGTCTGATCAATATCCACCCCTCTTGCTAAAAATAATTCAACAGCTTCAGTGTTATTTTCATCAACCGCAAAAAACCATAATGGAAGTAGCCCGAATGATGATGATGTAACTGCCTTAGCATTTGGAAGAACTCTTATATAGCTTAATACCTCTTTTTGTTTTTTTTCTTTCAAAAAGTCTAAGAAGTTTAGTGGAACCGCCACAACAGTGGGGCTTGATGAAGCCGCTTTTTGACGCATACTGTATTCAGGAACCTGATAAAAACCACTCAAAGCCTCTGCGGAAAAACAAACCCCCGTGGTTAAAACAGCTGTTAATAAATTTTTATATAGTTTAATCATATGTCCCTCTTTTATGGTGGTTTTTTTATAGGGACACAAACAAAATTGTCAAGTTATTTTATACTTGCGTGACACGCGGTATGCTATAAATTTCCGCTATTATAAAGAAACTGCAAGTCGTCAAAGCCGCCTACATGTTTATCATCCATAAAAATCTGTGGTACCGTTTTACGACCATTGGATTTGCTGAGCATCTCGTTCACTAGCGCTTTGTCGTGAGAGATATCTTTTTCTTTCCACTCATAATCGTTTGCGGCTAATAGGTTTTTAGCCATATCGCAATAAGGACAATGAGGCAATGTATAAATGACAAATTTCTTCATGTTACTCTTTCCATTTGTAACTATTGAGTGCATTACAACGCGTGCAGCTAAACTGCCACACGTCATTTTGGTGAGCACATTCGGTGCAATGCCACTTTTTTTCGGGCACCATTTCTAAGGCTGTTTTTAGCCAGTATGCGTAATTCAACTCTTCGGTTACATCTTCTTTTGCAATGTTTACCATAAGCTCTAGAGTGCCTTTTGAGTGACCACCATTGAGCTCAACCGCATCATCACAATGTTGGCGGGCTTTTTCATGGAGCTCGGCCTTAAAAGCCAAACGCGCGGCTAGCAGTTGAATATCTACACTGGAGGGCTGGGTTTCTAAAAGCGTAAGAGCATAGTTGTATTTTTGTGAGGGGGTAAAATCTTCGTGAGCGGCCACCAGCAGCTCAGATATTTTGGCATGAGGGTTTTGCTTCCAAGCATTCATCAACACTTTGCGTGCCTTATAATAAGAGTGGCTGTGCACCAACATTTTACCCAGAGCAATAGCGGCTGGTATAAACGCCTCATTGATGCCTAAGGATTTGTAATAGTAATCCGAGGTCTCTTCGAAACGGTTTTCGTTTTCAGCCAGTTGCCCTAGCCCAAAATAAATTAGGTGCAGCGGGTTTTGTGGCGACGCCGCAAAGTAGGGAGATGCCTTATAATAACGCTCTGCCACATCTAGGGCTTCTTCAAACATGCCAAGACGAATGTAGATTTCACATAGGTATTGCGCTAAATCCGGTTCTTTGGGCAGTGCCTCATTCGCCTCTTCGGCAACAGCTAAAGCGGCCTTGTAGTTTTGCACACGCAACAACAGCCTTATTTTAGACGCATAAGCCACGTGTTGTGTAGTTACGTCTTCTATTAGTTTATCGTAGGCTTTTTGCGCTTCTTCCACATTGGTATATTCGAGCGCTTTCGCCTCAAGCACGAGAGGAACTTGAGTGTTCTTAATACCCTTTTCAGCCTTTCGGGCCTCATTCGCTGCTGCCTCATAATCTTTTTCGAACAGCCGTATAACGCTATTCAATAATGCGTACCGGCTGTTTTCCACTTTGCGCTTGTTGAAATAGTTTTTTACATAGGTACCAAAATTACGCGCAAAATGCCAAGCAGACAGCAGATAATAAAAAGCAAAGCCAAACAGCGTGAGAAACAACCCAAAAATACCAAGTGGCAACTCGACTTCAAAACCATTAACGCTAAAGTAAACATAGCTATTTGTTTGAATCGACCAGGCCACATACACACCCAGCGAAACCAGTAAGGTTACATATTTAAATAGTTTAATCACACCAACACCTTTACCTAATTACTGTATTAATAACTTTATAACGTTAATGTGGTCTCGCACACGTTGCCGCTTTTCCATGTCATTTGCAACGGCTTGCACCTCTGGTGGGAGGTTGTTTAACGCCTGCAGGGCCTTTAAGGCTTTTTGGAACTCACCCACTTTTGCAAAGGTCATAATCTCTTTATAGTGCGCTTTTTGAGGGGATGCAGCAGGCGCCTTTTTTTTGATCACAATAGCGCGGCCTAAATAGCCCTTCATGCGCCCCCACCACGAAACCGGTTTCTCTTCTTCTTTTTTTTGAGACGAGACCTCGTCCAACGCAAGAGGCGACAGTTTTTCGGAGAGCATGTTTAGCAACTGAGCCTCGTTGGTTAATTGATAGTCAAACTCGAAAGGCGATAGCACAGGGGTTAACCATGGGTGCGTCTTCACTTTCTCTTTCAATGAAGTTACTAATGGAGAAACATCTTCGCCGCGAATTACCTTGGTCACCAACGCTCTTAATTCACTTTTAACCTCTGACCAATTGTTCGCTAGCGCAGGTAGAGGGGAGGGATTAACCTC
>JAUIKZ010000006.1 GCA_030433125.1 Alphaproteobacteria bacterium
CAGTGCATAATCTTACCCAATTCAGAAGCCGCATGCACCATCACCAACACCCCACCAGGCTTAAGGCATTTGAACGCCTTTTTGACCCATGACTGTAGCGACGTGCCCCCCTCAAAATGCGCCGCATGTTTGGTGGCGTTAGGCGACGGGGTGTGTGCAGGCTGCGTATAATAAGGGGGGTTCATAAGAACCACGTCAAAGGTGTTATGCTGTTCGGTTAAACTGATGCTTAACTCACCGTGGTGGATACTCATGTTGGATATAGCATTAGCCGCAATGTTGCGACATGCAAGATCTACAAGAACTTCTTGTTTTTCAACCCCCACATACTGATGATGGGGAAAATGATGGTTCGTTGCAAAAAGCGCCGTACCCACCCCACAGCCCAGTTCAATTACATTGCCGGGCTGAGAGAGAGTTGGTACAAACGCTACCAACATAAGCGTGTCCAACCCAAAGCGATACCCTTCCTTCGGTTGATATATAGGTATTTGCTTATTATACAGATATGTTTTTTCTACCGATAGGGTGTTCAAATCAGACATGTTTTGCATACGCCTTACCCGTGCTAGCTCTATGCGAATGATGGAACCTGACGCGAAAAGCGTGGGCGACTGCGTTGCCATATAACGTCTTCAGGTCGGATGCCATGAGCTAAATACCTTTCAATATTCTTTAGTAGGAAGCTTACACCATCCACAATTTATGTGCAATCTCGTGATGCAAAAAGAGATTGAGAGTGGCAAGCAGCACCTTTCTTCATATGCTGCCCCTGATCGTACTTGAGCTTCCCCTCGAATTTCAGTAGTTTAATGGTTAGCAAAAGGTTAATAAAAAAATGAAATTAGCATTTCTATTTCCTGGGCAAGGATCTCAAGCTGTGGGGATGGGGCTGTCGCTTTATCAAAACAGTGCCAAATCACGTGATGTGTTTGAGGAGGTGAACGACACCCTCAGCCAAAAGCTGACGCACCTTATGTTTGAAGGCCCTGCCGAGGAATTAAACAAAACAGAAAACACGCAGCCCGCGTTGATGGCGGTGAGTATGGCCTTATGGACACACCTTAAAGGGGCACTACCTTCCCTAAAAAGCGACGTGGCGTTTGCCGGTCACTCGTTGGGAGAATATAGCGCCCTAGGCGCGCTGGGTGCGCTGCCAATTTCTACCCTTGCCTCTTTGTTGCAAGCCCGTGGCCAGGCTATGCAAAAAGCTGTGCCATTGGGTGTTGGCGGTATGGCAGCTTTAATTGGTAGTGGTGGCATCGAACAGGCCGAGGCCTTGTGTGAGAGCTGTAGCACCACCGAACAATATGTGGACGTGGCGAACGATAATAGTGCGCAGCAAGTGGTTATCAGTGGCCACAAAGAAGCGGTAGACCGGGCCATAAGCCAGGCCAAAGAATTTAATTTCGCCCGTGCGGTGGCACTCCCCGTAAGCGCACCGTTTCATAGCCAGCTTATGAAACCAGCCCAAGAAGAGATGCGTGACCTGATCATGCAAACGGATATTCCCACCACTCTTAGCGCCCCCATTTATGCCAATGTGACCGGCCTGGCCGAAACGAACGGTAGCCAAACAAAACAAAACCTTATCGAGCAGATTCCTAGTCGTGTGCGGTGGCGCGAAACCATGCAAAACCTATACGAAACAGGCGTACGGCACTTTGTGGAAGTGGGCGTGGGCAATGTGCTGGCAAACCTTGTTAAGCGCAGCTTTAAGGATGTGACAACACAGACTATTCAAACCTTGGCGGATGTGGACGAATTTATTACAGGACTAGAAAAAGGAGATTTAGCATAATGGAATCAACAGCAAGAAAAGCCCTTATTACGGGGGCCACAGGTGGGATTGGCGCGGAGATTGCCCACACCCTGCATGCCGCCGGGTATGAAGTGGTTTTAACGGGAACACGCCATGAGGCGCTTGAAAAAACCGCCAGCCAATGTGGTGATTCGGGGGTTTACATATTACCCTGCAATTTAGCAAATGGCGACGAAACAAACACCTTGTTTGAGCGCGCCGAGGAGCTAGCCGGCGACATTGATGTAGTAGTGAACAATGCGGGCATGACGAAAGACGGCCTCATTATGCGCATGAAAGATGAAGCTTTTGAGCAGGTGCTTTACATTAACCTGATGGCGGCCTTTCGTATTAGCCGTAGCGCTGTAAGGGCCATGTTGCGCCGGCGCCATGGCCGCATCATTAACATCGCCTCTGTGGTGGGGTGTACAGGTAACCCGGGCCAAAGCAACTATGTGGCCTCGAAAGCGGGGTTGATAGGTTTAACAAAATCATTGGCGCAGGAAGTGGCCGCCCGCAATATTACAGTTAATGCCATCGCGCCCGGATTTATTGAAACCCCTATGACCGCGAAACTAACCGACGCGCAAATTGAGGCAATTCAAACCCGCATTCCCATGCAAACCTTGGGGCAACCAGAGGATATCGCCAACGCGGTGGCTTTTTTGGCGAGTGAGCAAGCAAAATATATCACCGGTCATACCTTACACGTGAATGGCGGGTTATATATGACATAACACCAGGCCGGATGGCTTGTCAGCGTATCGCCCGCCATCTTAAGCAAAAGGCATCCCCCCCTGTGTTGTAGCCGTGCAGCCCACAACCCATTGGAAAAAACAGGACGCTAGAAAAACACACCGGAGGAGGATTTAAAGCCTCCTTACTTTTTTTAGTGCGCACGGGGTTTAAGGGTCTCACGCACAATACTAAGTGTTTGATCAATGCTGTCTTGTCTTGCCTTAAGGGACGCAGCTGTGGGACGTCCAGTCACAAAGTAATAATAGTTGGTAGCTTCTGGTGATAGCTTTAGTCCATCTTTGTGGGCGTTGCGGAGGGCGGCAATAACAGCTTTATGCGCTGCCTCTTCATCACCCGTTTGTTCCAACGCATGGCGATATATAGCTTCTTTTTTAGCCACCATATCAAATTGCGTATTTAGCTCTTGCCAATAGGTGGTCACAAATTGCTCAATATTCACGTTTCCTTTTAAGTCAGAGCTCAGTTCTTTTTGCATTAAACTATTTAAGGCGCTGTCTTGCCAATAGCGGTTAAAGCTTGCCTTAAAAGCAGCTTCCTTCATGTCAATGGCTCCCGCGATGAGCTCTTGCGTTAGTTGAGAAATGGGGTTTGTTGTAAATTCTAAAAACGAACGCAGTTTTTCACGCAGGAAGGGACTGTGCTCCCCAGGTGGCGACGCTTTGGAGTAAGCTTGTTCCAGCGCCTGATAAATATCCACCTGCTCAAGGGTGTATTCGCGATGGCTTGAATATAGTTTTGATACTGAACTCGGGATGTGCTGGTTTTTGATACCAGTTTGAGACGACTCGCCGGTGCTATCTAGGGCTGCGACAACAGGTTGAGATTGCATTTCAGCCGCCGGGCTTAGTGTGTTTTCCTCAACCTCTTCATAAAAGAAATCATCGAAAGGCACGTCATCATTGTTGTTGTCATGGTTTTCTATCATTCTGGCACTAGCGCTTTTGGACGCCATAGTTAAAGGCGATAATTGCTTCACTGAAAATGGAAGCTGTCTCACCGGCTGGAATGGTAAAGGCCCGCCGGGGGCATTAGGGCTAGGTGCTTTAGGTTGGGAAACGCTAGGGGCAGTCTGCTCCTCGTCCTCATCTCCTAAGGCAGCGTCGCTTTCTGTTTCTTTGCCGTCCTCTTCACTTTCATCTTCATTTTGCAAGCCCCGGATAGCCTGCATAAATTCTTGAATAGGCTGCTCCACGGATTCGCGGGCTTTAAGTGGGGCTGCTTTTTCTGTGCGCGGGTTAGTAATGTTTATAAAGTGATTTGGTTTGAAATCATGCGCCGTAAGCTGACGATAGTGTTTTTCATACAAGCTTTTAAGGGCTGCAGGCGCCTTACTCATATCGCGGGCATTTTCTAGAACCACTCTAAAGTCAGGCTCTTTGTTGTAGGCCTCTTTGTAAGCTAAACGATAAGCCTCGCGGGCGGCCTCTTCGCGCCATTCGTCGCGCAATAGTTCGATGTATTGTTGCATCACCTCTTCAAATTGATCTTCAACATCACCGGGTTCAACATGCATCCCCAGGGACTCAAGCATAAACTTGTGGTTTAACCCTTGGGCGGGCTTTGACTCTAACACCTCGTGCAGCACATTTTCACGAAACAAACCGTGCTCAAAAATGAGGCGTGTCATATAATTCAGCGGGTTGGGGTTGTCAGCAATGTGGTGGGCTAGATCATAAGTGGAGCGGTCCTTCAGGTTGGAGAACTTCTGAATAACAATACTCATGGCCTGAATAGCATCTTCGCGCTGAAACTGATATTTGTGCACACCCTTTATGGGGTAAGGGCTGGTGGCACGTGTCTGCGCAGGGGCTTGCTGGTTGGTAGGGCCGGCTGCAGCCGCTGCCGCAACGTTGCCTAGCCCCACCAATATACTTGTTGTTACTAGTAACTTTCTCATAACTCTCCTGTGTTATTTTGTTATTGGAAGGTTCCCTTTACTCTAAAAATCGATAAAATTGAATTCATCACTTTCATCTTCTTTCCGCTCTTCGATCTCGCGGTCTTTGCGAGGCGGCTCTGCGTCGGTTGGTTGTTGCGGTTGAAGAGGTTTGCTCAACCCAAATAAGGCACCCTGGTCGGTGGCAGCGTGGGCTTCACGTTCACCCTGCAGGCGTTGCAACAACTCTGCGTGCTTGCCGTCCCTTGCTAGCTCTTCATGTTGCGCTAAAATGTCTTGCTGAAAGTTTTTGATGTCTTGAATTTGTGCTTCAATACTTTGTAATCTTTCTTCCAGTTGGTTTTTATCTCCAAGTTTTTGACGCACTCTTTCGCGTAATTCGTCTGTCAGCTGCTCTACGTCTGCTTGCACAGCATTGGCTTGGCGATACATTTCTGCCTTATCGGCATCAGCAGGGCGCTCTTGTGCAGCTACACGCCTTTGCAGCTCTACTAAGTTACGGAATTTGTCGGCCAACATAACGTCACCCTGCTCATGAGGCTTATCGGCAAAAGCTGGAAGGGGGGCAGCAACGATAGTGAGTTGTGGGGAATTAGGTCCGTGCTCAAGCTCCTCCAACTCTTGCTCTTGTTCAAGAGTAAGGTGGTCAGATCGATATCTCTTGTGCAAGCTGAAGCGCCTTATAGATTTGGCTAGCCACTCTTCTGTTGCTTGGCTGCTAAACTCTGTGCCGATTCTCTTTTGGAGTTCATTTTGAATACTGTTTCGTAGGGCAGAGTCTATAGTCAGGTTGCCTTGGGTGTCTATCTTATCTTGTAGAAGTCCTATAATCTCTTTCGCCGCGCTCTCATATTTTCCGTTTTGTTTTAACGTGCTGGCCTGACGTTCCGCATCTTGGTAAGCCGCGCGGGCGTTGATGCGTATAAAGGGGTGAGAGCTATACAGTAGGGTCCAATGGTCGTCCTCAAGTTGATCCGCAAAAGCTTCGTAAAGCATCAGGTATTCATTGTTCGTGTAGCGGATTTTAGAACCCACACCCGAACGTGCTTCAATTCGTTCAGACTGTCCTTGTTGAGCAAGGTTGTTACGCTCTCGTTCAACAGGCCCTGTTTGCAGTAATTCGGGGGCGCTTAAAGATTTGTGAAGACGGTTCTCAGCCCCCCATGCCACACTTAAACTGCTGCTGGCCACTAAGGAAACGCCCAATAATATTGCTGTTTTACGCATAATAATCTCCAAAATATTTGAGTCATTGTAGCCTGAAAAGGGTTAATAAATTGTTAGGCGCGGCCAAGTTTTATGGGGTGTGTCTCTGAAGGGGAACGAGGAGCGTCATTTGTTAACTCTCTGTTAAGCAAATCCGCGCTACCCAGTGGTTGCAAAACAAGAGCAAAGCCCATATATTGATGAGAGTAACAAGGACATAATTATGCGGACATTTTTTTCAACCAACCCGTGGGGCGGCAACAATGCCGGCGGGGATAATAATGGTGGCGGGCAAGGCCCCCAATTTGACCTGAATGCGTTTTTAAACAAATATTTGTTTAAGCGCGGGCGGCAAAATAATAATGGTGGCGGCGATGGTGGGGGTAGTGGTCACACCCCAAACCGCTTGCCATTGCTCATTTTTGTGTTGCCCGTTGTAATGGTAGCGGTGTGGCTCGCCTCAGGGTTTTATACTCTGCAACCAGCGGAGCAGGCTGTGGTGTTGCGGTTCGGTAAATATGTAGACACGAAAACCGAACCAGGGTTGCATTATCATTTGCCGAGCCCGATTGAGGTGGTGATGAAAGGAAACACAAGTGAAAAAAGAGTATTAGAAATCCCCGAGGATAAAGAGACATACTCCATTTTAACGGGGGATGAAAGCATTGCCATTGTAGGGTTTGCTGTAGAGTGGAACATCGCTAATTTAAAGGATTATATGCTTCAAGCGGTTAATCCAAGCTACATATTAAAAGAGTCAGCGGAAAGTGCGATGCGTGAGATCATTGGTCAAACCGGGCTTGATCGTATTGTGTCTAGCTCTGGCGTTAAGCAAATTAGCAACAAAGTTAAACACTTGCTGCAAGAAACTGTTAATCGCTATAATCTAGGTATATTTGTGTCAAACATTAACTTGCGATACACTTTGCCTCCTAGTGAGGTAAGAGAGGCTTTTTCGGACGTGCAAAGTGCCCGAAACGAGAGAGAGCACCTCATCAACCAAGCTAAAGCGGTTCAAAATGACATTTTGCCGCGGGCAAGAGGTCGCGCCAAGGAGATTATTGCGCAAGCCGAGGCTTATGCTAACAAGCGCGTACTGGAAGCAGAGGGGCACAGCCAGCGCTTTATGCAGTTGCTAGCGGAAACCAAAAAAAGCCCGGAGGTAGAAGCCACAACCAAACGACGCTTATATTTTGAAACCATCGAGAAACTGCTAGAAGGTAAGCGTAAGGTGATTGTGGATAAAAACCTAAACGGTGGCGTGTTGCCGCATATGTCGTTAGATAAAATTATGGAAAAGGCACAATAGGAGAGCACCATGCAAAATAAATTAATCGGTTTTATAATATTTCTAGCCTTGGGTGCATTTGTGGGGGTGAACAGTTTGTTTGTTGTGCCGCAAACACAATATGCCATCAAACTGCGGTTAGGTGACCCAGTTGAAACATATACTGAGCCGGGGCTAAAATTCAAGGTGCCTTTTTTGGATGAGGTGCGTATTTTAGAAAAGCGTGCCATTAAAGTTTCTACTGACCAAGAAACGCTATTAACGGGGGATCAGAAATATATTCAAATCAAGGCTTATGTTGTATATAAAATTAGTGATCCCCTCAAGTTTTATAAAGCAGCCACGTCGTTACTTAGCATGCAACGAAAGCTTTTACCTATTACGCAAACGTCTATTCGTGGAGCTTTAGGCCAAATCCCCCTTATTAAGTTACTTTCCCCAGAGCGCGACAATGTATTAAAAAACATCTTAGCTACTATGCGCAGTAAAAGTAATGAATATGGAATTGATATACTTGACATCCGCATTACCCATGCTGATTTACCAACAGCTAACGCTGACTCTATTTATCGTCGTATGCGAAGTGACAGGCAGGTAGAGGCAAAGCAGCTGCGAGCGGAGGGGGCGGAAGAAGCAACGGTTATTCGCTCTAGCGCCGAGAAGCAACGTGTGTCTATTATTGCAGAGGCCGAGCGCCAAGCGCAAATTTTGCGTGGTGAGGCGGATGCCAAAGCGGCTAAAATATATGCCGACGCTTTTGGGCAAGATAAAGATTTGTATGAGTATATTCGCGCCCTCGAGGCCTATGAAAAGGCGCTGCAAAATGAAAATACAACCCTTATGCTTTCAACCAACAATAAGTTTTTTGGTGTGCTCAACAAATAAAGGACGAAGACAATGAAACAATTTATGCGTTATGTGCTGTTGGCGATTGTACTGTTGGCGCCAGTGGCGGCCAGCGAGGTTTACAACAAAACAAAAAACAGTATTGTAAGAATTTCGTATAAAGCCAAAGAAACGAAGCAGCCCTCGATGGGACGCATTCCAGGCTTGCAGTTTTTTTTCGAAGGGCCAGACGGCCAACGGATGCAACCCAGCGCCACACACATGACGGAACAATTTGGCACCGGCGTGGTGGTGAGCGATAAGGGCCACATTTTAACCAACCATCATGTGATTGAAAAATATGAAGCATCCGAGGGTGACTTAAATATAACCATTGGCGAAACCACTTACACCGCCACGGTGGTGGGCAGTGATGCGCAATTAGATATCGCCGTGCTAAAGGTAGCCGGCGCGAAAGACCTCAAGCCCATTACCTGGGGCGATGCCAAAAAAGTGAACGTGGGTGATGATATTTATAGTTTTGGCAACTCTTATAACCACGGCATTCGTTTTGCAAAAGGCATCGTATCTAGCGAGGTGGGTTACATTCCTCGCAGTGCTCAGGCACCTTATGCCCTTGAGGCGCTGCCGGTGAGCTTTGCCTATGACGATGGTGACTCAGGTGGGGGCATTTTTGATGCGCTTGGTAACCTGATTGGGCTCAACTTTGGCGGCGTGCGTTTGGATAACCAAATGAGCGGGGGCATCGCTTATGGCATCCCTGCCTATATGATTCAGCAGGCTGTCAATGACCTTATCACCCATGGCCAAATTAAACGCGTGAAGCTTGGTATTTCTATCCAACCGGTGAATGAGCGGCTAGCCGAAACGTTAAAGATGGATACACCTAAGGGTGTGTTGATCAGTGAAGCAAAGCAAGATAGCCATGCCTACAAAGCGGGGCTGCGCGAGGGCGACGTGATCGTTGGTTACAATGGTGCGGAGGTTAAGCACGATCAGCATTTGCTGAGTTTGGTGCGTCAATCTAAGGTAGGTGATACCCTCAAGCTGAAAGTGCTGCGTGAAACGAAAGAGCTAACCATCGAGATGAAAGCACCAGAGGGTGTCGGTGATGATGTGACCATCTCCTCTCCGGGGCAGTTGTCTAGCTTTACGCAAGCGGGTGCCGATGTGGCGGGCTTGAGCTTGGCCTCCATCACGCCCGAGGTGCGCAAGCGCTTTAACCTGAAAAGCGATACCAAAGGGGTAATCATCACCGAGTTTGCTAAGCAGCCGTATCACAAAAAGGTTAACATCCAGCCGGGTGATATTATTGTGAGCATTGATCAAACCACCATTGAGAAAGTGGAGGATGTGAAAAAACAAATAGAGAACGCCCGCAAGGCCGGTAAAAAGTCGGTATTGCTATTTGTGGCGCGCCACGCTTCACGGTTTTTTGAGGCCTTCGAAATTGCGGCCGCTGATAAATCTTAGTACCCTAAAAAGTATAGCTGTTAGCGAAATGGTGAGCGCATGTGAAAAAGCGGTCCAACACCTAGCAGACTATGGCGGGGGCGCCCCACCCCCGTCTATATATCGTTCACACTATAGCTCCCTCACTAACTACCTATAATCGCATCATTATGCTGAGAGCCTTCTGTTAAAACTTAGCCTGCCAGTTTAGTTGGGCGCTCACACCGTTACCGGCATTGTCGCCTTTTACGCTTGTGCGGAAATGGGTGTCTTTAGTGCGATAATTGACACCGGCCTCCCACTTGATAATGTCAGCTGGCGCCATGTTTTCCGCCATATCAAACCCGCTCACCTTAAAGTTAACCGGGGTGTGGTTAAGCGCTTTATAATACGTGGCGCTCGCCCACAAGCTGGTGCGGCTCGACACATCAATGTGTGACTGCACACCAACGCTCACGCCCGTGTTGAGGCCGTTTTGGCTCCAGCTGGTGTTAAACATGCCCGCTTTCGGCAGCTTGTTTTTACCCTCCAGCTTATGTTGCATGGCGTTAAAACTCGCAAACCCTTGCAACGCTTTTGGCCCTAACGCCGCCCCCACGTTAATGCTGGTGTGGTGGCTGTGTTGCGACATTTTGTTAAGGGCTTTTGGCTTCATATCGTTCATCTGCTGGCTACCCAAATGCGCCGACGCAAAGGCAAAGGCATGGGCCGCCCCCACTTGGTAGGTGGCCTTCACCGTCGGGCCATCACCAGCGGTAAAGCCCTTGGCGCTGTAGTTAATGGTTGCGTTCAAGCGATGGGCCCCCGCATTAAGCTTAAACTCATAGGCCTTTTCCCCTTGTGGCGCGAAGGTGGCGGCATAATTTAGGGCTTTAGCCATTGGGGCGGCAAAGGTGCCTGGCCCACTGAGCCCTTCGGCCACCGCGGATGTTATCACGCCTTGAACCTGATGCCGTTGGTCTGCCGCCCGCAACAGGGCATCTGGCGCAGCATAACGGTGGCTAAGCGCCTGCGCAAAGGTGGTAGGGGCCACAGGGGCGGCTGTGTTAAGGGGGCCTGACGTGGGCAGTGGCGCATTTGTAGGCGCGGCAGCGGGTTGCCCTATTGTGAGTGTAATAACCTTTTCGGAGTTTGTATTATTATCATGCATATACTCCAACCCATAATCGCCAACGTTTGCCAGCGTGTGTGGGCTACCAGCTGTGAGCACAGTATCGACGCCATATTTAAAGGCATTGGCGATGTTTCCCGCTTTCACCAATGTCACTGTTTCGTTGGTGCTATTATCCCAGTTTTTATCAATCACAAAGTGAATTGTTGTATTAGCATCGTTATTTAGGTTTAGGAAACTACCAGTGCCAGACTTCATGCTTAGCATACCGTCAATAAGGGTCTCCGCGCCCGGCCTTATCACAAACACGGCTGCGCTGCCATCATCCATGGTTACATTGGCGTTAACAACCGAACCCACGGCGGTGCCTTCAAAGGCGGTGTTGGCTTTAAAGGTGTCGTACCCCTCTTGGTAGGCGAAATAGGTGCCGTCCCCAGTTACGTCGGCGCTATCCAACGTGGTAAGAAGGTTGGTGTTAAGCGGGCCGCTGTCTACAAACAAGGTGCCGCCTCTTTCTATTTGCAGGTCAGTGGCTATACCCACTGCGCCCGCTAGGTAAAGCGATTTCGTAGGCGCTGTGGCACCACCTACATACATCCCATCACCAGTGTAAGTTGCGTCACCAGACATATAATACATTCCTTTTTCCGCCACAGTTGCGCTGGTATCCAAACCGGCACTACTCACCATATCACTGACGAAGCTTAGCTTGATAAGGTCGGCATCTTGGCGGTAAATGGCCTTGAAGGGGCCCACATTCACCAGGTGGTCAACGCCCGCAGACAGGCCTCTAAAAGCCCCCGCTATATTGCTGCGCAGCAAGTTCACCCGAGCGCCGCTAAAGTTTTTATCAATCACAAAATGCGCCGGCACATTCGCCCCGATATTCACGGCGTTGCTGAACCCAACCCCCGTAATGTTGTAGGTGGTGGAGGTGCCTGCCTCTGTGTGGGTGAGTGTGTTGCTCGTAAGGCTGGCTGCACCACTGTTTATGTTTAAAACCGGAGAGGCAGTAACATTAGTGTTGTCACTGTTTGTAATTTGGGTGTCGCCACTGTCTTTGAGATTGGCTGTTAGAGTAGTATTACCATCTGCTGTGGGGAAACCAGCAAGGCCCGTCAGCACAATTTTGTTGCCGTCATCTAGAGTTAACGTAATGTCGCCCCCGCTGTAGGCATCACCAATACTGGCAGTGCCTACACCAGTTGTTGTAGCCTCGCCCACAACCTGTTTATCAACTGTGAAGGTGAGGTTTTGCCCGATAATGAACTTGATTTTTGTTGAATAGTCAACGTCTTGCATCGTCGGTGCCCCAAGATTACCGCCATCGCCAACGCCACCGTCAAGGCCATCGCCAGCGCCACTGTCAGGGCTAACGGTAGTATCATGCTCTTGCTGGGTCCACTCAAATTCTTTTGTCTCACCATTCGCTATATTACTTGCCGCTATAGGTACCGCAGTTGTAAGCGTGCCCATAGACGCATCATAATAAGGCCAGAAATTAACATTAATTGTGTCCCCGTTTGTAAGCCCTGTAGAGATATCAGCAGGGGAGGTAATTTCAATTTTGTGCTTATCGGTGCTATCCGGACCAATTTGTGGTTCTATATATGTTAGATTGTTGTCAGCTATAATTGTTCTAACGCCTCCCTGAACTGTCACCACGCTATTTGCGATTGGGTTATAATCACTTGCCGTAATGGTATAGTTTGTTACGGTACCCGGCTCCGCCACATCAAAACTGCCATTCGCCACTGTGGCTGCGCTACCAGCCACATTTATGGTATAGGCGCTTGGGTCAAACTTGGAGCTGTCGGCTGGGATAGCGGCAATCGCAACAGCTTTACCATTAAGGGTTTGAGAGCCACTATCAGTAACAATGGTGCCATCATCATCTGGGTCATCAGCATTTACTACCACCACACCATTTACATCACCCACTTGCAGCATAGCGTCAAGGTTTTGGGCGCCTTCCCGTATGACGAATACGGCCTCGGAGTCATCCTCTAGGGTTAGATTCACATCCGTGATGTAAGAGCCCGCCGCGCCATTGGTATCTAAGCTGGTGTTTTCAAATATATTGTCGTAGGTGGTGTTTAGGGCGTAATGACGTTCAGGCGACGGACTGCCAGTAGCTGTAACATTAAGCCCACCAGTATAGTTGGGCGCAGACATACCCTCAAACACGGGGCTATTATCTAGCGCACCAGAGTCTACAAACAAACTGCTCCCGCTTTTAACAGTAACCGGGCATTGTTTTAGTTTAGCACCCGCTAAATACACGCTGTTGAAGTTTTGGCCGCCTGTTCCAACGTTTAATGTGGCATCTAACTGATACTCATGCGTGCCGTAATACAAAATGTTTTGCGTGGTTTGCAGGGCCTCGGGGTTGGTGTACCAAAAGCTGCCTTTGTTTTCGAACACCACATCTATGGTGCGGTTGGTGTGGAAAAGGGCGGCCTGCATGGCGTTTCCATCTTCACCAATGTTAAACACGTTATTTGCAAGATCCAAGTTAGGGTTAAAGTTCGCCGAAACGGCCGCGGCATCCACCGCCCCGCCCGGCACGGCAAACGTGCCTGTGATGTTCCCCGCCACCAAGCGCACCGTTTGGCCACGTGGCGCAAAATCTGGCGTGGTAAGAATATTAAGAGGCGTGGGCGTCGCATCACCCAGCGCAAGCGTGTTTCTCCAATTTGGCCCCACCACTTTCAGGGTATTTCTCGCTTCCGCCGAGATGGCAGATCCATCGGGCGCCACAACCTCTAGCACATTATCGGCAACTTCATAGGTGCCGGCACCGTAATTCGCCACATATGTAAGGGTTACTTCACCTTTATCATTGGTTATGGCTTTAATGGCGGGTGTAAGGGATGCTCCAGCACTATCGGTCAGCTCCACCTCAATCCCCGCTAATGACCTGCGCTCAGCTAGCTCCTCAGGTGTAATGTTAAGCTTAATGCGTTGGTTGGCACCTAAATCAGTGTCATTTTGAATCAACAAAGGATCTAATGTACCGTCCTCATCAGTGTCAGTATAAATCACATCAGCGTTTGCGGCATCATTCAAGCTATATTGTACGCCCGTGACCGTGCCCATTTGCAGCATGGCGGGCAAGCTTGCGGCGCCAGGGCGGATCACGAAGGTGGCAGCGTTGGTGTTAGCCGACATATCAACACTCGCTGACACAACGCTGGTACGCGCCTCACCGCCATAAGGCGCATGAGCAATAAAGTCCGCGAGGGAGGATGGTTCAGGAATACGGTGTGTGCCACCACTTAACTCAGGCTTACCCATAGTAAATGTCATATCAGCCAACTCTACAGAAGGAGTAAGACCTAGTGTGCCGGTATCAACAACCAAATGCGTATCGGTGAGGGCTGCCACCCCATCTTGGCGCAACAGGCGGCCGCCATCCAAATGCACGGCACTATAACTGCTGGCATCAGCTGGGAAAGCATTTTCATCGTTTCCATCCGCCTGAGGATAGAACACATTCCCCGTTACGCTTCTAAGCGTTTCGCCTACCCCGCTTGAGAAATTAAAGCTCTGCGCCAACGCTGATACACTACGGGCACCGGTAATGTTCAGGGTAAAACTGTTAAATTTGTTGTTAGCAGCATCTTGTACAGCTGCCGCGTCGTTTGCAAAGCTTAAGGTGTAGCCATCAAAGTTGAAGCTATTGGGTATAGTGTTGTTAGTGGAAGCAGTTCCCGTTACTTTATTATAAAGCGTTAACGGGTTCATTTTAACGTAAGACTCATCTCGATCATCGGTAGTGAATAGTTTAACGCTTTTTTGAGTTGGCGCATTAAACTGCTTATCAATCAACAGATGGATTATGGCATTATCATCAACCTCGAGGGCGTGGCCTTCTTCAAGGCGCACAATGCCATCCGTTAAATTTTCGGCACCCGGGCGAATAATAAAGGTGATGTGGCCATTAGCGCCAACGGTGGAGGTAATAACATCATCTTTATCAAAATTCGTATCCGTTACACCGTCTTCGTCCACATGGAATTTGAGCACGTTTGTGCTAACCTTATCAGCGCCGCCCGTTGTGTCACCTTCGGCGTAAGCCCAATTTGTACCATCATGGGTAACTGGGTAATTATGCAGGTTGTAGGCATCAAACACCAAAAAGCCGCCATCACCAATATCAAACACAATGTCTTCATAGGTACCATCGGCCACGTAAATAGAAAGGAGGTCCGTGTCCTTGTTACATGTAATTTGGCCAATGTGGTGCGTGTACGTTGTATCAACTCCGTCCACCGTTTTTACGAGGTTGTTTGTGTAATCAGCATCACTAGAAAGAATCCACATTTTACTGTAGTTCACGGGCAAGGCATCGCGGAAAGCATCAATACCGTCGCTAGAAGGATCTAGGTGAGTAGCAAACTGCTGCTTAAAAGCGTTTTTGTAGTTTGCTAGCAAATTGGTATGCGCTGTAGAATCAACGCCGGTTGGGACGTTAGTGGAGAGTATCTCATCAATTGAGAGAATACTGCTTCCCGCATCACCCAAGGGGCTGATTTGAAGTCCTCCAGCCGAAACAGCCGCCGCGCCATGAGCCTTTGACCATCCATCGGTGTCAATGCCTGTTTCACCCGGGGTTAGGTCAGTTGTCGTACGTGCATAAGTAGTGGTTGGAGCGGGTGCGGGAGCGGGCGCTGGAGCAGGTGCTGGCGCTGGAGCAGGTGCAGGAGCGGGCGTGGAAGAGCCACCGCCTCCGCCGCCGCCACAACCAATGGTGGCCAAAGCACTGACTGATATTAAAGCCGACGTTGTTAAAGCAAGTATTTTCTTAGTGTTTTTCATAACTTCATTCACAGTATTTTACCTTTACCTTAATTTCTTAGTATTAAAAAAAAGTTAAGCATCGCCATTTAGGATTTAAAGCGCTTAGCTCATAAGCAAGCCTTTTAGCGTACAGCACTAACCTTTGACTTCCGGCGAAAATTAAGCAATACTGCATTTAAAAATTTAGGAGTTTACTATGTTTGGTCTAATACCCGTGTTACACGCCAGTGAAGGCGTGGCTGCCCCAGCTGGTGGAGGTGCGATGCAAATGATTATCTTGTTAGGTGGTTTTATTTTGTTAATGTATTTATTTATGATACGCCCTCAACAAAAGCGCCAACAACAGCAAAAAAAGCTGCAAAGCGACCTCAAAATAAATGACTTTGTATTACTTACGTCAGGCATATATGGTCGCATCGCTTCCTTGCCTAGCGAGCACACGGTCACTCTAGAAATTGCGTCTGGGGTCATCATTTATGTGGTGCGGTCGCAAGTATTTGCGGTTGTAGATGCGAAAAAGGAAGGGGTGGATTTATCAGCCGCCAGCGCGCATACAGCTGTAGCGACAACGCCCGAAAAACCAAAAGCAAAAAAACCGGCGGCCAAAAAAGCCCCCGCGAAAACAACCACCAAAGCCCCCAAAGCAGCGGACAATAAAACAAAAACAGAAGAAAAAAGTGAGTAAATCATGATTCGTATATCACGTTGGCGCCTCTTTATAGTGGCGGCCATTTGCTTGTTAGGGCTGTTGTTTACAGTGCCTAACTTTATGGCACCTTCTGCCCGCAAGAACTTACCCACCGTTTTGCAAGAGAAACGGTTGCGCTTAGGGCTCGACCTTCAGGGGGGTAGCTTTATGGTGCTTGAGGTAGACACCAAGGGCGCCATCCAAGACCGGCTCGACAGCTACAGTGATATGATCCGCAAAGCACTTCGTAAAGCAGGAATCATCACCGACAAAATGACCACCTTTAACGAAGACAACACACACTATGTGGAAGCTAAACTGAAAGATGCTACCCAGATTGATGCGGCTATTTCAGCTGCCCGCGAAGAACTCAAGGGGCTTATGTTTTCCGCTAACGAAGGCACACTAAAAGCGCAATTAACCGAGCAAGAAATTACCGAGCTAAAAAATAATGTGATGCAAAAGAGTATCACCATTATCGAAAACCGTGTAGATGGCACAGGCACCTCTGAGCCAGAAATTAACCCGATGGACAATGACCGGATTGCAATCCAGCTGCCCGGCGTAGATGACCCAGACCGTGTGAAAAGCCTGATCAATAAAACCGCTAAACTCAGCTTTCATATGGTTAAGAGCTTCTACCCAGGCGACATCGACCCGGCCACAAAACGCCCAAGCTTTGGCCATGTTTTGGTGCCCAGCTTAGAGAAAGTAAACATAGGCGATAAAGAGATTCCCCAAGCCTATTACGAAATCAAAAAACGGGCTGAACTGTCTGGCGACTCGTTACAAACGGCCAAGTCGGGGCACAACGAAGAACATGGGGCGATTATTAGCTTTGAATTCACAAACGCCGCTAAACGAAAGTTTGCTGAAATAACCGCTGAAGAAAACCGAGGTAAATCCTTCGCGATTGTGTTGGATGACCAAGTGATCATGGCGCCCCGCATTAATGACCAGATCAAGGAGGGAAGTGGTATTATACATGGCGGTTTTGATCACCAACAAGCCGAAGATCTAGCTGTTCTTATGCGCTCTGGTGCGCTACCCGCCACTCTTACCGTGTTGGAAGAAAAGACAGTGGGGCCAAGCTTGGGGTCTGACTCCATTAGCGCTGGCCAAAAGGCCACCGTCTTTTCCATCATACTCGTGGGCATATTCATGTTCGTCGTATACAGCCTGTTTGGTTTGTTTGCGAATATAGCGCTGGCAATGAACTTGGTGCTGCTGATTGCGGGGCTATCCTTGCTTGAGGCCACCCTAACATTACCAGGCATTGCGGGCATCGCCTTAACGATAGGTATGGCCGTTGACGCCAACGTTTTGATATTTGAGCGCATTCGGGAAGAGCTTGATAACGGACGAAAACCCATGGCAGCCATCGAGCAAGGCTTTAACCGCGCCTTTGGCACAATCGTCGACTCAAACTTAACCACCATCATCGGGGCGCTCTTGCTCTTTTGGTTTGGTACAGGGGTTATTCGTGGTTTTGCCGTTACGCTTACCCTCGGTATTATTATTTCAATGTTTACAGCCGTTTCACTTACACGTTTGATTGTAGTGTTATGGGCTAATAAAAAGCGCCCCACAAAGGGCCTACCAGTATAGGAGACTCAAATGGGTTTATATATATTTCCTAAAAAAACAAACTTCCAATTTATTCAGAACCGTGTCGCATGGCTGGCTGTTGCGTCCATTATTGTTTTGCTCAGTGTGTTTAAAATGGTGCGTAATGATATTAATTGGGGCATCGACTTTAAGGGTGGGTTTTCACTGAATGTCCGCACCACCGAGCAAGTAAACCTCGAAAACTTACGGGGCAAACTGAGCACACTAGAACTGGGGGCGGTTGTGCTTCAAGAGGTAGGGAGTGAAGGCCGGGATATTCTAATTAAGGTGGAAAAGCAACCAGGTGACGACAAGGCACAAAACGCTGCCTTACAGCGCATCAAAAAAACACTGGGGGAAGGTGTTGAGTTTCGCAGCGTTGACACGGTAGGCCCTAAAGCCAGTGAAACCTTAATGGTGAATGGGTCTCAGGCGGTGCTCTTTTCATTGCTAGCTATGCTTATTTACGTTGCCTTTCGATTTGAATGGCGCTTTGGTGTATGTGCTATTATCGCGCTTATTCATGATGCGCTAGCCGTAATAGGCTTTTATGGGTTTTCGGGGTTAGAGTTTAATATGCCTGCCATTTTAGCCATTCTCATTACCATCGGTTATTCCATCAACGACACCGTTGTAATCTTTGACCGCGTGCGTGAGAACCTATTAAAGTACAAAGAAATGTCCCCCACAGAGCTCGTGAACTTAAGCATTAACGAAACGCTGTCTCGTACTGTTATTACGTCGGGCACCACAATCCTTTCGTTGTTGGCGCTCTACCTTTTTGGGGGTGATGTAATTTCAAGCTACAGTTTACCTATTCTAATGGGCGTTATCTTTGGTACATTTTCATCCATTTTTGTATCGGGCCCCCTGCTTAGCTTATTCGACATTCGGAAGATGTTTGAAAAAGATGAAGAAGACTATGACCCAACACTTGATACAAGTGAACCAAAAAAACTGTAATTAAAGGCAGCTTAAGCAAAGCCATAAATTATAAAAGCCACCCCAATATGAGGTGGCTTTACTTTATACAAGCTTAACATACAGCTCTATTCAAAATAAACGCTTACATCCTGAGGCAACTGAGCTTGGAGTATTTTCAATTTCATTTCATATGAAATGGGATTAGAAATTAATTCAAGGCTTTCAAGGTATAAGTTTTGCAATGCTTTCACAAGGTCCTCAGCCCCTTTATCAGTGATATTATTATGGGATAGGCGCAAGCTCTCTACTTTAGAGAAGCGCAGCATTTGTGGTAAAATCTCCACCTCCTTATCACCGATCCCCATAAATACAAGTTCCAGGTGTTTAATGTTTGTCGTTTTAAGTCTACTCGCTAGGTGCCCAACAATCATAGGCCCATCCCCACCAGAAATTCTTAGACGGCTTAAATAAGGAGTGTGTTCTAATAAATAGTCTAACGCCTTACAGGCTTCTAGGGTTCGCGGCGCTGCGTGGTCTTTTAAATTTAATTCTTTTAGAGACCTTACTGTATCACCTAACTTCAGCTGTTGATCTTTAAATAACGGATATTTTTCAACAAATTAAGCCCAATCGTCGACAATATTATCAGTCTCTCACCCTTGTATGTCTTGGCGTATGCGTCGCCTTTTTTCTGTATGGCTTATTATATCAGACATTTGGGACGAATCTTTATGCGAAGTTGCGCTAGCTTTTGTAGTTTCCTTTTCCTCCGATGACCCCCACATCAGTTCACTCGAAGTGCGAGCTGGATAAGAGATTATCTTTTCTGATTTAACTCTATTGATGGATGGATTTGAAAGTTTAGATAATTCTTTCGAATAAGCGCCTAAGTCTTCACGCGTTTCAGAACTCACATAAAACTGCAGTTTTATAGGGTTTAACTCACGCACTTTGATAAAGCGTGCAATAAAATTTAAGATATCTCGGTGCGTCACATTATCGTCAGCCTCAACAGCAACCACCTCAATGTTAGGCAGTCTACCAAAAGGCCTCAACATCTCAGGCTTATCGCGAAACTGTATCTTGTTTTGCAGGCTTATCTCGGTTAACTTAGCGTTGCCTAACAGGTTTATGTAGCGAATGGTTTTTCTGAATGGAATGCGTGGCGTATCACTTTTTGTGCAACGCCACAGCCTTTTCACCTCAAGTTCCCCGAAAGAAACGGCGGCTAAGTCTAAAATCTCTAGTTGCGGATAATGCACAATAATATCTCTTATAACATCTCCGGCCCCTTTAAGATTGTTGTTGGAAAAGTTTATTCCCCTCATGTTCTTTAATTTAGGAAACGTGTGACGCAATTCATGTAATTTTTCTCCTGTTAATTCACAATTGGCCAACCCCAAAAATTCCAACCCATGATTTCGATTTAATATCTCTTTTAGCACTGATAAACAAGGTGATTTGAAATTGTAATTATGAATATTTAACACCCTTAGACCGCTAACATTTTTTAGCCAACTTAATAAACTTTCGGTATGTATCTCAGCAAATCCACTCGCATCGATACTTACAGCCTTTAAATTTTCAAGAAACTTTTTTTCTGGTTCACTCAACTCTTTAAATTTACTATTAGCATTAATCCTTGCCTCTAGGTCTTGTAAAATTTTACGCTCTTTGTTTTTTTTAAAATAGGAATCTTTTTTCTTAGCATCATTGTGGAAATGGATAAATTTTTCATAACACGCTTCGGCTTCATCTAAAAGCAGTTGCTGGCTAAAATAACCCGCGGCTTTCTTCGGGGTCTCTTTTGAGCCCATTAAGCTAGAATCCTCAAATTCTTCTATGTATCGCGGCTCATCAAGGGCCATTGGCTTCTCTAGAAAATCAGCCGAGGCTAAGGAGTCTTGGCTATACGGGAGAGTGCGGCCCATAGATGAAACATTCGATGCAATACTGTCTTCACGCTTTAGTGGTACCATTCCTGCATCCTTTTCCAGACTTTTTTGTGAACTTTCAATATTCAGCCTGGACGGGTCGTCCAATATATCGCTTGCCCCATCTCTAGGATAAAAATTAGGTAACAAAAGGAACGATTGCAATAGCAGCACCTTGCTAGAAGGGGTACACTTCAACATACTTAACAAAACCTTACCAACATTATTATTTCTATGTTTGCCCAAATTTTGGGTCAGTTTTTACATGATATAGAAAATTTTGAAAAAAACAATACTGAATTCGCGATTAATATTTTTCATTATTAACCAGGCTCCCTGCCCCTATAACCGCTCCAACTCTGGCTGGTTAAAGCATGGGATGAAAACATTCGTTGGAATAAACGGCATGCGCGTAAAGGAATAGTTGAGAACGTTGAAATGGAAGAGCTACTTATATTTTCGCCTGACGCGTAAGCCGGCTTGCGGCCCTCCCTTTGAGTTCACCTCAAGAACCACTGAAACGCCATCTGCAATTTCATGCCCGACCCCAAAGCGTGCACTAGCACTGTCTTCTTTGTCATCAGATTCCTTTTTGATGAGGCCCTGCACCTCTACTTTCATAAAGGTTTTAGGGGTGAAGTTCTTTCGCAGCTCAAGAGTGTTTTCTTTGTTATGTGTAATAGGGTCTTCGGTTTCTTGGAAGTCTATCTTCACAAAAGAATTAAGTCGGTCCAAAAAGCTGCGCACAGCCCCACCAACGTCCGTACCAATAGAGGCTGCCGCAAGCGAAAGCTTAAATGCCTCTGTTGGAGAAATGCTCTCTTTGTTTTTAGAGAACAAAATGCGAGATAAAATTTCCTCTTGTTTCATGGGGGGCGAAGAATAAATATTGGTTCGTATGTTTGAAGCAGACCCGTTGATATCAAAATAGGCTGTGGCATCACCCAACTCATATTGGGCGCGAATTTCTAGAATAGGGTCGAAAGACCCATCAAATTTTACAGTGCCTTGCGAGAGCTTGATCTCTTTATCAAGCAACTTATAAAAGCTACCGGGCTGCAATTGTAGCACGCCAGTAACCTTGGGGTCATAGTCCGGGCCTTCGATCCCCAATTCACCGCCCCAATAGGACTCTAAGCCCTGCCCATGAACCCTAACATTTTCTTTTGTCTTTATTTTTATGTCATAGTAGCCAGCTTGTTTAGCCTGCCGGTCTTCCTGGTCTTCATCTTCTTTAAAAGCATTTCTGTGCTCTATTTCAATTTTAGGGATCGATTGAGAGGACGTGGTTCCTAAGTACTTAACAAAGGGCCCAATAGCCCCATTCACTGATATATTTAATCTATCAACCGGGCCGTCAATTTTAGCGGTGCCAGCAAAAAAGCCTTCAGACGTACCGCCCAGCGAAGGCTCATGCATGACACAGAATTTATCTGTCTTGGCCTCAATATTTAATTCGGGTAAAAAGTCTTCGTTAAACCTTAGGTGCCCGCTAATGCCTAAGTTATTTTTTTGTCTGTCTCGTAGCTGCGTGTAGGGTATAATGATTTTATTACCCACATCCTTAAGGTGAATGTCAACACCATTTACCTCAAGACCAAGCTCAGTGTTTAGATAAACGCCTTCAGATAATTGTATATCACACTTATGTTGGAGATTACGTAATGTGCCCGACAAACTTAAGGAACCGAATGCTTGACCTTTTATTTCATCAGCCGTCAGTGAAAAAATTTGATTTACGATACTTATATCACCGCCCACCTCGGCATTTAGAGAAAGCTTCTCCGAATCGTTTAAGCTAAATTGGAATGGTGAAAATGATATCTCCATAGGCACAGCAGCTTGGCTTAACAGAAAAAAGGTATTACTGTTCAAACTCAGATCAGCACGCAGCCTGCCGTTTTTATAGGTCAACCCAGTTGAATTTAGCCATGCATCCCCTGGCACCAGACTTTCTATCCGGGTAGCAACGTCAATTACAGGATTTCTCAAAGTTCCAGTTATGTTAACATCACCATTAATAAGACCTCTCACTTTATCGACACGCCCCAACATATTTGTAATAGCGTCATTTGTAAGGTTATGCAGCGAAACGGACAGATTTATCTTTTCATTAATGATCGTGCCATTAACCGCTGCTTTACCACCCGCACCCAGGAAAATAACGTTATTGAATTTATTTTCGGGCCCGATGTTAATAGAAATAGGTGCTTCTAACCTCACACTCTCTTTACCAAAACTAAAGTTGAATTTTTGTAATTTAACTTTTGGTGGTTTAGTTAAATGATACGCCCCGGCCGCTTCTCCTTTAAAGGCATAATTGTTATTACCTTGCATACTCGTGGTGAAGCCGACTTTGTTATCTTTGTAGGAAACATCGCCATCCAGCACATAAACATCAACACTTCCAACTTTGCCATCCTTAGCCGACAAAGCCGCCTGAGCGGTTAGCTTAGCTAGCAAATCCCGTGCATTCGCCTTTATTTCAAACTGGTTCATCCAAACAGAATTTAGGTAAAAACGCTTTCCTTGCAGACTAACGGTGGCGTTAGACTTTTTGCGTGAGTGCTCTACATTAAACGTGCCAAAAAGCTGCCCCCCCAAGCGTTGTAGTTTCCAATAGTTTATGCGACCCAAATCCTCCGCTTTAATGTGTCCGTCTGCGTTAAACGTGTTGCTCTTAATATTGTAACGCCCCTTTGCCGTGACGGTGTTTAAGTCGCCGCCTTGAAGTTTCATCGATCGCAGCTCGATCAGATCCTTCATATCGTAGTAGGCTTCCGCCAAAACTTTAAAGGCACGTCCATTCACACTGCCCAACACCTCAGGTTTGCACACATAGCCCTCCTTAAAAGGAGCAACCACAATTTTCGAGTCGGTTAAACTCAGAACGCCTTCAGCCGATGCTTTGTGAAGCTTAATAAGCCAGCCCTCGCCGCTCTTTTCCACATCCCCTAAGAGGGTAATTTGGGGGGTGTCAGGCCAAGAAAAGTCTAAGGAAAATGCATTGTTAAAAAGGCGTTTGAACGTTGGGTTGGTTACCATCAAACGGCCCCACTCACCATTTGCTTCCACAGAAGCGCTGAGGTCGCTTAAGGCGCCACTAACACTTGCCGAAAGCGTTGTCCCATCTACCAGGCTTGCTTTGTCTTTAAGGAAAGGCTTAGAGTTTATAACATCTCCTTTAATGTTCCCCTGCAGGGTCGCATCTTTATATTTTGCCTCCACACTGAGGGTTCCTAAAGAGTCATCGCTATTCCCCGCTTTAAAGGCTCGCAACTTGGCATTCACACTTGCTGACTGCTGCATGTAATTTAACCGAGCAAATAACTTTAGCGGTAAATGTATATCATCGACTATAATTGAGGCGGTATCAGTCGCCAAGGTAATGGCCTGATCCGAAATTGTTAAAGGCCCTTTTAGCACTTCTACCTTCAAACCGCCAAGACTTTCCTCAAAAGTAGAGGTAAAACTCAGCTTATAATCTAAGGTGGCTAAAGCTTTCGCAATATCCACGTCACCATGTAACTTTAACACACCTTGGGGCGCTTTAATGTTAGCGCTACTCACTTTTATGGGGGCTGAATACTGTTGTGAAACAACCGCCTCACTGTCGACGCTTACTATCTCCCTTTCGCCATCTTTTAATGTCTCTTGCAGCTGGCCATTTAATATAAACAACGTGCTTTCAGCCGTATCGCCTTCAGGCTTTCCATTTAAGCTAAACGCACCATGGTAACTGCCTGCGGAAAAATTTAATTCGCTGCTCCACTTTTTAAGGTTGCCATTACCTGAAGCTTTAAGCTGTACTTCGCCATCTTTTAACCCAGCTAGCCCCAGCAAAACCTGATCAGTGATTTTACCTTGTAGGGTTAAATTGTGGGTACCGGTGTCTATATTACGATCCCACGTTAAATGCACATGATCGGTGGCGCCAAGTGAGTTGAAATGCAAGTTGTATAGCTGATGAGCCGGGGCATCACTCCCATTTAAGACTAGCGAAAAGTTCCTGGCTTCACCTATAACACTCTTATCTAACTCAACAACAGGTAACTCTACCTGATCCAGTGCCACCAAAAATAGCGGAAAGGAAGAGGCGTTATCAGATTTCTCTGCATCATTATTAGCCGCCTCAGGAAGCGATACCTTAATGCGTTCACTGCTCAGATTATAAATCTTAAGTTTGTTATTTATCAGCTGAAAAGGGTTCCACGAAAACTTACCTTTTTTTGAGACGACAACTTGCTTTTCGCCTTGTGAATAAACAAGCTCGTCCCAACTTATAGAAAAAGGCACAAACCCACTTAAGCCTTTTACCTCTAAGCGCTGGTCACTATAGGATAACGCTTTATTCAACTGCTCTAACAAAAAGTTTTGTACAAACGCCACTTGCAACAAACTCACAAGCAGCATGATGATTATGATAAATGTCCTCAAACTGACAAAGAGTAGTTTTAGCGATCGTTTTAGAAAGTTATTCTTCATTAAAAGCTATTCCCAAATCGAATATACAATTGTAACTTCTGATACCATTTTTTACTATCAACATGTTTGTAATTAAGTGGATAAGCCAAATCCAACCTTAGCGGCCCAAAGTCCGTATGAAAAGAAACACCTGCCCCAGCCGTCCACCATAAATCATCGGCCTTTTTAACATGTTTAAAAGGGTTAACCGTCTCTGACAAGGCGCCTGTATCACCAAACACATTTATACCTATAAAATTTGTAACTTTAAAACGCGCCTCTAACCCTGCCTCAAAAACAGAGTTCCCCCCAATAGGCGTTTTCTGTGCGTTATCAGCACGGGGGCCAGCTTGCGTATACGCATACCCTCTTAATGAGTCTCCTCCTCCCATAAAAAAGCGTTTAGGCGGCGGCAATAGATCTCTGTCTATATTAAATATAGCGCCAAAACGTGAACGAAAAGCAAGCGAGCATAGATCGGATATAATCGGTACAGACGCAAACAGATTGGCCTCGTTCTGCCAAAAAAACTTATTCGACTGTATGGCGCCCACATGAGGCTTGGTGCTTAACCGTAAATACATATAGGTAGCCATATCCGAAAAAAAGCCTCCTAGCCCAGCGCCTTGGGAACTAAAAGTGACGTAGGCATCTATAGGCAGAGAATAAAAAGTAAAGTAATCTTGCACGGAATAGATAGCACTGGAAGACTTAAAGTGCTCATAAGCCAAGCCCACATTAACACCCGCATGAAGCCATTTTTTTGTGGCAGACAACTCGGCGCTAAACCCTCTTTTTGTGTATGGCAGGCTTCTTTCATCCAACAAACGCAAGTTTATGCCGATATCATTCACAAGACGAGAATTATAGACAGGCACCTTCAAATCAGACTCGATCATGCCAGACGAATTTGAGGCCTCTACACCGATGGCAAATCGCTCACCACTTCCAAACACATTTTTATGCTGCCAGTCTAAGGCCCCACCAAACTGCACAGCCTGGTCGCTGTAACGAATGTTTAAGCTGCCCCCAATTTCTTTGTTAGGCTCTTCTGTAATGGTGTATTCTACATCCACTTCATCTTTATTCGCGGGGGATTGCTTTGGCTGCACTAAAATACTTTGAAACAGCCCCGTCTTCATTAGCTCGTCTCGCACTTTTAACGCTTGCTCTAAAGAATAAAGCTCTCCCTGCTGCCACCTTACAAAACTTCGAGGCAAAGTTTCACGCACCCGCTCTAGCCCAGTAAATATAGGGGTGCCAAAATTTTTCTTCTCGCCTATCTCGGCTGGATACGTAATTTCAACGGTATCACTATAATGGTCTGCCACAGGTGGCGCTGGCTTCACCACCGCAAAAGGATAACCAATATTTTTATAACGCTGGGTGAGTATAGCGGGCGCCTCATTAAACGCCTCGGCTTCAAAATACTCCCCCACCTTAATGTTTATTTTATCAAGCTGGTCAGTATATTCTTTTTCACCCTCGACCACCTTAAGCTTAGCGACTTTAAACCGCGTGCCTAAAAAAATTCTCACATTCACTTGATGAGGCACGACATTGTCATAAATCTCGTAGGAAACCTTCGATTCAAAAAAGCCTTTTAAAAACAAATAGTTTTTGATGTTTTCTACATCCTGGTCGGCCCATTCTGCAATTTGATAAAAGTGCTGCGGTGGCGATTTTAAATTTTTATAAAGGTTCGTACCCTTTACAATTTCATCAAGCCCCGGGGCTTCCCCATTGATGTGAACATTAAAGTCATAGTCGTTTTTAGATAAAGTCTCTTCCGGGTTAACAACCTCTTCTTCCGCCGAAACTGGCTCGCTGCCAGTGGGCGCCAACACACATGAGAATGACCCTACCATTATTCCAAAGGTGGCGGCTCTAAACAACTTGAACCGCCTAAAAAATGGCTCACTTATTATTTGAATATTTCTTATACGCCTTTTTATTATTCTTCGCATAACCATAGGGGGTTTTCTATTTCACTCACAAATTTTTTATGCGCCTCTAACTCTTGTTTTGTTGGCTCATACTCTCGTCGCGGTCGCTGCTGTTTTTTTTTATTTAACTGCACAGTCGCTTGTTCTTGGTGACCAAAGTTAAAACCAGCTTGCGGACCACCGTTTAGATGTACATATACCCGAGATAAAATTTCAGCATCTAACAAGGCCCCATGCAGTTCACGATGGGAGTTATCAATACTAAAGCGCGAGCATAAAGCATCTAAGCTGTTTTTAGCGCCCGGAAACGCCTTACGCGCCATGGCCAACGTATCGATCACATACTCGTTGCTAATGGCGGGGAGCTTTAAAGAACCAAGCTCATAGTTTATAAAATTCATATCGAATCCGGCGTTATGTATCACTAACTTGTAATCCTCACCGAGAAACTTTAAGAAATCATTTACAACTTCCTTAAAGGTGGGCTTATCTCTTAAAAAGCTACTTGAAATACCATGCACAGCAAAAGCGTCAGCAGGCACATCACGCTCGGGGTTAATATATTGATGGTACGTGCGTCCTGTGGAGGTGAAATTAACGGTTTCAATACACCCAATTTCAATAATGCGGTGCCCATGGTGTGGGCTTAAACCGGTCGTTTCAGT
>JAUIKZ010000007.1 GCA_030433125.1 Alphaproteobacteria bacterium
GCGAAGCGCGCCGTAGAGGCTTTGGCTAAAGCCAAAGGCTCGTCCAGCCCCCCGGGCGTCGCCCGCGAAGATTAGCCCGCAACTTGACGCCAAACCGCTTTGGGCTATCTTGTAACAAAGCAAAAAAAATAATAACCGACTTACTCAAGCCCCACCAGCCCTTTGGCATAATCCTCTGCCGAGAAGGGCCGCAAGTCTGCAGCTGATTCCCCTACCCCAATAAAGTTTATGGGCAGTTGAAATGTCTGCGCGGCCTGCACCAAAATACCGCCCTTCGAGGTGCCATCAAGCTTCGTCATCACCAGCCCCGAAATAGGCACCGTTTCTTGGAAGATCTTAATTTGGTTTAGCACATTTTGGCCCGAGGTAGCATCCACCACCAGCAACGCATGGTGCGGGGCCGCTTCATCACATTTTTTCAGTACACGGTTTATTTTCTGCAGCTCACCCATAAGGTGGCTTTTGGTGTGCAGCCTTCCCGCCGTGTCAAGCAGCAACACATCATAACCCAAGCGTTTAGTGCCCATGTAAGCTTCATGAGCCACGGCCGCCGCATCAGTGGTATTTTCATTTTTGAACAAGGGGCATTTCAGCCGATCTGCCCATTCTTGCAACTGCTCTGTGGCCGCCGCCCTAAAAGTGTCGCACGCCCCCATCGCCACCGTTAAACCTTGCTCTTGCAAATACTTGGCGATCTTAGCCGTCGTGGTGGTTTTGCCCACACCGTTCACCCCCAGCACCGTAATCACGTGAGGGCCCGGAACGGCATCAATGCGCAAAGGTTGTGGATACCCTTTAAGCATCTCAGTGATTTGCTCAAACAACAAACGTTGTACTTCAGTAACCGGCAAATCTTGGGTGGTGCGTTTTTTATGAAGCGTTTTCATCAACTCTGTAGTGACACCTACACCCAAATCAGCCGACAGCAATATATCTTCAAGCTCGTCCAAGGTTTCAGCGCTAATCTTTTTCCCTAAAAATAGGTTCGTAATACCAGAGGTTATTTTTGAGCTTGTGCGCGTTAACCCCTGCTTTAAACGCTTAAACCAACCTTGCTTTTCCTCGCTCATATAATCTCTCCTATTACATGATCATTGGTGGCACTTGTGATGCGCATCAGTTCTACATTATAAAAATGCTCAGGCTTATATTCGCCAGAAACGAGTTTCACTGGCGCATAATGTTCCGTACGGGCATTTGTTTCGTTTTCAATCAGCACACGCTGTGTTGTGCCCACTAATGAACTAAAATAAGAGGCTTGCTGCCGCTGCCCCACCTCACGCAAGCGTTTGGCCCGCTCTTTGATAACCGCCTTTTCCACTTGGGGCATGCGCGCTGCCGGGGTGCCAGGCCGCGGAGAATAAGGAAATACATGCAAATAGGTAAGCCCACACTCTCTTACTATATTAAGGGTGTTTTCAAACATGGCGTCTGTTTCCGTAGGGAACCCCGCAATCAAGTCCGCCCCAAACACCACATCCGGTCTCAGCTCACGCATTTTTGCGCAGATGTTTATAGCATCATCCCGTAAGTGGCGTCGCTTCATACGCTTAAGCGTTAGGTTATCCCCCGCTTGCAAGCTTAAATGAAAATGTGGCATCAACCGTGGCTCTTCCGCAATGAGGCGGTACAAATCTTCGTCAGCTTCAATAGAGTCGATAGAGGAAATGCGCAAACGCTGCAGACCTGGCACCAATGCTAGCAGACGACGGGTCATCTGGCCCAAGGTTGGTGTCCCCGGCAAGTCTTCGCCGTAGCTTGTAATATCCACCCCCGTTAGCACGATTTCCTTGTACCCATGCTCTACCAACAAGCGGGTTTGCTCGACAATATGGCCAATGGGCACGCTACGACTGTTGCCACGCCCGTAAGGTATAATGCAAAATGTACAACGATGGTTGCAGCCGTTTTGCACCTGGATAAAAGCCCGCGCCTTCCCATCAAAGCCAGGTATTAAATGCGCGGCTGTTTCTTTTACTGAAAAAATATCGTTCACGATGGCCTTCTCTGTTTGGCCACTAAAATCGAAGTTGTGCTTGTGCAGCTTTTCTTCATTGCCCAGCACACGGTCAACCTCCTCCATGGCCTGAAACCCCTCAGGGTTTGTTTGGGCGGCACAGCCCGTTACCACAATTTTCACATGAGGGTTTTCACGTCTTGCTTTACGGATGGCTTGTTTTGCTTGGCGCTCCGCCTCTTTCGTCACAGCGCAGGTGTTAAAAACCAAAATGTCATCTTGGCTTTCATCAACAAAGCTACGCATAATTTCCGATTCATAAGCATTTAGACGACACCCAAACGTGACGACACGGTCTTTCATGGTTAAGTTCCAGTTAGATTTAGTTAATAAATTCGCCCTTAAAGATATAGCTAGTGGTAGCTTCCAGTGCAAGTTTTTTATCGGGCACATATTCCACCGTGGCAGCCCCACCGGGCATAATGACCTTAGCTTTATTATGCACCAAGCCTTTTTCATAGGCGGCTATGTGGCTTGCACACGCAGCTGAGCCACAGGCCTCTGTAGGCCCTACCCCACGCTCATAAGTGATAATGTCAATTGTCTCTTCATCCACAACGCGGGCAAATGTAATATTCGCTCGCTCGGGAAAGAAGGGGTGTGATTCCAGAGGCCTTGCATTAGTTTCAAAGTTATCAATATGCGGGTCATCCATAAAAAACACGGCATGAGGATTCCCTAATGACAAACAAATCGGTGACTTAAACCCCGCCAGAGTGCCTGAAATCTCCCGGCCATCTATGTTTTTGCGTATAGGAATTTCAGCCCCGGCAAACGTAGGCAGTGGAAGCTCTGTACAAATCTTCTCATCATCTTGCCGGTAAGCAAAACAAGAATAGCGGCCCGCCACGCGCAGATGCAACGTGTCTTTATGGTATGTATCCATTAAATATCGTGCAGCACAACGCAAGCCATTCACACACATGGAAGGCGCGGAACCATCAGCATTATAAAAACTGATATTCGCATCATGATCAATCGAGGCGTTAATAGCCACCACCTGATCACAACCCACACCGGTGTGGCGGCTGGCCATCATGCGCACGATGGCTGGCGTAACTGTGTAAGAGCTCACTTGTGTGAAATCGAACACAATAAAATCATTTCCCAGCCCATGCATTTTTATAAATGGCGTCGTTAGCATATAACCTCAAATCTACTATCTGGTATAGAGCAGAAACGTGCAGAAAGCAAGGAAGCCCCGTCAACCCTTCAGGGCATAGGCATGAAAAACTTTAGAACGCTGAAAAAGAACGCTGGAAGGCGAGTGTTTGATACCCAAGGCTTAGGGGTTCTTCTTATCCCATTTCTAATCCTACTATGCCTCCGATGCTTAGCACCCGTCAGTCGTAAAATAATGCACCCAACCAACCACACCACTTACGAATATTAAAAAAGCTGCACAATAATGAAACGCTTAACGATTTGGTAAGGTTTAATAAACATATTGAAGAAATAAGTTGGTATTTACATGGGTGACGAAACCTTAAACAAAAAAAGCAAGAAAAGCAGCTCCTTTTTTATCGTGGGCATTATTGTCTTCCTGGCGCTAGCCGTAACTGTTTTGAGTTATGTCTACAATAATTATAAAGCAACTAAGAGCGAAGCAGGAAAAAGCGACGCTATTACCACCTTTATCCCCTTACCAGAAATACAAGTGGAACTATTTGATAGCCCCGCAAAGAAGCGCCGCTACTTTCTCGTAGCAGGCCTCGTGCTACAAGCTTCCACCCAAAAATCGGCCGCCATCCTAGAAGAGCGCATGCCACTTATCAGAGATCATTTATATCAATGGTTCAGTGCTATAGACGCACAAAACTTCACCAGCACCGAAGGCACAAATCTCTCTTCTCCACTCAGTTTAGAAGTCATGCGTGCCCAAATGATTCGCCGGGTTAATACAGTAGTAGCACCTTACAAAGTTGAGAATGTGCTCTATAGTAAATTTATTATTAGCGAGAAATAACATGATGCAAAACAGAACACCGTCTGCCTCCTCTAATAATGTTACCACGCAAGGCGAGAGCATCCGGCAACGGCAGCGCGGAGAGCCACACGATCAAAGCGGCCTTTACATGCTCCTCAAAAAAACGGAGTCATCTGAAAAGGTCCCTAATCTAGATAAGGTGTTTGAGCAAACCCTCTTGAAGCTTGATACCAAACTTCATAAATATAACGGCATGGTGCCAGACATTCAGGGCTACGACGTGTCGTCTCTCATTTTTAAAGACTTCCCCGAATCTGTAAAACAGAACGCCTTACTTGTGCTGGTAAACATTAAGAACCTCAAATGCCCATGTGTAGTTGTTTTGAGAGAAAACTTTATCAACTCCTACCTCGAAATTTTAATGGGCGGTAAATCCCTTAAGGGATCATCTTCCTACAAGCGCAAGCTAACGGGTGTTGAACGGGATATGTTGCGCTATTTTGTTGAGGTGTTTTTAGAGGCGTTGGGTGAAAGCTTCGAAATTTATGAACCGTTTTCCTTTGAACTGGAGCGCCTAGAAACAAACTATAAATACATCACTATATTTCGTCACATGGATGTGGTCACGCGGTCGTCTTTTAATATGTACTTTGAAGATCAAGCAGCAACCTTAGATATATTCTTCCCTCATGAAAGCATTGAGCGAATCAAAAGCGTTATCGAAAGCGACGCCAATGCAACGGTTGTGCCGCAGTACAACAAACAGTGGGCCCGTGAACTAACGTCGCAGGCGTATCATATCCCCCTTCACCTGGTTTCTTATGTGGATGAGTTTAAAGCCATGCTGTCGGATGTGGCCTCATGGCGGGAAGGCACGACATTGGAATTATCCCCCAAAGCCATTCGCGAAATAACCTTGAAAACCGAAGGCGTCCCCCTCTTTACGGGGCAGTTTGGCCACGCAAATGGCGCTGTAGCCTTTAAAATAACAAACAACATAAATGAGGAGTAAGTCATGCAACAAGAAATCATTATCGCGTTATTAGTCGCCACATTGGCATTAGGCGCCGGTCTATTAAGATACTTAATGTTTTGGGCCAAGCATTTTGAAAGCTTTAAGGGCTTAGTAACTGAAATTGAAGAGGCCACGGAAAAAGGCGATGAGGTGTTAAGTGATATCCGGCAGTTTCAACGCAAGGACTATCGCGAGTTCGTAAAACTCGCCCGTGACACACCCCAGTTGGTGAGCGATCTAGAGTTTGTAACCAGCCGTGCGAAAGACATGATGATCAACCTTGAGCAAGAAACACGTCAGCACCAAAATGTGAAAAGGCATTTTGATATGAACATGCACAACCAAGGCCCTGCCCTGCAGCACCAAGAAGTGTTAATGCTGCAACAGCAAGCCCGGGCGCAAGCGCAACACACAGCAACCACTAAAACAGAGCCTAGCGAAACAAGCTTTTTAGATTCACTCAGGGACATCAGGTAAACAAAATGACGCGGCACCTAAGGCTTTTATCCTTATCATTTCTAACAGCAGGGCTGGTGCAGGCAGCTGCAACGAATGCTTCCAATTCAGAAAAGCAAGCACCCGCCGCCCCTACCCCTGACAAGGTGCCCATTGATAACTTTGTAGACAACTTTGGGCAGCCCTACCCTTATAACTACTTTGACTTAAGCGAAAAGGACCTTTTCACCATTCGCAGCCTGTGGGACTTGCAAAGTAAGCAAGATGAAAAAAACCTGCAGCTTAAAAAGCGTGAAATGGTTGTTAAGATGGCGGAAGAAAAGCTTGAGGAAAAAGCCCGCGAGCTCACGGCGATTCAAGAGAAATTGCAGGCCCAAATTGATACCCTCATTAAGCATGACAACAAGCAAGTAGCACGGCTGGTGAAAATATATGAAAACATGAAGCCCGATGCGGCCGCAGAAATTTTTAACACCCTCCCCCAAGAAACCTTGCTATCGTTTGTGTCACGTATGCGAGAAATGAGACTCGCCCCCATATTGGCACGTATGAACGTAAAAAAAGCACAGGATTTAACGGCGGCCATTATTGATTATAAAAAGCGCCTTAAAGAAATAGGTGCCAACTAAGACAACAACGCTTTAGCAATTTTAAAAACCTTTAAGGCCGTATGCTCGATGGTTTTCTTTGCGCCCACGGCCGAACGCAACGTGCCCAGCTCTTTCTCTACAAAAGCCTGCAACACCTCTGGTGAAGGCTTTCCTAACGCCATATAGCCCAAGGCACCACTATAAATAGCCGCAAGTGTTCCCCTCTTGGTGTAAAAGTTAAAGTCCACACTTTCATCTCCTGCTAAGCGCCACGCATGATCGACGGTGTTAAATAAATGCGCAGCATGTAAGGCTATGAACTGAGGCTTTTTCCACAGCTTTAATAAGGCCCTCAGTGCGCCAGGATAACGTTGCAAAACGTGGAGACGGGTGAGGATGTAGGTCTTAATTTTTTGTGTAACCCCTAAACTGCTAAAACCTTGCTGTTCTAAAGCTTCTTCGGTTTTTCGGGTGATTAACCTATGAAACACATTTAGGCAGTCTTTTGTGCCCTCGGGAAACAATAGTCGCAGCACCTCAATCGTAAGCTCATCCGTTGCCATAAGTTTAAAAACAGCCTCCGCCTCCCACGTAGTAAAGGCCGGATGCGCAATAGCTTGTTCAATCAGAGCTTCTTTGTTCATTACATTCTTTTTCGGGGGGACGTTCTTTTCTTGCGGCTCCCTGATGAAGAGGTGGTATGCTCTTTAAGCATTTCGCGTGTATGTTGCTCTAGCACCTTTACCCGCACTTTTGCTAAACCTTCTTTATAAAAGCCTAGCTTTTTTGCAGCGCCCTCTGACAAATCTATAATACGGTCTTCCCCCACAAAAGGCCCGCGGTCATTTACAAGCACCGTAACTTTACGGCCATTTTGTAAATTCACCACTTCGGCTAAGCAAGGCAAGGGCAATGTGCGGTGGGCTGCCGTAAGTTTATTCTTATTAAAGATCATCCCTGAGGCAGTTTTCTTATTATGAAAATCACTTCCATACCAAGAAGCCATCCCCACTTTGTTATAAAGATAATGACGTTGAGGTGTGTAACGCCTGTTTCCAAAACGGTTTTTTATGCGGTAGCTCTTCCAACTATCGCCTGCAAAATGCGCTTTATGCATTTGCTTGCAGGGATAAAGCTTTCCCCCGCTGTTACGTTCTTCCACATCTGCACAACCAGATAACAGAAGAAGGATAAGGTATGGCAAAAATAATTGCTTCATTTTATTTCGACTTAGCTTTTTTATAATGCTTAAATTACAAAAGTAAAGCTATTTTCGTTAATAAGGGGGTAGTTTGGTTGGGTAAAACCTATACACAAAGAAAAACGTTACCATCTTAAAAGGTATCATTCTCACTTCCCCTGATGTCATTCCCTTGAAGAAGGGAATCCAGTAAAACCCGCAGCATGGCTGGATCCCTCTGTCTTCGCACTAGGCTTCGACGCGGCAGACTGCCTACGCGGGGATGACATTGAGTGGCGGGGCTTCTACAGACACTGGCCACACCACCTCTGTTGGTGCCTTAGTATCTCTCTCTTCATCCATAAAAAAATAGCCTACTCCAGAACAGAGTAAGCTATTTTGGTTAATAAGGGGTTAGTTGGTTGGGTTATTTTTTATCGTATTTCATAGTACAAAACCTCATCAATAGCCTTTCGGCTTCCTCGGGCTCTCTCTCTAAGTTCTGGGTTGTAAGTTTCCATGCTGTGGCATTTTGCTGCTATATAGACTGTAGCAGCAACACCACCCGCCCTCACATAAGTATTGGGGGTATACATCGCCGCTTTAGCTGTGGGTAAATAAACATATTTAACCATTGGACGTTTCAGATAAACTGAATTGCCTGAAAGTTTATATTCTGGAGCTGATGCTAGCCCTTCCTCAATACCTTTTGTTGGCCAGGCGGAAGCTTCTCGCCTGATAGCCGGGCCGGGGTCACCATCCCCATGGAATTTAGCCGTGTTACGATGTTTCTTGTCTAAGTAATCTGTCAATGGTGCTGAAAACGGCCAGACTTGTCCGAACGTTATTGTTCCTAGCCGGTCATAACTTCCGTACGTTTCACCCAAATGCAAAGCAGCTATGTCTGCCATGGCCCCGCCTCGACTATGCCCCATAGTTATCATGGGATAACTCTGTGGCGCACTTGGGTTGAGTGGTGTAAAATTATAGTTCGCGTAACTGTCAAGGTTTACCCTAAAGTCATCTGGCCATTTTCCGGGAATAATCGTGTTAGCTAATCTCCTCGCATCAGACGGCATGTTTCGCCCCAACTCCATCTTGCCTTTCCAAAACGTTTCTCCTGTTGTACCAGTAAAACTGAAAATCCAAACTTTCTCACCTTCTTGTGGGTGATACCAAGTTTTAAGGCCTCCCTGGCCGTATACAGGCGCCCCGTGTTTTACATCCGGGTAGTGTTCTAATTTACTAAAAGATCCAAATGCTCTTCCATTTATATCATCGAAACGTTCTACGATTGAAATCCTTCTAATTAAATCTTCCTCTCTTTCAATTGCAGCTTCGGTTACATAGTCATCTTTTCTGTACCGCTCATTATAAGCCAGCTCACTTAATATGGCAGAGTAATATTGGAAGTAGGGATCTTGCACAAGCTCTTCAACCGTTTTTGGCGCATCTACAATGCCCTTTTGCACTCTTGCCTTAGCTCTTAGTTCGAGAAAGTCGGTATATGCAGATGCAATTGCGCGCTGGGCTGTGGGGGTCATGAGTTTTTCAGGCTCTGAGGGCTCTAACGTTTCAACGTCCAGGGCTTTGGCGCTTTCTAACTCGCTTAGAGTGTACCCTCTCTGGGGTGGCCCTTGATAAGCTTCATATCCAGCACCACCACCTCCTCCACCAAACTGTGGCTCATAATCTTCAAGGTTTGCCCCCCTCACGTTCTCGGTTAACGCCGTGCTAGCCAGGCCAGCGAGTAATAATAGTTTTAATGATTTCATTTTCATGGTATATAACCTCCAATTATGTTTAACCACGCCCTTTTGGGCGGTCACAATTGCTGGTTTGGCTTCACACACACTTGCCGAGCCAGCAATATACTCTGCATCCACAGAGTATCCCTTCATTAAAAATGCAATCTTTTGAATAGTTTTTTGTTATTTTGACTTTGTCTGTAAAGACAGTTAACCATAGGTTTTGCGTGGGCGCAAGAAAAAAATTTCGGTGGTTTTGGCGGGTGACATCGGGCCAGCGTTATACGCCATATTTCTTTGATTCAACCACAGCACTTTTTTGAGAACCACCCATGAAAACTATCCTTAACACCCCATCTCCTCTTCGAGATTGTTAAACATCCGCAAAATATCTTCAGGCATTTCTTTATTATGTTTTTGACGTGTTAATTTAATAAAGGCGCAGACCTTTCGCGTCTCGTTAAGTTTTTTCAGGCTCAACGCTAATTTGTAATGGGCCGTGTAATAAGCGCGTCCTTTTTCATGGGTGTTTTCAATATATTTTTTATAGCTTCTAAGCGCGTCTTTATGCCGCCCTAACTGAGACTGAATCTCAGCACTCCAAAACATAGCTTCTGTGGCCAGCTTATGTGTTGCATAATTTTGTTGCAATTGTGTGAAATAGCGCAAAGCTTCCTCGAGAGAGTCCTTTTTCTCACTATCGCGGTTATAGTTTTTTAGTAGTTGGGTAGCATGTTTAAACAATGCTTCGGGTGAGTTTAAAAGCAGCACCTCCTCTTCTGGCGGCTCAAAAGTAGAAGCTTCTGTAGGCCGCGCCTCTAAATTTAATTCTTCTGGCTCAAGGCCTAAATGCTGCTCAATAATTATGATCCGCTTTTCAAGTTCATCGAGGCGCTGTTGCACGCTCTTAGATGGAATGGGGTTCGCCTGAAAAACGGCAACTGTAGCGGATAAGCCACAAACTATTCTAAATATATTTTTTTTCATTATAGACTCTCATACTAAAATGGCCCCTAAAGAGGGGCCACTCAGATTTAATACAAAGGAATGAATTATTCAATATCCATTGTAACGACAGTAACAGCACGACGGTTTTTAGCGTGAGCGGCTTCGTTCGTGCCAGGAACGGCTGGACGCTCCTTACCGTAGCTAATAACCGAAACGTTTGCACAAGTAAGGCCCATTTCTTTCATAACCTTAACTACTGACTCTGCACGGCGCATACCCAAGCCCATGTTGTATTCAGACGTACCACGCTCGTCACAGTGGCCCTCAACTTGGATCATAGCTTCAGGATGTTGGTTTAACCATTCAACTTGTTTTTGAAGTTTTGCACGTTGTGCGGCAGTTACATTGTATTGATCAAAACCAAAGAAAACCCAATTACCCTCATGGCCTACTTCTGCCTCAAACTGCTGTTGTAGGGTTGAAACAGCGAGCATGTCTGTAGGTTCATTAACGCTTTCATCCACATTTGGAGCGTCACAACCAGCCAACATAAGTAAACCTGTTAGTCCTGCAAGATATTTAAGCTTCATAATACTTTCCTTTCTGCTTGTGTATTTTTAATAAATATATCATACAACTATCAGCCTGGCTAGGAGTTTATAAGCAGAAAGATGGTGTGTTGCAGCTGTAACGCCAAAACGGTTTAAAACAAAACAAGTTTTAGGGTGGTGGGCACTACAGGAATCGAACCTGTGACCTGCTGATTAAAAGTCAGATGCTCTACCAACTGAGCTAAGTGCCCTAAGACTGAAAGCGTTATAACAAGAACGACCCTCCTTGTCGAGAATTTTTTTCATAAAATTTCTAATAACAATTGAATCTGCTATGCTTTCCTCTCTATTACGTTATGAGAAATAACATTACACAATAGGAAAAGTTTACGGTTTATTTACGTGTTTTTAGTACGTTGAAATATAAAAAGGCATAATAAATGGTTTTGTTACAGCGTTGCATAAGGTGTTTGGCAGCTATAGCTATAGCTTTTACAATGCTGCACGCAACCCCCGCCCCCGTGGCTACTAACGGTCAAAAGGTTGCTGCCAAGCAAAACACGCCTACCGACCTGCAAAAGCTGAAACAAAAAGGCGTGCTTCGTGTGGGGCTCACGAAAGTAGATGAACCTCCTTTTTACATGGTGGATGAAGAAGGAAAGCTGATTGGCCTAGACCCCGAAATGGCACGGGATATTGCAAATGCCTTGAATATTAAAGTTGAGTTTGTACGAACCGCAGACACATGGGAGCAAGTGGTTCAACAACTCGAAAATGATGAAATTGACCTTGCCATAACAATGTTAAGTCGCACCGTAGAGCGCTCGTCGCGTATCATGTTTTCTGAGCCTTATGTGGTTATGCATCAAGCTATTTTGCTTAACCGACTTAAACTCGCGAACAAATATCTCTCTTTGCAGAAGCTTTTCGAACAACCCGACAACATTCTAATTCTGCAAAAAGACTCCTCCTACGAAGCGTTTAGCCGCACCATTTTTCCAAAGGCAACGTCAATAAGTTTTGGGGATTGGGACAACGAAATGTTGCCTGCACTCATCGCAGGCCAGGGCCTTGGTATATTTTTAGATGAGGTTATCATTAAAAGATCACTGATGCTCAACCCTGCACTGAACTTGAAGCTCACACCGGTGGTTATCGAAGGCTACTTAGACTACATATCTGTGGGCATGACATGGGATAAGTCGGGCTTAAAGCATGTGGTAGACACCTACATAAAAAACACTGGCCAACTAACAACCACATCAGATCTCTTTAAAAAGTATGAGGACTACTTTATTAAAAAGAGAAAAAACCTAGAGGGGCAAGGCCATGATTAGCAACCTCAAAGAACGCCTTGCAAAGCGTCGCCTGCGCTTCGATATCACAACAGGTTTTATTGTTCTGTTTCTAATTTCTAACATAACGATTATTGCGTTTTCCTATTTTGGCAACACAAACGCCATGGTTAAAGTCGCGCATAATGTGATGCAGCAACTTACAGAGAAAGCTACCGAAAAAAGCATGACTTACCTGGGCGACGCGCGCAGCATTGTTTCGATTAGCAACAAAATGGTAACCTCCCCCCAACAGGTTAGTGTGGAAAACAAACAGCTGTATAGTTATTTTATTAATATTTTAGATGAATATGATTACTTTGATAGTGTGTACGCTGGGGCCACGAATGGGGATTATGTGTTGGTTGAAGTTAATGAACCGCGCAAAAATTACACATTTAAACATGATGTAACACGCCCTTTACCTGGCGACATTAAATACATTGTAGAATACTACAAGCGTTCTAGCAGTCCTCATCTACATTCATACACCTATTTAAACGAGGATCAGGATATTGTGGGGTATGAAGAAGACGATGACCTTAGCTTCGACCATCGCAAACGCCCTTGGTATACGGCGGTAGAACAAAAAAGAGCGTTTGATTGGAGCGGTATTTATGCCTTCGCTGGCTTGAATGTAGCGGGCGTTTCTGCCTCTACCCCCCTTTATGGCACTGGCAGCGGCGACACCTTTTTCGGTGTCATGGGCATTGATATAACGCTCGGCAACTTTGCCCGCTACTTACGCGAGATTAAAGTAGGGGAAAAAGGCGAGGCATTCGTTTTTAATGATGATGATCATGTGATCGCGCACCCAGACCCCACTGAAAACATGCAAGTACAGGGGCAAGATGATCTGCGCCCCCGACAAATTACCAACCTCAAACGTAAAGAAGTGGTGGAAGCCAGCCGGATTTTTAAGGAGACATTCCACAAGCAAGAATCACGATTCATATTTAAATTTAATGGCGAAAAGTACATTGCTAGCTTCACCCCCTTACCCGATAAATTTAAGGACAAATGGTTTTTAGGCATTGTTGTACCAATCAACCAATTCGTGGGGGTTATCAAAGACAACTATATACTTACAGTTATCATTACGTTTCTCATTTTATTGGTGTGCTTTTTCTTGATCACACGGTTTGCGCGGCTTGTTTCTCAACCCATCGTGCGTATAGCAGAGCACGTTTCCAAACTGCAAAGCTTTGAGCTAAAAGACACCTTACGGCTAAAATCACCTATTCTTGAAATTCAAAGCATTCAAGAGGCCTTGCAAGCCCTTCAAAATACGCTTGTGTCTTTTGGTAAGTTTGTGCCCCAAAAACTGGTGAAAAAGCTTATGCAAAAAGGGGGCGAAATCAAACTTGGGGGGCGCACAAAAGAGCTCACCATGTTCTTTAGTGATATTGAAGGTTTCACCAGCATATCCGAAAACATGACCCCAGACCTATTGGCGCTACACCTATCAGAATATTTTGATGAACTCTCCAACATTATCATCGACGCTAATGGTACAATAGATAAGTATGTGGGAGATGCCATAGTAGCTTTTTGGGGCGCACCATTAACTGATAGGAATCACATTTTTAACGCCTGCCATGCTGCCTTGAAATGCCAAAAACGACTTTCTGAATTAAACAAAAAATGGAAACTCGAAAAAAAACCGCAACTTAGAACGCGCATTGGCTTACACGTAGATAAAGTAATTGTGGGTAACATTGGCTCCGAAGAACGCATCAACTATACCGTGCTTGGTGATGGCGTCAATTTGGCTGCGCGCCTAGAAGGAGTGAACAAAATTTATGGCACAAATATTCTTGTCAGTGAACCCATCGTTTCACAAGTAGCGGAGAAATTTTTGGTGCGCCCTCTTGACCTTGTGGCGGTAAAAGGAAAACAAGAAGCCGTAGTTGTTTACGAGCTTCTTGCACAAATGATAGACGATGCCGCGTTACTTCCCTCTGACAGCACTTTAAAACTGGCGGAACGAAGTGCTCAGGCCTTTAAGCTATATACCGAACAACGGTGGGAAGAGGCAATTGAAACACTGCAAGAAACGCTCCGCATTTTCCCAAACGATAAACCTAGCCAGCTTTTATTAGAAAGATCGAAAGAATACCAAAAATCACCGCCTGCTAAAGACGACCTTTTAGTTAAGAGGATGAAACAAAAATAACAGTGTTTAGTTTTTTAAAAAGAACCCTACAAAATCCATTCGCGCTCTATGGCTCCCTTGCCCTAGGCTTGGCATTTGGCTCGCATTACCGCGGTGAATCAACCCCCTATATTGATCTACTCGCCACTATTTACTTAAACTTGCTGCAGTTTTCTGTTATCCCCCTCGTAACAACGAGTATAGCCCTCGCCGTTGCAAACACCTTTAAAGACGAAAAAACGAAAGCCAGCTTGCTCAAATATGTGGGGATATCCCTTGCCTTCATTTTTCTGGTAAGCGTTATTGCTTTACTCATTAGTTACGCCACAGCCCCCGGAGAAGGATTGGCTTTGAACGAAAATATTGTAGGCGCCATTACAGCACACCAACAAGACAGGGTTTTAAAAACAACGATCACAGTGCCGCTCGCTAACGCTGATACGAGTTTAATTCAGTTTTTAGCTAACACGGTGCCTAAAAACATTTTTCACTCCCTATCTCAAGGCACCATTCTACAAATTATTTTTATAGCGATCATTTTTGGCGCCGTTATGGGCAAGATCACCGCCAACCGTAGCCACCCTTTAAAAGAATCCATGTTGCTCATTTATAACATTTTCCAAGTTATCATTAACGGTATCATTCTTTTTCTTCCTATAGGGTTGTTCTTTCTTATGGCCAGTCAGTTTGCCGCTATCAACCCCGAGAGTATATACATCGTATCAAAATTTGTATTTGTGCTACTGAGCTGTTTCTTTACATTCTTTTTTGTGTGTAGTCTTATTATTTGGCGGAAATCTGGCTTAGGTTATATTGACTCAGTTAGCAAAACAAAAAACGCTATTTTAGTGCCTCTCTTAACCCGCAGTACATTTGCTTCCATCCCTCCAGCCAGTGAAGCCTTGCACACAAATTTACAGTTCCCCAAAACGATGGTAGATGCCGGGCTACCTTTCGGCATCGCCATTTTTCGTTATGGGACGGTAATTTATTTTTGTGTGGTAGCCATATTTTTATCGGGTTTATATAGCACCCCCTTAGGGTGGTACAAATACCCCGTCATTGCCGTTGGCGCCATTTTAGCGAGCACCGCTGCCTCCGGCACCGTGGGCGTTATCACCATACAAATGTTGGGGCTCGTGCTAGAACCATTGGGGCTACCTATAGAAGCTGTAATTGTTTTATTTATATCTGTTGACGCCATCATTGAACCCTTTGAAACACTTGCGATTGTCTATGGCAACTGTGCCGCCACCACACTGAGTAGCCATCCCGCACCTGTTCCGAGGTAACCCAAACAGTTTAAACGCAGAGAAACTAATACCCAGAATCAGCAGGAGGAGCCAAAAGCCCTCCCCTCCCCCTTCTTTTAATAACAACCACCAAATTCACCATAGGTCCGCTTCTGCATATTGTCTTCCCTTTTTAGATCATCATACCTATTTACAGGGGGCCACTTAGTCTCATATCATAACAACTTGCACAGCAGCCAACAATAAATTGCCTAAATAGACAAACTGGGTTATCATAAAATATAATCTTAATGGCAGAATGGAACCAATAATGACATCAACTCAAGTCTTGTTTTTATCTCCTTTACTCGGCGACGCCCCTGCAGCCCAGGAACAGTTTCATCGGTGGGTGCAGGGTGAATTTGCTCAGCATTTTGCGGGTCGCTCCACGATTATTTATTACACTAGTGAGTGTAAGAGCATTATAGACTATTTAGAGCAGCATGCCCATGTGAGCCAAGTGGGTCTAATGTTTCAAGAAGTAAGTGATGGAGAAGCGCTGAGTCCTGGGGGTTCCTTCGGCATACTTATCACCACAACAAAAAAAGCTAATCCCAATGCCAATGTTTTAACAACATTAGTTCCTATCAATGAGGCTAATAAAAACACCCCCACTGTATATCAAGCCTTAGCCACAACGATTTCTAAGCTCTACAATATTGCCCCTCCTCGCTTTAGTGACTCTTCTTACAGGGAGGTCAAGTCGCATAAAACACGTGCAGCCTATAAGCTAATATCTCTATTGCTTGTGAGTGCTATCATTTTCGTGAGCACTTATATAATTGTGAAACATTATAATAGAAATGAGATAAGGTCCTCGAAGCATTTTGTTCATAATATTCCGCCTTTGTCAGATACTCTAAAACGCCCTTTATATATGGAGAGAATGAAACATTGTCTTGATGCAGGCTTACATGCAACTGATAAGAATCCATATGTTATGTTGAAGGGGCGCGCAGGTGTAGGAAAGACAACCATTGCAAGAGACTATGCCCACAGTGGTACGCAGCCAATAAAGTGGGAGTTCAATGCCGAATCGGAGTGGGCTCTTCTAAATTGTTATATGGAGCTGGCAGAAAGCCTATGTGAAACGCGTGAGGATTGTGGAAAACTTAGAGATGTCAAGCATACAGAATATTCTTATTTAAAACTCGAGAAGCTGAGAGCTTTTCTTGCACCTTGGTTGTTAAATAACAAGTGGTGTTTTATTTTTAACAATGTGCAAGCAGACTATAGCAGGATTAGGCCATACCTACCACTAAACACTGCTGGTTGGGGCCAAGGGGTGGTCATACTCATCTCTGATAAACAAAATGTGCTGCTATCCGAAAAAAGACAATTGCTCATTCCAGAGCTTTCAGTCCAGGAAGCGCAACGCATGTTCAAAACCATTCTCAAAACACCCCTAGGAGAAGCCGAAACTGAAAAGCTTCTTAAGCTTTTGCCGCGTACACCTATGGATATTGCGTTGGCTGCCAATTATTTAAAAGCATGTAAAATTCCTCCAAGTGATTACGTAAAACAATTGTCCGAGCTGTGCTCCTCCTGTAAACTGCTAAAGAAAAAAAAGCCTACAGACAACGTGGTTAAATATGTTGCAAGCCGGCGTGATCTCATGCAAACCACCTTTCAGCAGATAGAAAAAACAGATCCCATGTTTCGACTGCTCCTTCAAGTGCAGTGTGCAATGGCCCCGCAAGAGTTACCTGTGCGGTTGCTTGACCAGTTGGCTGATAAGGCCACTGTTGATGCCTATGTACACCAACTAACCATACACTCTCTATTGTGCAAGCCTCCCCAAAAGGCTCCGTTAACGTTGTCCTTACACCCAAGTGCCCACTCGCTGGGGCGTGCTTACCTTCATGAACATATTCCCTTAGAGCACCAGGCGGGTTTCTTGAGGCAGTTTATGTGGGGGCTGAACCATTATTTTGAAACATGCAAAAATGACAAAAACGCTATGAGCGTTTTGCTACCCCATCTCAACACACTGGCGCGATACATAAGAGGACGTTTTTCTAGCATGCCTACCACCTTAGAACTGCTGGAGCTTGACCTGAACCTGTTAAGAAGCGATATAGATCATTTGTGTTTTAACAATTACCAAGAAGCGATTCAGTTGACTCAAAAAGCCCTGGCACTCAATAAAAAATATCACAAGTGGTCACCGGCAAAGCAAGCCAATATCATGGTCAGGCTAGCCAGAATTTATGGCTTCTTGGGTGACTTTAACCAATCCATTTATCATTTTCAAAAGGCGGGGCGTTTTGCTGATAAAACGGGTAACTTAGTCGAAGCTACCCGGTGTAAGCTCGCCGTCGGTGGAAAGTACATTTGGCATAAACCATTTCACGAGGCTTATGCCAAATTAAATGGAGCGCTAAAACAAGCACAGCAGTTGCCAGATACGTTTAGAAAAGCGCCTGTGCTTCTAGACTGTTATTTATATATGGCTGTTTTATGGAGCATTACACATTTGCATAAGACAACAGCAGAAAAAGCCATCTCTTACATAGAAAAAGCACTGGCTATTCCTAACTTGCCTCATGATCTTAAAGCCAGAGCCTACAAATTTGCAACCTCGGTATATTGCCATAGCGGTAATTATAGCAAAGCAAAAGTGTCCTTAAGCAATGTGCGCAAGCATTATGCATTGGCCCAAAAGGAGCCCCCTATCCATATGGAGCTTGTGCTCCAGACCAGTAAAGCCGAGATTTTGCTCCGCACGGGACGACTTAAGCCAGCCCTAAACGTTCTTGAAAATGTTGTGCAAACCTACAAAAACATATATGGCGACAAAATAGAGTTCATGGGGCAGCCCCCTATGGTGCTCTTTGCAGAGGCGCTGGTACGTAACGGCGAATACCACAGAGCAAAGAGGTATGCTGACAAAATCATGGTTATGGATAAAACACTTTCGATAAACCTGCATCGTATTACGGCTATACAAGCACATTTCCATGCTGCTATTGTGGCTGCTTATACACAAGGCTGGAATGCGGCCATTGCAACATTTAAAACACTGATTCAAGAGACGAGAGGGTTTGTTGAATCCTTTGCAGATGACTCCGCAATTAAGCTGAAAAAGCTTAATCATAAACAAGATAGCTTAACGGATGAGGAGGTTATCAAAACGGCCAAAATGCTAATGCAGCTTATATATGGCCCGGACCACCCATTTTACAAAAGGTATGTGCGCCCTCAGTTGAATAAGCTCTTAAACGACCCCTCCCTTAAGGGGTAATTAACCTCAAGCCTAATGGTCTTGTATCTAATATAGACTGGCTTGAAGAGAGATTCATCAAAAGGGTCTAGCAACTCGCCACTGAGCTCCTGCCGGCCCAGTTTTGTGTGAGCGTATTGTTCGGTCACGTTTTGTATAAATTGTGCCGACAGATTCGGTTTATTTTCAACCGTTGATCCACGCGTAATAAAGGTGCCTGGCGTGAGCAGTAAAGCCCGCAACAAAGGAACCGGCTGCGGGGTTGTGGTGATTAAGCAGCGGGGCTCATCCCCCAGGCGCAAGCTTAACTTCACTTGTTCCCATATCTGATCAAGATTGCGAAACTTAGCGAGCTCGTCGATCCACATGGCGTCAAACTGAGGCCCACGCAAGCTGCGCGGCCTTTCTGCGGAATAAAATCGAATCTCGGTATTGCCTATTTTTAATAAGTTCGCTCCCGGTCGATAGGTGTATTCTTGATCAGGAGGTAGGGCGCTTAAAATCCCGCTAACGCCTTCAACCATTACGTTTTTCACATCATCCAGTGTAGCCCCGATCAGCGCAATTTGCTTGTAGCGTTTTTCTCTCACCCACTGCAAAATTGTTTCGGCCCCCAGACGTGTTTTACCAAAGCCTCTTCCAGCCATAATAAGCCATGTGCCCCATGGGGCTAGCGGCTGCAGTTGTTTGAGTCGCGCATTAAAGGGCCAATAGTTTTGCTGAAAGCGCTGCCCGAGGTAACGGCATAAAGTTTTGCGAAGCCGGCCTTTAAAGCTTGGAAGCCGCTGCTCGAGAGGAAGTGTGATCTGTGGTAGGAAGCGATTTTCGCTTTTGTTAAGCGCGTGTTGTAAGTTTGTATTAGACATAGTTTTCTCCTTTTTTGGGTTTAATAATTAGAGTTGTTTATAAATTAAATGCGTCGTTATGTTGACGATGTGATAAAAAAAGCCCAAACTTTAAATGGGTTGGGCTTTTAAGTGTCAAAAAGGGCGCATTGCACGCCATTGAGAAATATACTTCAATAAATGCATCTAGTCAAGAGGTTTTTTTAATTTTTTTAAGTTCACCTTACAGCCCATCAGTTAATAAATAGAGGCAAACAAGGGGGAGCGTGTCATCCAGACCTGCTATTTGTCTCACGTGTGTGGGGATTTACACCCGCATCCTTTTTCAACCGAGGGGCTTATTTCCCCTTACAGCGTTTGACTTTCCATCAGACACACCTATATCATGATGGCATACAAATAATTTACTGAAGGAGCATATAATGCACTTTAAACAAGTTGAACTTTCGGAGAAGCCTAAATCAATATGGGCGTTTTATTGGCAGTTTGTGGTTAAAAACAAATCCACCTTTATTGGGTTGCAAATTGCTGGGGCTATCTGGGGCTTTTTAGATGCCGCCATGCCCTATAGCATGAATTTGCTCATCGATAAATTAAACGGCCGCACGATTGAATTGTTCGGCTCCGAATTAAGCTGGAGTGTGAACGCACTGGCTATTGCCTTTTTAGCCATCTTTGTGATTCAAAGCTTTGGAGAACGCATCATCGATTTGATAATCGGTGGCTATCTTATGCCCCGCGTGCGCAACCAAATTTTAACCACCACCTTTGCTTACATGATGGGGCATTCTTTTCAGTTCTTTCAACGCACCTTGCTTGGCTCCTTAGGGCAAAAATTAAAGGTGTTAGCGGACGCCTTTTATAGTATGTACTCAGCCCTTGAATACTCAATTATTCCCATCACGTGGAACTTCTTTTTCACCGCTTATTTAATATTCACTATGGATACGCAAGCGGGTTGGATATTTGTGGTGTGGTATGTGCTAACCCTGGTAGCCATCTTTATTGCCTCTGGCGCCACGGACCGCTACGTAGATGAAAAAGCGGAATCAGAGAACGTGCTCTCGGGCAAAATGCTCAACGTGATCCATAACATTTTGGCTGTGAAGTCTTATGCGCAGCAAGACAACGAAGAAAAGTACATTGCGCAATACCAACACGACGCCCAAACCAAATCGCGATCCATGGAGTGGGCGTTGTTTTATAACCGCCTTGTGTCTATGGGCTCGACCATTGTTCTTATGTGCGTCATTATGTATTTATCGCTTAGCTCACTTAAAACGGGCACCATGAGTTTGGGGAACGTAGTGTTCCTGATTAGTGTGAGCTTTCGTATTTCCATGCACATTTGGTGGATGGGCGGCATGATGGTGCAGTTTTACCGTGCCCTTGGTGAGGCGCGTAACGCCTTATCCCTCTTTGATAAAGCCACCCACGATGTGGAGGACTTGCCCCACGCGAAAACGCTAGAGGCGCCGCAAGGTAAAATTGAATTTAAAAACGTGACCTTCGGCTACGATGCCACTGACCCACTTTACAAAAACCTCTCTGTCACCATAAACCCGCAAGAAGCCATAGGATTAGTAGGCTATTCTGGCAGTGGAAAGAGCTCGTTTGTGAACCTCATTCAGCGCTTTTTTGATGTGCGTGAAGGCCAGATTTTGATTGATAGCACGGATGTGCGCCAGGTGAAGCACAATTCACTCATGCAAAAAATCGCCCTAATCCCCCAAGAGCCTTACTTGTTTAACCGTACTATTGCGGAAAACATTCGTTACGGCACGCCTTCGGCCACCCAAGAAGACATTGAAACAGCCGCTAAAAGTGCCTTCGCCCATGACTTTATTACTAACCTGCCCGAGGGCTATCAAACGGTTGTTACGGAGCGAGGGGGCAACTTAAGTTTAGGGCAGCGCCAACGCCTTATTTTAGCCCGTGCCTTTTTGAAAGACGCGCCCATTCTTATTATGGATGAAGCCACAAGCGCCTTAGATAACAAAACGGAAAAGCTCATTCAAAAGAGTTTCGAGCGCTTGATGAAGAACCGCACAACTCTTGTGATTGCGCACCGGCTTAGCACCGTGGCCAACCTTGACCGCTTACTGGTTTTTGAAAATGGTCAGATTGTAGAACAAGGCAAGCATGATGAGCTGTTGGCGCAAAACGGTTTGTACGCTGAACTTTGGCGCATGCAACAAAACAACCGGCCGTTGCTTTAGCGTTTAGGGAAGGATCGTGTGCTCCTCGTGCAATCTCCTTAAGCATTCGCTTTTCTGGCAGTGGCTTACCCAAAATTGAGTGTTAGTTACTTAGTAACAGACATCTCAATAGAGGCCTACTGCCGCATTGTGGGTATGTTCGTAAACCTGCCCTGCCATTCTCAGTTAATAAAAATAACCAGAACAGGCAAAACATGTATATTTATTTGCTTTTTGGGCGCAAAATTAGTAATAGATATATAGACGCAAATTGAGTATATTTAAAACAAAAAAGGCTATCAAATGACCTCTCCTCACATAATTGTCTTAGGAAACGAAAAAGGCGGTACCGGTAAATCTACAGTGGCCATGCATATGGCAACCTTTTTGTTAACAAAGGGGTTTAAAGTGGGCACAATTGATGTGGACGCCCGCCAAGGCACATTCACCAAGTACTTTAAAAACCGTGAAAGCTACATCGAGAAGCACGGTGTGTCGCTTATGCTACCACACCACATCCCTGTGTTTATTAGCCAAGCTGACTCCGTGAAACAGCGCGAGGAAGAAGAGCGAAACATGTTCGATGGGGCTTTGCAGCAATTGGCCGAGGTGGATTACATTGTGGTGGATACGCCGGGTAATGATACTCATTTATCACGGTTGGCGCATTCTCATGCCAATACGATCGTCACCCCGCTGAATGATAGCTTTGTAGACCTTGATGTGTTGGGGAAGGTCAACCCCGAAAATGCGCGCGATGTGCGCCCTAGTCACTATGCTGAAATGGTGTGGGATCAAAAAAAGCAACGTCTTATGCGTGACCGTGTGACCATCGACTGGATCGTAATGCGAAATCGTTTGTCACACATTTTCGCAAAGAACAAAGAGGAAATGCACAAGGTGTTGCAAACGCTGGCCAAGCGCATTGGTTTTCGTTTGGGACATGGCTTTTCGGAACGTGTGGTGTTTAAGGAGCTGTTTCTAAAGGGCTTAACGCTGCTTGACTTAAAAGACGTGGGGATCGAGTTTACCATGTCGCACGTGTCGGCCCGCCAGGAGCTCCGTCGTTTGATGGATATGCTGCAGCTGCCAGCGCCGCAATCGGAAAAACAAGGTGAGCCCTTAGCCGAGGAACATGCTCACTAGTTATTTAAACCAGCCCCTTGAGCAAGTGACCGCCGACACTAATGTGTTGAAAAGGCTAAAAAAACTGGGCCTTACCACCTTTCGGGATGCGCTGTTTCATTTGCCGTTGCGGGTGCAGCGACGTATAAAATGCCAAACACTGGCCGAGGTGCGGCAGCATCTGGCTAAAGGCGTGCAAGGTGTTACCTTTTGTGTGCCGGTAAAAATCACCAGTGTTGAAGCAGGTGGGGGGCGTGGCAGCCCCATCAAAATCTATGCTATCGACAGCCAAAAAGAGCTGCTGACAATTACCTATTTCAATGGCAACATTCATTACTTAAGGCGTCGTTTTCCCTTGGGGGAAAAGCGGGCGATTGATGGCGCCTTCACTCTATTTAACGGCGAGGTAACCGTAGGCCACCCGGATTATGTAATGCAGCCTCAGTCTATGCCGTCACTGCCGGAGAAAGAGGTGATCTACCCCACCACCGCGGGGCTCACCCAAATAGCCTTGCGTAAGGTGATCCAGAAGGTGGTACAGCGTTTGCCGCAAGTGGAGGAATGGCTGCCGGAGAGCCTTATAAAAGATGGCACTGTCCCTATGTTTGCCCAAGCCCTATACAGCTTGCATGATGGGGTGGACAACCCCGAGCCGTTTAGAAAGCGCTTGGCGTTGGACGAAATGTGTGCCCACCAATTAAAACTGCAGCTTATTAAACGGCAAGCCCATGAAAGCAAGGCGCCAAGGGTTGATGTGGATCAGCTACCACCAGTGGAGGATGTGTTTGGTTTTCAGTTCACGCCGGATCAACAACAAGCGTTACAAGATATTTTGGCAGACCTCAAAAGCGGGAAGCGTATGTACCGCCTGATTCAGGGCGACGTGGGGTGTGGTAAAACAGCCGTGGCGTTTATGAGTGCGTTACCCCTTATTAGGCAAGGATGCCAGGTGGCACTCTTGGCCCCCACCGAAATTTTAGCGCAACAGCATTTTGCGAGCTTTGAACAATTTGCTAAGCCTCTTAACATTAAGGTGGAGCTTATTACCCGCAAAGATAAAACCTCAAAAGCGGGTAAAGAAAAATTGGCGCATATTGCAAGTGGGAACACGCATATTATTATTGGGACCCATGCCATTATTCAAAAGGATGTGCAGTTTAACGCGTTGGGGTTGGCCATTGTTGACGAGCAGCATCGTTTTGGGGTGCAACAGCGACGGGCGCTAACGGGCCAAAATGAGGGGGTGCATGCGTTATTTTTAACAGCTACCCCCATTCCCCGTACGCTCAATTTGCTGGCCTATGGTGATTTAGATGTATCACTGATTAAAACAAAACCAGCCGAACGCAAACCTATTGTGACCACCCTTTTGCAAGATGATAAAATAGACAGCTTGTTAGATCGGTTGGGCACCATAATTCAAGCAGGTGGGCAAGCCTATTGGGTATGCCCGTTGATTGAAGAGTCAGAGGCCGTTGACCTTACCCATTTGAATTACCGTTTTGAGTCTATTCAAAAGCGTTTTCCGGGCTTGGTGGGGTTTGTGCACGGGAAAATGAAGGCAGCCGAAAAGCAGGCGCAAATGGATGCCTTTGCGAATGGTGAAACAAAAATTTTAGTGGCCACCACCGTTATTGAGGTGGGGGTAAACGTGCCGAATGCCACCGTTATGATTATTGAACACGCCGAGCGATATGGGTTGTCTCAACTGCACCAGTTGCGGGGCCGGGTTGGGCGTGGGGCGCAAGAGTCATATTGTGTGCTGGTGTATAAAGCGGCTGCTGGTCGCATAGCTCGCCAACGCCTTAATACTCTTAAAGACAGCAATGACGGCTTTTTTATTGCTGAAGAAGATTTCAAGCTCCGCGGTGCAGGCGATGTACTGGGCGAACGCCAAAGTGGGGAAGCTGGGTTTAGATGCATCCCTGCTGAAACTATTGCAACACTAGCGCCCTTTGCTGCTAAGGTTGTGCGCATAATACTTGAAGAAGAGCCCACCGGAAGCCACCCGCTTATAGAGGTGTTCGGCCTAGAAGCGGCCGAGCAGCTTTTAGTAGCGGGGTAAAAAAAGTAGTTTTCTTTTTGCTTCTTTTATGGTTAATTGCTTCAAATTTGGGAGGCTTATGAAGATTCTATGCTTTATTTTTTTTACAGCTCCGGTTTTTGGAGCCCAGATACATCCTCACGACACTAGCGCCCTTGCTGATGTGGACTTATCAGACCAATATATTGCTCACACACCCCGCCCCAATAATCTGAATCAATATCCATATGTCATCACCCCACCACACAGAGAAGATGGGGAGACGAATGAGCACGAGATTAAATTGAGGTCTGATTTAACTATATCATCTAGCCCCAAAGTAGAAACTCGACAATATGAAACGACCACTGTAACTGGCACCGACAACCTGCCACCAATTTTAGCACAGTGCATTGCCGAAAGCTTGCAAAGTTCGACAGGAAGCAACAGCCCTCCTCAGGCTCCACCTTCCTCAAAGCCAGACTCACGGTTAGCAGTGGCACGCACAGCCAACGCAGCCAAGCTGAGGCGTCATATGCCAATGACTCAAAGTTTTTTGCAAGAAGCTAATAATCTGGGACGAAACCCAAATGATTTGAAAGCGAAATTTTTATTGAGGCACTCTCCTTCGATGAAACAACTTGCTTTATACAATTGCAAACTTGGGTTTTGGAAAAGGCGTCATATGCGTAAGTATCTCGCGCATAACCCGCAAATATCCAGCTTAATGTTTGATAGCGTAGTGATATCCCCTCCAAAACTGCTCGCCTTTCTAGAAGATGCCCAAAAGCGGTTACGCTCCTTGAACACACTCACAATTCGCAATATGTTCTTTAAAAAAGGAACTGCCTTTAAAAGGCTGGCATTGTATTTATCTCGTAATGATGTGTTGGTCAATATAAACCTGATCAACACAGATCTAACCCCCGAGGAATGTGATTTATTGAATTTTGGTCTAGCTACTAACAAAAAAATTACTATTGAGGCGACAAAGCATGGAGCTTATGCCACTTAAATAGCGGGGATTGTGCAAATAGCCACCACGGCTTTGCGAGCGCCTGAAACGTTTTTTAAGGCGGCTTCTACCAGCTTTTTTTCAAGCTCAGATTGGGCCTTTAGCATGGCCTCAAGATCACCCTTTTTACAAGCTTCTTTA
>JAUIKZ010000008.1 GCA_030433125.1 Alphaproteobacteria bacterium
ATCATTCTCGTTCCTAAGAATACAGAGCAAAAGGTGCGCTGTATTTATGGAGGAACTTTGGAAAAGCTTTGCCTCCAAGAAGGTGGTCTTCAATGCTCTTTCCGCTTGGCGCGTAAGGTGAAGATTTTTTTTATCCTTCTGTATTGTTCCTGTATTGGGATTTGCAGGACTCAGTATTTCCACCTTTCTGCGAAGGTGGTCCAAGTCCACGTCCAGTGCGTCCAATATGTTTATGGCCTTGCCATTCCCGTCTCTTAAAAGACCCAGCATAAGGTGTTCCGTTCCAATGAAATCATGGCCCAATCTCAGGGCTTCTTCCTTGCTGTATGCTATAACGTCTTTTACGCGGGGGGAGAAATTATCGTCCATACGTTTCTTTTTCAGCAATTAAAATTAATAAAAGTATTGTTACGATGGGCAAATACCGTACCCTTATTCGATAAAGTAGTGCTAAATGTCGGAATAAATAACTTTTTTAACCGGATTTAACAAAGCTTTATTGGCAGTTCGGTTATCAATCCGAACTGTTGATAATTTTTTTAATAAAGTCTTAGTAAAGGGCTATAAAGGCTCGTATTTTCTGTATATTGCCATGATAATTTAACCACAAAAAAACAATAATAAATAAGCATGGCGGAAGGAGAAAAGTTAATTCCCATTAATATTGAGGATGAGATGAAATCTGCCTACATTGATTATTCAATGTCGGTCATTGTGTCACGTGCCCTGCCAGATGTTCGTGATGGTTTAAAACCTGTACATAGGAGAGTGCTCTACGGAATGCACGATTTGGGTGTAAGGGCCAATAGTTCACACAAAAAATCGGCCCGTATTGTAGGGGAGGTTTTAGGTAAGTATCACCCGCATGGGGATTCTTCTGTGTATGATACCATGGTGAGAATGGCACAGGAGTGGAGTCTCAGGTATATGTTGGTAGATGGTCAAGGTAACTTTGGCTCTGTAGATGGCGATAGCCCTGCGGCCATGCGTTATACCGAGGCCAAAATGCGCAAGATCGCCGAAGAAATGTTGGCCGATATTGACAAGGATACGGTAGATCATCAGCTTAATTTTGATGATACCATCCAAGAACCCACCGTATTGCCCACCCGTATTCCCAACTTGTTGGTGAACGGGGCGGAGGGCATCGCTGTGGGTATGGCCACCAGCATCCCTCCCCACAACCTAGGGGAAATTATTGATGCCACATGCGCCCAAGTTGATAACCCCGAGATCACCTCTGAAGAGCTGTTTAAAATTGTACATGGCCCCGACTTTCCCACAGGCGGCATTATTATTGGCCGCGGCAACATTTATCGCGCCATTGAAACCGGTCGTGGGTCCGTTATTGTGCGGGGGCGCACACACTTTGAGGGGGGCGACAAAACACGTAGTTCCATTATCATCACGGAAATTCCCTACCAAGTGAACAAAGCCCGCATGGTAGAGCGCATCGCCCAAACGGTGAAGGAAAAAGTTATTGAGGGCATTAGTGACATCCGCGATGAATCCTCACGCGAGGGAGTGCGCGTGGTGGTGGACCTCAAACGAGACGCCTCCCCCGAAGTGGTGCTGAACCAGCTTTATAAGCACACCCCGTTGCAAACAAGCTTTGCCTCTAACATGCTGGCTATTCATAACGGGCGCCCGCAGCTCATGAACATGAAAAGTATTTTGGCGGCCTTCATTGCCTTCCGTGAAGAGGTTATCACCCGCCGCTCTAAATTTGAACTGCGTAAAGCCCGCGAGCGGGCCCACTTATTGTTGGGGCTAGCGGTGGCTGTAGCCAACATTGATGAGGTGATCAGGCTGATTAAAGAAGCACCAGACCCCACCACGGCCCGCGAGCGCTTGATGGACAAAGATTGGCCACTCCATGATGTGCTGCCACTCGTAAAACTTGTAGACCCGCATATCGATGTGAGTAAAGGCACCTACAAGCTATCCGAAGCACAAGCCAAAGCCATTCTTGAAATGCGCCTGCACCGCCTTACAAACATGGAGCGCAATAAAATTGCTGATGACCTTCAAGTGATCATTACGCAAATAGAAGACCTCATTGAAATATTGTCATCGCGCCCACGCCTATTGGAGGTGCTGAAAAACGAACTTATGGAGGTGAAAAACCTCTTCAGCACACCGCGTCGCACCGAAATTATTGAGGGCGCCTACGACCAATCTACTGAAGACTTGATTGAGCGTGAGGAGATGGCCGTTTCGGTAAGCATGGGTGGCTATGTTAAGCGGGTGCCACTAAACTCTTACAAATCCCAGCGTAGGGGTGGTAAAGGGCGTTCAGGCATGTCTACCCGCGATGAAGATGAAGTAAAAGATATCTTTATCGCGAACACCCACACACCATTGTTGTTCTTCACAACTTACGGCAAGGTGTTTTCGAAAAAGGTGTATATGCTGCCTGAGTCCTCCCTGCAAGGACGCGGTAAACCTCTTATCAACCTGATCCCCCTTGATCAAGGAGAGAAAGTGGCCACCATCATGCCCATGCCCGAAGATGAAGAGCAATGGGCAGAGATGAACATGCTATTCGCCACTTCAAAAGGTAACATCCGCCGCAGCAAAATGGCTGACTACATTCGCATTTTTACCTCTGGAAAGCGCGCCATTCAGCTTGATGACGATGAAGAACTTGTAGCTGTAGCCCCGGTAACAGAAGAGCATGATGCCTTTTTAGCCACCGCTAAAGGTAAGGCAATCCGCTTCCCTGTGAGCACGCTACGTGTGGTGCAAAGCCGTATGTCCACAGGTGTGCGAGGCATTTCCCTTGCAGGTGGCGATGAGCTCATTTCTCTCACCGCCCTTACCACCGCTAACTTTGGCTCGGAAGAACGTGAGCAATATATTCGTTACGCCAACGCCCAACGACGCGGCGAAGAGACCGAACACACCTTGGATGAAGAAACGTTCAGCACGCTGCAAGACATGGAAGAGGTTATTCTCACCATTACCGAACGTGGCTATGCTAAACGCACCAGCTCCCACGAGTACCGCACCACGGCCCGTGGTGGGAAAGGCATTACCAATATGGATATTTCCGCCAAGAACAAAGCGGTGGTGGCCTCCTTCCCCGTGAAAGATGATGATGAAATTGTGCTCATGACAGATGGTGGCACCACACTTCGCTGCGCGGTAACGGACATCCGTCAATGTGGTCGCAGCTCACAAGGGGTGATCGTGTTCCGCGTGCCTGATGACCAAAAGATTGTGTCCGTCGCGCACCTGCCCGGCGATAAAATAGCCAGTGATGATACAGATGAGAGCGACATAACCGTAGGTGATGGGGAGGCGTAACAGCCTCCTCTTTGTGGTTAATTAAATAACCTGCGTAACCTTGACATACGCATCAATTTCACTACATATTGTTTCAATATGTGTTAATACTTGGTAACAAAAAGAGATGGACATTATGGAAAATGAAACGCCGACACCAGACGTATCTTATATGGGTTTAATACGCCAGAAGGGGTTCTTGCCCTTTTTGAGCGCAGAGTTTTTAGCGGCTATTGTTGATAGCGGGCTTCAGTCTTTCTTAGTATTCTGGGCCGTAGCGATTGGCAAACAGTTGGGTGACGAGTCTATTGGAGATAAATATACCGCATTGGTGAACACATTTTTCTCTCTTCCATACCTTATCTTTTTAGGTTATGCAGGATACCTTGCAGATAAAGTTTCAAAGAAGCGCGTGATTGTGTGGGTAAAAATAGCTCAAGTTGTTTTGTGCATTCCACTTATAGGAGCGCTTTACTATGAATCCTTTGGCTTAGCTGTTACAGCTATGTTTTTACTTATGATACGTACCACTATATTTTTTCCGGCCAAGGTAGGCATTTTACCAGAGCTTGTGCCCAAAACACACTTATCAATGGGAAATAGCATTGCGTGGTTTTCAATATTCTTAGCCATTATTATTGGTAGTGTCATGGGGGGCACCTTATTTGATTATTTATCTGCCTCAAAAACCTTTTACCTGTTTGGCTTTTTTCAATTAGCTGTTTCAATTTTTGATTTAATGATTAGCTTGCGTATCCCAAACGTAGAATACACACCCACCGAACGCCCCTTCCCTATTAATCCTTTTGGTGACCTATTAAGGGGCGCCAAACAAATCGTTAAACGCTACTCATTTTTAATCTCCATTTTAGGGCTGGCGTGGTTCTGGTTTTTGGGGTCTATTATTAAAAGCATGCTCCCGCGTTATGGCGTTGACACGCTTGGCCTCAGCATGACAATAAGCTCAACCCTTTATGGCTTTACGGCTGTGGGTATCGCCTTGGGATGTGGAAGCGCCGGCTACTTATCCAAAGAGAGGGTGGAGATCGGCCTTATCCCCCTTGCTAGTATTGGCATTAGCCTTGGCCTTGCCCTGATGGTTTTTGCAACCTCTTACTGGTTTGCGGCTGTTGCATTAACCATTGTGGGCTTTGCCGCAGGGTTGTTTATTATCCCCATTTACTCTTATTTGCACCACTATTCAGCCAGTCATGAGCGTGGGCGCTTGTTCGCTACCGCCAACTATTTCGACACAATTGGTATGCTGGCAGCAGCTGCCGTTATCTATGTTTTCGGCACCATTGGCCTACCCACCAAAGTGCAATTTATAGCAGTTTTTGTGGCTACCCTTGGGGTAACGCTTTTTTGCTTGCGCCGCCTGCCTGCTGTGTTGCTGCGTTTTATAAATGTTTTACTCATGAACTTTGTATATCGCGTGCAAGTAAAGGGAGCCGACAATATTCCAAAAAGAGGGGGCGCACTTATAGTCGCCAACCATGTGTCATACATTGATGGCTTGCTGCTCTATGCCTCCCTGCCACGCCAAGTGCATTTTATGATTCACCACAACTTCTTTAAAGTGGCAGCCTTCCGTTGGGTGTTTGAGGCCCTTAAATTCATACCCGTATACGATGGCAAACGCGCCGCCGAAAGCATTGAAAAAGCTCAAAACGTTATACGCCGGGGGGGTATAGTTTTCATCTTTCCGGAAGGCACACTTACCCGCACCGGCAATATGCAACCTTTCCGTAAAGGCCTAGAACGCATCATGGCGCCCTTCGCCAACAACAAAGAAGAGGCTCAGCCTCCCATCATTCCTATGTACCTAGACCGTGTGTGGGGGTCCTTGTTTAGTTTTGAGCGTGGGCGTGTGTTCTTCAAAATGCCACGCAAGTTCCCGAGTCGGGTTACCTTGACGTTAGGCGCCCCCCTCGAGGCTGGAACATCTGCCTGGAAAGTGCGAGAGGCGGTTCAAAACCTTGGGGCTCAAGCCCAGCAAGCTCACAGCTCACCCCACGACACCCTCTTGCATCACTTTTTAACAATGGTGCATAAAAACACCTGGCGACGCGCTATTGGTTCCCCCCATGCGCCCGCATGGACCTATAGCCGTTTATACAAAGTGGCAAACAATATTGCAAAAAGGCTTTCTCAAGAGGCCGACGCCAAAACCGTGGCCATTCAAATTAGCGACCCTATGTTGAATGCCGCGGCAAATGTAGCTTGTGTATTGGCCAAAAAAACAGCTTTCAACATTCCAGACCACCTGGAGAAAGCTGAACTCAATGACCTTATGAACACGCACGCGGTTGAGCATGTTCTTACGGCGGGTGAACTGTTGCACACGTTGCCCCCAAACATTGAAACCATAAATATTAAGGAACACACCTACACCACGCTCGCAAACAGCTTAAACATTTTAGCCCTCAAGTTGTTGCCTAAAAAAGTCTATCATACGTTTTTTTCGCAGGGCAACCATGTAACCACCACTGACACTGCCTTGCTTGTGTATGATGCCCCCAGCAAAAAATGCTTGCGCTTTACCCATCACAATGTTGTTTCGAGCGTGCAGGCATTTTCACAGGTGTTTTATACACAACCCGCCAAAACAGTGCTGGCAACCCTCCCCCTTAGCACTATCGCAGGTCTTAACTATAACCTGTGGTTTCCGCTGCTAAATGGCCTCAATGTTATTTATGCGGTAGATGCGTTACGTGAAGATAACGCCAACGCAAACCTGGAGCGCCTGGTACAGCAATATCCCGTTGCGTTTATGTTCAATGATTATAATTTTATTCAATCTCAAATCATATCGAACTCCCATGCGTTAAATGCGATTGATAATGTGATCTGCCTCCACACCACCGAAGAGCTTCAGACAACGCAACGTGATGGTGATATTTCAAATGACAACGTTTTTGAAGGTCTCTACGTGCCTGAAGCGTGTGGGCTTGTGTCTGTTAACGTAAAAGACTACGAAGCAAAATCGATCCGTCAGCTAGGCTCTAAAGCAGGTACACTGGGCCATCCGCTTCCAGGTTATTCTGTTATGGTTGTGAATGATGCGAATGAAATGCTACCGCCTAACCAGCAAGGAACCTTGGCCGTGTCAAGCTCTTCCCTCACCGAGGACAGCATCATAATCAACGGGTATTTAAAAACATCCTTGCAAACACAACTTGACCTGGGTGGCTTTTTGCAATGCCCAAACAGTGCTACCGCTGAGGAGGAGCCCGAAGAAGAAGCATAGAAACACCTGGCACTGCCAAGGATTGAGCAGTGCTAACAGCTCATAAAATACTAGAACATTTATAGGGTTGAGGTTTAGCGACAGCTGCTCAGCCCTTTAACGTGCTGACCATGTGTCCCGCCTCCACATTTCCGCAGAAGCCTATAGGCTTTCCAAAACATTCTTTTATGCAATGCGAGGGAGAGCTTAAAATGACGTAGGAAAGAGGTCGATAATAAAGACATACTGATATTGTTGGGTAGAGGGGCGTGGAAGCCCCTCCAAAATAGATAAAGACCGACTACGATGTGCCTTTCGCCTCTTCTTGCATTTTTTCCATGCGTTGACGGAAAAGGTCAACAAAGTCGATAGGGTTTAGCGCAAGCGGTGGGTAGCCACCCTCTAGTGTGGTTTCAGCCACAATTTTACGGGCAAATGGGAAAAGGAGACGAGGCCCTTCGATCATAAGGAAGGGGTACAACATGTTTTCGTCCATTTCTTTGATGGCCAGCAAGCCGGCGTATGTAAGCTCGAGAATAAATCCCGTGTCTTCGCCAAATTTTGCTGAGGCGTTAATTTGAAGCTCTACTTCATAAAGCTTTTCACGCACATGGTTGACGTTAACGTTTGCGTTGACATCAAATTTTGGGGAGTCGAGCTTTTTCCCTAAAAACTTAGACTGATGAGGGTTTTCGAACGATAGATCTTTAATGTATTGAGACGCAACTTCCACATCCATTTTAGGAAGATCTTGCGAGGTGATGTTTTTGGTTTTTGAGTTTTCGTCTGTCATAAGTATAGCCTTGTTTGTTGCTTTGTAGCATAATCTGGTATAGTTTGCAATTAACTGAGGGTTTAACAGTGAACAACAAGACCAACCTATTTTTCTATTTAGCCCTAACGTTCTGCTTGAGCTTTGTGGGGGCTAAGCCTGTCGTACAGGTTATAGAACCAAGTTTTGGCACCACAAACAAGGTACGACGCAACGCCGTCGATTTACTCAATAAATATGGGTTTCAAGCCAAATCAGATTTTGCGGCCTCACGAGCCACCACCTATGCGTATGATCATGAAAAGCGTTTTAAGCTGTTGAAAAACGCCGTGTCAGACCCCAAAGCCAAAGTTGTATGGGCTCTAAGAGGTGGCGCTGGAATGTCTTTTATCGTTGATGACCTTTACAAAGTGCCAAAACCCATAAACCCGAAAGTAGTGGTGGGGTATAGCGACATTACGGCCCTTCATTTGTTTATGCTGAAATATTGGAAATGGCCCTGCTTACACGCACCGGTGTTAGCTTACAATAAAGAGAACGATCAAAAGAAGAATGGCCACCAAACCTTGCAATCCACCGCGGATATTTTATTGGGCAAGGTGGATGAGGTAACCTACAACCTACAGTCTATGGGTGCACAACCTCTTGCAAGGATTGATAACACACAAGTGGTAGGCGGAAACCTTAGTATTATTGTAAGTCATATTGGCACGGCTACTGAGCTAGACACACGAGGCAAGCTAGTGTTTTTAGAAGATATAGGAGAGCCAAATTTCAGGCTGGCCCGGATGATGAACCAGCTTTTACGCAGTGGGGCTTTACGCCACTGTAAGGGCATTATTATTGGTGACATGGGAAATGCTAACCTAAAAGAAATCCTTTATTTGGTGCGCAAGCGGCTGCCCCAGCTGCCCATTTTCCACACGAAGAAACTTGGTCACGGCATTTACAATGCCCCACTACCCCTAGCTTCAGACGCGGTTATTGTTAAGAGCCATGAAGGATATAGCTTAACTATAAGCACGAAAATGTTTAAAGTGGGCTGCTAGGTTTAGCTGAAACATCAAGACTTACCACTAGTGCACGCACAGCAGGTGGTCAGGGTGGTGTTGAAGAGCCGACTTCAGAAGTCTTCACCTTCTCTGCCCAGCTTATGATGTTTTTGTAATACCTCTATTTTGGCGTTACACTTGCGGAGGTCATACCCATTCCATAAGCGTTGCCCATAATAATGAGCGTTCGTGAGAAATGAGATACCCCTCTCCCCGCTTGCGAATAGCTCAAACCCGCCACACACATCAAAAAAGGATGGGCCTATATCAGCGGGAACAGTATGAGAGAGGGTAAGCCCTGGCGCTGGCGGCGCGGCAAGCGCCGCCGTCTTTAGATATCTTATAGCCATATCAGCCGTCCCCACCTTATACACCCCAGTAGCTTCAGAAGGCAGTTTAGCCACCTGACGAGGGGTGTAAATCTCTTGCCACTGTTTGGTGGCATAGGTGTTTTGCCGCAAAACATACGCCTGGTTGTCTTGAATACGCATAATGTTTTTATTGGTGCCAGCCACCACCAGCAATGGCAAAGGCGGCCTCGGCAGCAAAAAGGCGCAAGCCACTATGGGCGCCCCCACCCATCGCAGCCGCGAGCGCCATAACAGCATACACAAACCACCCACAACGATAAGGCTGATCCACCCTGCAGGTTGAGCCCCCGTAGTGTAATGCCCAATACCAAGATTCGCGAAAAAGGAAGCGATGTTGATAAGCCAGTTGATAGGGGCCGCTAACAAAACCGCCGGAAAAGCACCCCCTATTAAAAGTGTGACCACCAGCAAAAAACAGAGCGGCATGATCACCACCGTGGCCAGAGGTATAGCCAGCATGTTCGCCACCACCCCCACCAAACTAAATTGCTTAAAATGCAGCACACTAAAAGGGGCCGTAGCAACCGAGGCGATGAGGGACGTCAAGGCGCTCCCTACCACATATATCATCACTTTATACAGAAGTGACCCGCGCCGGTAAAACACCGCCCCAAAGCGCGGGCTTTTATTGAGAAACTCCCACACACTCACCAGCGCCAGCACAGCCGCAAAAGACATCTGAAAACTGGGGAACAAAAGCTCTTGCGGGTAGAGCCCTAATATAAACAGGGCCGCTAAAGCCAGAGTGCGCAGGTTTATGGCGGAGCGCTCGGCCATTATGGCCAGCATAATGAGGGTGGTCATCACAAACGCCCGCTGGGCCGGAATGCCACCCCCCGAGATGCATAGATAAAACCCCGTGAAGAGAATGGTGACCACGGCCGCTATTTTGCGGGTGGGCGCTAATGGCCAACGCCACAACAGCAAGGCGAGAAGCCTGTTAAGCAGCAAAAAGATAACGCTGGCGATGATGCTCATGTGTAAGCCCGATATGGCTAAAATGTGTGCCAAGCCCGAGATGGCGAAATACTCACGCACTGTTGGTGTGATGCCACTTTTATCACCCACAGTGAGCGCTTTCACCACACTGGCTTGTGGGGGCGGCAGCAGCGCCTCTATGTTGTGGGCCAGCTGGCTCCGCAATGTGTTAAGGGTGTGCTTGTGTTTATAGTGACGCACTTTAAGTGACCGAAGCGACCCATAGCCCGTGTACTGTATTCCCGCAAAGAAGGCGCGTTTTTGAAAGTCGTAGGTTTTAGGAGAAATGGCTTGGGGCGGCGGCGTCACATTCACCCACACCGACACATAATCGCCTGGTAAAATACGGGGCGGGGGCGCGCTGGCTTTGTAGCGAAAATTCACTCGGGCCGGCCCTATTGCCTTGCCCCGCAGGGAACCTGGCTCAAACAACAAACGTATTTTGTTTTCAAAGTAATCTACCTGTTGCACCCGGGCCCGCAGACGCCCTTTGAGGGGCACCGTGGGAAAGGCTGGCTTATACACAGCCATAATGGAAATAAGGGCATACCCCGCTGCCACAAACGCCATGGCACGGGCCCCATACCCCAGGGCCAGGGGCGCCTGAGAAGGTATAAAGACGCCAAGTGTTACCAGGATCAAAGCTACATAGGCATAAAATGAGGGGGGCTCAACGATGGGCGCAAAATACAAACAAATGCCAAGCCCCAGCAACACGGGGGCCCACAGAAAAAGTTGGTGCTGCTCTTTGTGAAGAAACGGCTCAAGCCATTTAGGCATCTTCCGGCTCGGGGATAAAATTGAACGCCCCCACTTTGAGATATTGATTGAGGTTTTGTTGCGTGGCTTTTTTGTAGGTGGCGGCCACCACCCTGTCGGGCCGTATCACCACCAGCTCCGCATCGGTTTTAATGCCGGCCTCTTCGAGCTCTGCCAGGGGTTTTACTTGCCACCCTTCGGGCGTGAAATTTAGCTTTTGGGTGGTGAATACCGTGTAGCCAGGCACTGCCTGGGGAAAAAGCCTCTGAACCACTTTCGGTGCTAGCTTTTCTCCCAATGGAAGCTTTTTAGCTTTTATGTCGCTACTAATAAAGTAGCTGCTATGAATTTTATTGCTGGGAAGAAAAGTAGCTTTAAGCTTCTTTTTGTATTTGGCCAACTTGAAAAACAAAAAATTGCGAATTTGGCGAAAGGGACCACTTTCGGACAACAATGTAATCACCTCGTTATTCAACGTGATATGGGCTTCATGGCTGGGTTGCCGTTCTTCTTTATATGATTTTAACAGCTGTTTATGGCAGTGCTTCTGCTGATAATGCTGCAGCTTCCACCCCAAGTTGATGATGTCTTCTACAGCCTCGTTCATGGCTAAGGGCGCGTGGGGTGCAAACGCCCCCTCTGTGGTGTTTAGGAAAAACACATTCCCGTGGCGCATGGGTGGCGGCGTTGTAGAAAACACCTCGTTAAGCAGCTGCGCATTTTTAACACTCAGCACCTCTTCTTTGCATTCGGTGGCAGAGGCTAAAAGCTGGCGCCAATAATTTATATCCTGTACATCATCTGGCGCCATGTGATTCGTGATGATGCGCACATTATTATTCGGCAGCAAAACCGTGGCTACAAAGCCATTCTTAAGAGGGTAAAGGGCATAGCCCTCAACGGTGTGTTGATCAATTTCCAAATCGGCCATAGCATAACGCGGGCTCTCGTTAAAAGTGATCTCTTCTTCAGGCGTAAAAAAGCAGTTCATCAGCTGATAATCTGTGCAGATCACCTGTGCCGCCTGAATGGTTTTGGGAAACACGCCTTCCATGTATGCCAGCGTGCTTGATGTGTGATCAAAACCGGAAAGCGTACTCGCCTTTAGCAACAGGCCTTTTTGTGCGGCCAAATGCGATAGCTGTTTAAACAACTTATTCTCATCAAATACACACAAGTTATCGGTTAACCCTATTTTTGTAAGCTCACCCGCTGGAAACTGCCGTTGACGCACCGACACCGATTTTAAAGGCAAGCAGCTCTGCCAAAAGGCCTCTTCCATCTCCAGCTGCTTTAAAAGAACCATGGCATTTTGGGATAAAATAGGCACACGTCGTGGCTTACTCAACTGCGGCAGCAGGAGTATTTTTGTGGCCAACCCCAGCTGAGAATAATGTAACCCACAAAGCAACGCGTAAATGTTTGAGCCAACAATTAAGTGCATATTTAATCCCTACCAACAGCCCTACGCTACGGCAGAAGTGGTTAATAAATGGTTTCTTTTTCGTAAAAGGAGGGGATGTGGAGGAGAGAGAGCGTGGGGGCTGGACCTTTATTTTGCAACGCAAAATAAAGCATGGCGTGCTTGCCGCACCCATGAGTGCCTTTGCTGAAAGCCAAAGGCACGTCCAGCCCCCAGGCGCGGGTGATATTACGCGTCTGCTGTTTTCGGCATAGCCGGCTTATCTTCCACGATGGGAGGCACCACCAATTTTTCCTCTTCAATGAAGTGGTCTTTATCAATGCCTGGGGCTTTCGGGTAGCTGCACGCGCCCAATGTCAGGGGAAGTAATGCAAGTAAGTATTTTAAATTCATGTTCATATCCTTATTTTACGTCTTTCCAAATAGCATGCACTAAGAATACCATAGCCCCCACCGTTACGCCAATATCCGCGATGTTAAAGGTGGGCCAAACATATGGTTTGTAATGCAAATAAATAAAGTCGGTAACCTCGCCAAATCGCACGCGGTCGATAATGTTACCAATGGCGCCACCAATAACGGCCCCCAATGAGAGAGTAACCACCCAATGTTTGGCGCGGTAAAAGGTGTAGCTTAAAAAAAGCACCACGCTGCCCGCCAACAAGGACAAAGCCCAGGGGGGCGCCACGCCGGCAAGCAACCCAAAGCTGACGCCCGGGTTTTTGCTGTGGGTGATGCTCAAAAACGAAGTGAGGTGAATGTAATCGCTGCTGCTATGGATGTTGTCGATGATCCACATTTTTGTGAGCTGGTCACTGATCAGCACCAGCAGCAACACCACAAAACCCCACACACGCTTAGACATTCTTCACCACCTCTGCGCAGCGATGGCAAAGGCCCTCCTTCACTTCGGGCAGCACCTTCCAACAGCGTTCACATTTGTCGCCGCCGGCTTGGCGCACGTCCACCCGCGGGCCTGGCACGTCAGCGTATTCTAGTTCCAGCTGGCTTGTGATACACACTTCATCCAGGGCCACCTCTTCCAAATAGTGCTGTGCCGACTCAGGCACCGTAAGGTGTACCATGGCTTGTAAGCTCGATTTAATGAGGTTTGAAGCCCGCGCCTCCTCAAGCTTTGCCGTTACGTAACCACGGAGCGTACGCACCTTCTCCCATTTTTCGGCCACAAGCGCATTTTCCCACGCGGCGGGGATGGTAACAAACTCCTGCAGGTGAATGCTGTCCCCCTGGTCTTTGGCGTTTTCATAGCGGGCCAAATAGGCCTCTTCCGCCGTAAAGCACAGCATAGGGGCCAACCAGCGCGACAAGCACTCAAACACATGATGCATAACCGTGAGGGTGCTTTGGCGTTTGATGTTTTGCGCCCCATCGCAATAGAGGGCATCCTTGCGAATATCGAAATAAAAGGCCGAAAGGTCTACCGAGCAGAAGTTGTGCAAACTCATGTAGAAGTCTTTGAATTTATAAGTTTTAAAGCACTCCCTGGCTTGCGCGTCTAGCTGGTGCAAACGGTTTAACACCCAGCGCTCCAGCTCTGGCATTTGGTCATAGCTTACAGCTTGTGAGGCATCAAAGTCTTTCAAAGCCCCCAGCAAGTAGCGCAGCGTGTTGCGATAGCGACGATAAATATCTTGGAGGTATTTCAAGATAGAATCACCAATTCGCACGTCTTCGAAATAATCAGACATAGCCACCCACAGGCGGAGAATGTCTGCCCCCATAGTGTCGATCACCTTTTCGGGGGCCACCACGTTGCCCATAGACTTGGACATCTTGTAGCCTTTTTCATCCAACACAAAACCGTGGGTAAGCACCTGTTTGTAAGGTGCCTTATCACGTGTGCCACAAGCCTCTAGCAGGGAAGCCTGGAACCAGCCCCGGTGTTGATCCGAACCCTCTAAATAAAGGTTGGCGGGCCATGTTAATTCAGCACGTTTTTCCAAGGTGAAGGTATGCGTGGCGCCGCTATCAAACCACACGTCCACCACATCTTTGATCATGCGGTAATCTTCTGTATTGTAAACGTCACCCAAGAAATGGCTGGCAGGCAATTTATACCAGGCGTCCGCGCCATGCTCCTTAAAGGCCGCCACAATACGCGCGTTCACCGCTTCGTCTTTTAACAGCTCGCCAGTCTCTTTGTGTTCGAACAAGGGGATAGGCACACCCCAAGCACGTTGGCGGGAGATACACCAGTCGGGGCGGTTTTCGACCATGCTGTAAATGCGGTTGCGGCCAGAGCCAGGGAACCACTCTGTTTCATCAATGGCTTTTAAGCACTTATCACGCAGGCTATTTTCCGCCAGGGAAATAAACCATTGGGCCGTGGTGCGATAAATTAAGGGGGCTTTTGAGCGCCACGAATGGGGGTAGCTGTGGGTGAGCTTTCCTTTGCCTAGCAACGCCCCCACCTGCTCTAGCGCCGCGCATACGGGGTCGGCCGCTTTATACACATGCACGCCTGCAAACAAAGGCACATGCGTTCGGTAAACACCATCTTCCCCCACATAATCAGGCACCTCAAGGTTATGCTTTTGGCCCACGATAAAATCTTCCATACCATGGCTTGGGGCCGTATGCACAAACCCAGTACCGGCTTCAGTGGTAACATGGTCGGCGGGCAGCAAGGGCACATCAAAGTCATAGCCTTTTTTGTGCCAGGGGTGATGACACACCGTGCCCGCAAAGTCAGCGCCGCTGAAGGTGGCATCCACGTTATGGCTTGTAACACCCAACTCCTTACACACGCTTTCGATAAGGTCAGTCGCGATCAACAGCTTCTCGCCCACGGTGGCGAAGCTTTTATGATTAGACCCCTCTTCCACACCGCTCACAACCACAAGGCTGTATGCAAGGTCGTCGCCATAAGCAATGGCGCGGTTAGCGGGAATAGTCCACGGCGTGGTTGTCCAGATAACAAAATGCGCCCCTTCTAAAGCGCTGTGTGCTGTTTTTTGGATGGGGAAACGCACGTAAATAGAGGTAGAGGTATGGTCTTTATATTCCACCTCTGCTTCCGCTAGGGCTGTTTTTTCCACCACCGACCACATCACTGGTTTTACGCCTTTATATATAGAGCCCTTCATAAGGAAGGTGAGCATCTCTTGGGCGATCTGCGCTTCGCTTTCATAGTTCATGGTGGTGTAAGGATTGGCATAATCGCCGTGTGAGCCTAAGCGTTTAAACTCCTCCCGTTGAATATTCAACCAATGGTCGGCAAACTCACGGCATTCCTTGCGAAATTCCAAAATATCCACGTCGTCTTTATTATGGCCGCCTTTACGATATTTCTCTTCGATCTTCCATTCGATGGGCAGGCCATGACAATCCCACCCCGGCACAAAGGGCGCATCATGCCCCAGCATTTGTTGGGAGCGCACCACAAAGTCTTTGAGGATTTTATTAAGGGCATGGCCTATGTGCAGATGCCCGTTTGCATAAGGGGGGCCATCATGCAGCACAAATTTAGGCTTGCCGGCGGCGGCTTTTCGCTGTTTGTTGTATAAATCAATTTGCTCCCAATAAGCTAAAATTTCGGGCTCTTGCTTGGGCAATTGGCCGCGCATGGGGAATGACGTTTGGGGTAAAAATACGGTATCTTTATAATCCATAATAAGCCTTTTTATTTATCATTAATACAGGAATACCCTTGCAACACTTAAAATACAAGGTGAAAGTGATTGCTTAGCACGCACTACACAATAAGAATTCTATGCACTGCCAAGCAAGGGGGGCCTCCCTCACAGACTGAGGTATATCCGGGCACCATAAACCAACGGTATGTAAGCAGGCCTCCGCCGGTGCGGCATCGCGTTTCTTGAAAGTATGTGCGTGGGAATGAAAATACGCCACAATCTCCCTTGATGGCGCTAATGCAAACACAACGCCTAAATATTGGGCGGCCCCCCGGTTTAATGTGAGGGGTTTAGAACCCTATTTTGCGTTATCGGTAGTTTTCTTTTGTTCGAGGTCTTTATCTGTAACCTTTACAGGGGGCACATTTTCTACTTCAAGTAACTTCTTTCGTGCGCGGTTGTCATTACTTGTAATGATGGCCATGAGAAGTGAATTACCCAAAAATATAGCTGCTAATACTGCGGTTGCACGCGTTAAAAAGTTTGCGCGGCCACGCACATTCATGACAGAACTTGTAGGGTTTGAACCGAAACCGCCCCCTGAACTTTTTTGAATGAGAACCAACCCAATCAAGAAGATTGTTACCATCACGTGAATTGCTAATAATAATTTTAAGTAGCTCATAATGCTCGATAATTTTTTTATGTATACCTCAAAACATGGCGCTTTACAAGGAGAAAACAAATGCCTTTAGCGCTGACTCAAGAGAGGCGGGGTTTTAAATTCATTTTTTTTAAGAGAAGTTTCTAGAGAAAAACCCTCTTTTAAAGGAGGGTTATAGTTATTTTAGGTTTAACAAAGAAGTAACAACTACTATTTATTCGTTTGATTATTATGTAATTCATTTAACACAATTCGTCAAGATAAAAAAAACGTTGACGCTGGGGCGACGCATTTAAAATAGCTCCCCTAAGATTGCGGATAAGTGTGCCGCCGGTGAAAAAGGCACGAACACATGAAGCGCTGACTTAATTTTATTGCCTCACGCTCTAAAATCTGTAATGTGATAAAAAATAACGTATATACCTACAATTTAGAAATGGAGATCAATATGAAAAAAATAATCCTAACAGGCGACCGCCCCTCTGGCAAACTACACCTGGGCCATTACGTGGGCTCTTTGGCCAACCGCGTTAAGCTGCAAGACGAGTATGAGCAATATGTAATGATTGCGGATGTGCAGGCGCTCACGGATAACTTTGAGAATCCTCTCAAAATCACGGAGAGTGTATTTGAGGTGGCGTGTGATTATATTGCCGTAGGGCTAGACCCCGCCAAAACCACCATGTTTATTCAATCGCAAGTGCCGGCATTAACGGAGTTGACCACATATTATATGAATTTGGTAACGCTAGGGCGACTTGAGCGCAACCCCACTGTAAAGCTGGAGATTAAACAAAAAGGCTATGATGATTCTATTCCGGCGGGTTTTTTCTGTTACCCGGTAAGTCAGGCCGCCGACATCACAGCCTTCCAAGCGGAGCTTGTGCCTGTAGGGGATGACCAGCTTCCCATGTTAGAGCAAACAAACGAAATTGTGCGCCGCTTTAACCGCATCTATAACACGGATTGCTTGAAGGAATGTAAGCCATACCTTAGCCATGCCTCACGCCTGGTGGGTATTGATGGCAAAGCTAAGGCCTCTAAGTCTTTAAACAACGCTATTTATCTCTCCGACTCGCCAGAGGAGGTGCGCCAAAAGGTGTTTAGCATGTTCACCGACCCCGACCACCTCAAAGTCAGTGACCCCGGCAAGGTGGAGGGCAACGTGGTCTTTGCTTACCTCGATGCTTTTCATGAAAATAAAGAAGAAGTGGCCGAGCTTAAAGCCCATTATCAGCGTGGAGGCTTAGGCGATGTGACCATTAAAAAACTGTTGAACGAAACGCTCCAGACCATGCTTGCACCCATCCGCGAACGCCGCGCCGCCTTAAATAAAGAAAAAATTCTTGAAATGCTGAGAGACGGCACTGCCAAAGCCGCTAAAAGAGCAAATCAAACACTCACCCAGGTGCGAGAAGCCTTAGGCGTAAAATATTTTTGATGAAGAGTTCTGTCTGATACCGCCCCATTTGCGCCAAATAGTAGTGTGAAAAGGGGAAACCCCTTGCTGACGCCAGATAGCGCTTATAATCAAGTGCTATCGCGAGGGCTCAAAATTTTTTTGCAAGGGCCTTGAACATGCCGGCTTAACTGTAGCAATAAGTTAATGCAAATATTGTTTTAGGGTGTCTGCCGTCACAAACCCCTCCACTTCAGCCCCATTAACATAAAAGGTTGGGGTAGAATTTAAATCCGCTTTTTCTATAAGCTCGGTCACGTATGGACCTAACTTTTTCATCTCCTCGGGAGAAAATATATTAGCACTAACATTTTTCGCGCCATGTTTAAGAGCCATATCTATCAACCGCGAGTCAAGCTCTTTTTCATCCCAGAAAACTATAAAGGTTAGGACAGAATCCACAAAGTCTTGCTGTTTGCTTTGCGGAACATAATCCAGCAGCTTTAATACTTTTATTGTATTGCCTCCTATGGGATAGGGAATGGTAACCCAATTTACTTTCCCTGTATCGATAAACTTCTTTTTAAGAACGGGAAAGTCAACGGTATGAAACCCTATACAGCCTCCACATTCAAAGGAAGACAACTCAACCACATTGACCTTAGCTGCTGGGTTTTTTGTATAGTTAATGGCTTTGAATTGGTGCTTCATGTTTTGCAACTTAGGGGGAAGCGCATTGAAAGAAGTGACAGCGGCTTCTGCAGCAGAAAAGCAAAACCCTAAACTCAAGAAAAATAGAAACGTCTTCATAAACCTATTATATTTACGTTATCATACAGAAAATATAGTTAATAAAAAGTTAAAATGACACCCAACACACTAAAACGCCTCATATACCAATGCACCTATCGAGGGATGAAAGAGTTAGACCTCCTGCTGGGGTCCTACTTAAAAACCAATGGTGCTGAACTTTCCCTATCGGAAATAAACCTTCTTAAAGAATTTCTCGAAGAGCCAGAACAAGTAATCTTAGCCAATTTACTTGGCCGTAAAGAAACAATTAATAAATACAGCGTACTAATAAGCAAAATAAGAAGTCAGTATGCGGATCAAAAAGCTCTTAAGGATATTTAGCGTAACGTGTATTTCATTCCTAACTGTTGGCTGCGGCGGTGGTGGCAGCGGCGCCACAGGTTCAGGCAGCGGAGGCCAGCCTCAAAGACCTACCACTGACAGCAATTATTCGGAATTAACGTCTTCGATAAAGGAAAAATACAACTTAAAAACAGCAGAAGTTATGGCCATCACAGCTGGGAACTATAGACAACTGCTAAACAACACAGTTGCAACGAACACAGAAAACGGCGCGAGTGTACAAAACTTCGCCGATAAATCACGAGACTACCCCTTTTTTCATATCTCATCTGGAGACACATATACATTTGATTTTAATTCTATGGGATATCATTTATCCTTAAACTTAGAAGATAACAGTTCACGAAATATATCCATACTCGAAGGCTACACATTTAATTATGATTTGCTTAGCCTCTGTGACGGGGCGACCTTAACAAACAACGGTACCTTCCATGTAGCACACACGCACATCGAAGAGGGCGCAAGCCTAACGGCCAACGGCGCAATTGTTTTTAAAGAGCGCAACACTATCAGCAAAAATGATCTAGAGTTCCCCGGAGGCATGGAAGTTAAGCGCAACCGCCCTCATGAACGTGGCAACCCACCTCGCTATCGCGAATATTATCGGAACAAGATGCAAGTCGATGGCTCTCTTGATCTTAAAAGTGATCCACTCATTTTCCATGCGAAGCAAATGCTAGAAGTTGCAGGTAACATTACGGGGGAGATCAATATAAAAGGAGGAAACTTAGCCGTCGACCCGCCATATTATGCTGATCACAATACCCACATTGAAAACCTCATTACAAGCATGGGAGATGATGGTGAAATTCCATACGTATACTTAGCTCTGAATATGCCCCACCCTGAAAGGCCTGTGCTAACAGCCAACAACGTTGATTTGCATGGCAGCACTAAACTTTATGTAAATATCGAGATATATGAACCCCACCACAGCTTCAAAGATTACACACTCATCCAAGCGAATACCCTGAACATACCTCAAAATGTTATTAATAATATGACGCTACCGCAAGGTAGCGATGAGGCCAGCAGGGCGCGCGTGGACAATAATAAGTTAATGCTGAATTTTAAACTGGCTGTTCCCCCAGGGGGCATTGCTCAAGTACCCTTTAGCATGAATCATTCAGACATCGTGATTGGCATTGAGCATCTCCCTCCTTCCCTACAGTCACTGTTGGCGTCCGCTATAGAGAAACAGCACGCAATAAATACCGCACAAAACGCAGTTGGCCCCGATTTTGTACACCTTCGTTTTAACAGCACCCAATTGAGCGGAGCCCAACTACGTCATGAAGGTGTGCCGTATGATGTGCTTACATTGAATCATCAGCAACCTCTCTTCAAAGGCCTGAGTGTCCAGGCGGGCTATAGCTTCATAAAAAACAAGAGCCGTCCGGATAATTCTTATAACCTTTCATGGCTAGGCGTGGGCTTTGAGCAACACATACAAGCTTATGGAGGCAATCACAAAGTGGGGGTTAAGGCACGACAACTGTTTGGGAGTGCTAAGATGCTACAAGAAAGTGGGCTGATTATAAATGGGCACATCCCTCAAAAAAAATACTCCTTTAGCACAACTGTTATGCAAGCAAGCTATACGTTTGAAACTAAGAGGACTCACCTATCCTTTAACGTTGGGTTTATGCCCCAGCTAAAAAGAGGTCATGCCAATATAAGCTTGTCACTTGCGTTTTGATAAGCCGTTTTGATGGTGAGTTGAAATAAGTAAAAGGAGGGCTCTCACCCTCCTTCTTTTTTATATTAGAACGCCAATTTTAGGTTAACGTTCAAGCGACTAGACCAGTCTTTTGTATGGGTGGCGCTCACATTCGCACCCCACGAAACAGCCTTATACTTGTATGAAAGGCCTGATTTGATGTTAAACACATCCGTCACAGTCACTTGTTCCTCAATGCTCTCACCCATTAAGGTCCCTTTTACCGCACCTGTTGAATAGAGGTTTTTGTAATAACTTGTGCCAGCGTGGAACCTGAAGTGTCCTGCCTTTTTCTGCCACTTGGCACCAACCATAAGGCCATGCGTTGTGAACGAGCTATCAATGTTCGTGTCTAGGGTAGAGCTGTTACCGATACGGTTTTTACCATCAAGACGCACGTGTTGCGACACCACAAAACCATAAGGAGAGAAGCTGCCAAACTGGGCCGCTAACCCAACGCCTGCCGAAAAGGCATTCGCATTAAGGTTTAGGTGGTTTACTTTTTCAGCCTTTGTTTTAGAGGTTTTTCCAAAGTGGCCAAACGCAAGGCCTTTCACTTTCCCACTGCCAAACGCTGTAGCAAGGCTGTAGCTATTAAGTTGATTATCCTTAAAGCTTGCTGTTGTAATGGCATTAAAATTTGCACTGCCATAATTAACACGGGTGGTTGTTATGGCGTTTTTCTGTGTGGTTACAACATTAAAGCCTTTTGCCATGCGTAACGGTGTTAGGTTACCTTCGAGCGCTTTTGTAAGCGACGCATTCACCAACCGGTTAATATCGGGTGCAATGTTGAAAGATGCCATGTTGCGAGGCGCGGCAGCAACACGGCGTGCAGCAAGAGCTCTAGCGCCTGGAGCTGCCCCTACCCCAATCACACCGGGAGGGGTTGCGGGGGCATGAGCCGTTCTATTTTTTAAGGTGGCCACCAAACGGTTTTGCTGTTTTGCAAGGGTAACTGTGTATTCACCAATAATTCGCTCGCCGATTTCATTTTTAAAAGCACCCACATAATTGTCTGCTTGAATGAGTTTGTGCGTTTGCCCTGCACCAGACGCATCAATGCCCTTTTCTACGAGCACGAATAGATCGTGGTCACGCCCCGCGTTAAATGTTTCGGACACGTTGAGATAACCATCGGTTAGTGCCTCGCCGCCCTCACGCAGAACAAACACCATGGTGCCGTTATTTGTAAAGTCACCATTTACCCTGGTGGTTGAAAGTGTAGGCGCGCTGGTGTAACACGAGTGAGAAAAGCCAAAGCGTGGTGTTTTCGTGTCGGCATTCACTAAAAGTTTAATGTGCGCATTTGAAGGCACGTAAGCTATCTCCTCAGGGCTCTTATCAAAAACAGGATTAAGAGGGTCAATGAATATGCTTCCGCCTGCAGTTACATTACCATTAATGGTGGCACCGCTTGAATAGGCTGTTGTTCCTGCTGAGAGGACTAGGTTGCCATTGTAAGTTGCGCCTACTATTTCTACTGTACTATCTCTCCTGGTAGAATACCGCTGTTCAGGGTTGAAAGTGCCTTCTGCAGCAAAGCATTGACCAAAACTAGAAGTATAGGCTTCTCTTAGCTGATCTTTTGTAATAGAAAAATCTGGGCCAGTGATATCTTCAAAAAAGTGTGGAGGCGTTCTTTCTGTTGTTGGTGTTAAACGCAAGTCGCCGCCACTAGAAACCTTAAGCGTATTACCATTTAATAAACTAAAAGCATTTACGGTAAGGTTTTTGTGAAGATCAAGGGTGTACCCGGCAGGCGTTTTGTCTGTTACCGGAAGCATGCGTAAATAACCGGCTTGTTGCTCCGCTTCAAGGCGCAAGGTGTTGGCATTCTTATAAGGCCGTAGCTCAAGAGTATCAATGCCAGCCACTGGTTTAGTCCAGCGCAAGTTTATATCTTCAATTAGCACAAGGGAAGGCGTTGATTCCAAGTCCTCTTGGCTTATATCTATAATTATTTTTGAGTTGTTCGTAAAGGTGCCATCCTTAAAGTCTTGTTCTCTGATGGCCTGGTAAGCCAAATTTATACGGAATTGTTCATAAACCGTCCGCGTTTCAGGGGTAGAGGCAGCCGATTCCGCTTCATTTTTAAAGGCCGTAATGGCACCCGGTAATTTACTTACTGCTTTCGTGAGCGCACTATACTGCTCACTTCCCTCCGTAATATTTTGCTTCTCAGCAATTTTCTGCACCAAGTTTGCATCCTGTTTAAAGGTTTCGTAATCTTTTTGAGTGCCTGCTGGTGCTTTAATGTAATCTAAGAAAATGGGGAATTTTAGGGCATCAGTCTTTGTAAAGCCACGCGCGGTTTCTTGGTAGGCTGACCCTTCCAAATCATACCATGCCTCACCAAAACCATGCCCTTTGATTTCATGCAGAATAGTATCATCCGCCCTCAACAACCTAGCTCCCGTATGGGCCCCAATCATTAAGCCATAGGAGTTTGTATTGGCGCCTGATATGCTTTCTGCCGTTGGAGAGTTAAGGGCTGCACCCCCGCCGGAACCACCACCACAAGCGGATAACCCTAACGAAAGACCGGCTAATAGTATTTTTTTGAAGTTATGCCTTTTCATGTTTTCCCTTTATGTATTTTAAATATAAATATGTTATAGTTCAGTAAACAACCAAAAGCAAGAGATCAATGAACAAATTTGCACTGTTTGACACCCTTGTGACAGGAGCTGGCCCCGTAGGTTTAACAGCAGCTTTGGCCCTCTCAGAACGCACCGAAAGAAAAATTGCCGTTATAGACAATGTAAAGATTTTATCGCCACAACCTTATGATCAAGCGTGGGCCCTTTCAAGAAGCGTCATCCAAAACCTTGCCGACTTAAATATTGATGTAACGCCTTATAGTGCAGAAATCAATGAGATCATCGCTGATACGAAAAGCCATCACAAACCAGCATTATCTTTTTTAGATAAGAATTCCGGGCGAAATGTGATCAGCTCATTGCTGAAAAAAGACCTATGGCAGCAGGTGTCTAACCGTTCAAATATTCATATAATCAATGATAAGATTTTAGGCGTTGAGCAAAACCTCAATGGTAATGGTAATAGCACTGTCACGTTGCGCGGAGCGAAAAATTCATATGGTGGCCGTTTAGTAGTAGGTGCCGATGGTAAAAAGTCAGGGGTTCGAAAAGGCTTAGGCATTGGCATTCACACGCACCATTATAACCAAACCGCCGTGACTGCCATAGTAAAACACACGAATCCCCATCGACAGCGAGCCGTAGAGTTTTTTATGCCCGCAGGGCCATTGGCGATGATTCCCTATCCGGGTGATAGAGGGGAGGGGAATTACTCAACTCTTGTGTGGTCTGTGAACAATGATTCTGCCGACGCATTTTTGGCGCAAAGCATTGCGGCACAAGAATCCCTTTTAACACGTTTACTGGAAGATATTTATGGCGCATGCACTTACGCAAGCGCTCCTCCCTTAAGCTTCCCCCTCCAAAAGCAAAAAGCGACTGAAAGCACCGGACAGGGCTGGGTCCTCATTGGTGATGCCTCCCAATCCATTCACCCCGTGGCGGGGCAAGGTCTTAATGTAGGTTTGCGTGATGCGTTTCAGCTAGCAAGCTATGTAGCCCAATCTGAACAACTGGGGCTTAAGTTTGAAGAAGCGGTGAATTTAAAAAGCTACGAAGCCTCTCGTCAAACAGACAGAACATCACTGGCTAGCAGCACCGATTTTCTTGTGCGGTTGCATCAAGTGAAAAGCAATACCACCCGAAGGCTATCGCGTTTTGGCATGGGGCTTGTAGATAAAAACATAGCTGGTATAAAAAATCTTGTAACCAAATTTGTGTGAGGCGGGCTTGAAGGCCGAAGCCCACGCCCCCCCCCAGAGCCTCCATATGAAAACTATTCTTGACACCTTAGAGGATGACACCCCCGCCTGCGTGTTCCATACCGGATGATTGTGTGATAGATGGAATGGGGTGCTATTAGATATACAGTATATAGAAAGGCATTATAGGCATGAAAGTATTCTTACATAAATTAGCGCGGGCCGGCAGGCCATGCGCATCCACGGCCAAATGCAGCTTTGTGTTAAGCCCCCAGCCCTAAACACTAATCACTTTTCTTTTGGCGGTTTTTTAGCACCCTAAGGTTTTCCGTGCGTAGGCCCCCTCCGTTCTATCCCATTTGTAATCCGTCTACCCCCCCGTTTTTCATTGCCTTGGCTCTATTTGATTTTTGTTAACTGTTCGGTTATACGATTAGATTAATAAAGAACAGCCAATGGTTAACTTCAAAGCCCTTTCTTGTATTCTCTTTTTAGGGGTTGCTACATTAAAGGGGCAAGACCACACCCAGCTAACACTTGATATTACCAACCTAAGTAACGTTACAGCGTCAGACATTGAGGAAGAAGCGCATTACATTACACAAGATGGAACA
>JAUIKZ010000009.1 GCA_030433125.1 Alphaproteobacteria bacterium
GGCCTTGGGTAAGGGGGTGGATATGCATAAGCAACTGGAGCAGCTGTTGAAGGGCGGTGTGTGTGAGGACGCGAGGCTAAAGGCGGTAACCATCCACTATGCCACGGTTTTTGAGGGGCAGGTGCTGGCCGAGATGCCCTTAACATACAAAGGACGCGAGTATCGCCTGGATGTGTGTGTGTTTCAGGAAGGGGGCATTAATATTATTGACCTGAAAACTGATGCCACCCGTGAGCAGCGGGCAAAGCACCAGCGGCAACTTAATGTGTATGCGGCGGCGCTGCAAGCCCTTTACCCCCGCCACACCATTCATAAATACATCTGGTGGTATGAAGATAAAGAGCTGGAGGAGGTGTGAGGGCGGGCTCATGCAAGCCCCCAAGTAGCATAAACAATCTGGCCTCAAAGAGCCTTTAATTCATCCATAGAAATAGAGTGACGTCTTAGAACACGCCTGTTACGAATATGTTTACACTGATCTTCTACAAAAAAGGCAAACTGTAAGTAGCGCTCATGATCTGTAAAGGCCTCGCCTTTGTTAAACGCTTCGGCACGTAAATAGACGTTGAATAATTCAGCTGCATGTATTGCCAGAGGTTCAATAAATAAAGCTGCCGCCCGGGTTGCAATTTGTTCGGCATAATCCTCTGGGTCATCAAACACCGTTAAATAATCAATTAAGTAAAGTACATTTTTTATTCTCGGCCCTAACACAAAGCCTCTGCATACATTAACAACGTCGGAGGCCGCCTTCAAAACACCCGTTGACAGATAGTTGCTGCGCGATTGAAGCCCCTTAAACACATCAGCTAATTGCCGCTCAATAAACAGATGTATCTCACGCGCATCTTTTGCGTAGGTTCTTTTAATCTTGAGCATTTGTACTGTTAGGTTTATTGCCTCTAACGCAACAATAGGCGTTGTAGCTTTAAAGGCAAACACACTTTCTATAAAAGGAAACAAACAACCAAATGGGTGCTTATGGGCTAATATAAACCCGAAGCTTTTCAAGAAAGAATCTAGCCACTCATCTTTACCTTCAAACAAACGTAGTGTCTCTAAAACATCTAGGCGCGCCTCAATACGGCCTATGTCCCGAATATAATATTTGTCTCCTAAAAAAAGGTCCATTGTTCGAAATTGCTTATTTCGTCTTTGCGCCAATCGTTTAAACACGGGGTAGTCTGTCTCTTTGCTCCACACGCCGTCGCCCAACCAGAAGTAGACGGCATCTATGGGATTAAAGAAGCGCATGCCTTGAGTGCGGTTTGCATAACGGTAAATGAGTTGCTGCTGCAATGGTGAAAAGCGCGACAAACGCGTAACTACAAAGGGGTTGATATAAAAAGAAGCTGTGCGCCTTGATAGTTCTCTTGCAAAAGAAAAATATCGCCCCTTCATGTTTTCAAATTTAAGCTGGCTGGTGTTAACATACTTCAAACGTAAATGGCCTAGCCGCGGAAAAAGGGATCTCCTGTAGTGTCTTATTACTTTTCTCACACCGCTTAAAGGTAACGCCGTACTAATGCTGTCATGGCGTAGATAGTGAATAAGAAGAAAAAAGGCTTCAGTCTCCCCATAGCCTGCCTCGTTTGCTAAGAAAGTAATGAACTTAACATAGAGCTTTGCGAGGCTACTTTGCTGTTTGGCATCTAACTTATGTTTATCAACTATTGCGCGCCAATGGAAAAGTACATTATCACAATGTGTACGGCTAAACCCTGGCCATGTCTTTAGTGGCGACCAAATGGGAACATCAACCTCTTGAAGGCCCGTGTCTCGGTAGGCAAAGAGGGGGTGCAAAGCATGAGCTTCAAAGGGTGATAGCGGTGGCTTGTCGTAGGTTAGATCTGTTTCTACAGCCTTCGAAACAGTGTAAAGAGAACAGAAAGAAACCAGTAGAGTAACAACTTTATTTATCATTTTTTGGCCTTTTGGCGGATTATACAGAAATTTATCTTGACTTAAACCTAATTTGATTATAAAAAGTGCTTACTTAACTGGGGGCGTAGTTCAGCTGGTTAGAACGCAGGCCTGTCACGCCTGAGGTCGCGGGTTCGAGCCCCGTCGCTCCCGCCAGTTAAGTTCCTTTTACGTTTGTTTCAATGCGTACTACTAAACGTTCACACATTAGCAACTATTATCTGTTTATTGGCTAGCGGTACTATGCTCTGGACGATGGGCACAACAGAAAATACGCCTAGAGATTAGTCTTGACGCCCCGCAAGACGTTGTTTTCAATATCGTTTATGCGCGTTGCCTTTTAAATAATTTCCTATTCCGTCGCGAATGTATTAAGACTATAAAAAAGAGGAAAATATGTCTGCTTTCGCATATCACAATATTGATCCGGTGGCACTGCGGTTGGGCGGGTTAGAAATTCGTTGGTATGGCATAGCTTATTTCGTAGGCATTTTGCTGTGCGCCCAGTTGGCCACCCGTATTGCTAAACGCTATCCCACTAGTTTTAGCGCCGACACCTTTTATGAGCTCATTCCCTTTGCGGTGGTGGGGGTGGTATTGGGCGGAAAGCTTGGGGATGTATTGCTGTACCACCCCAGCACCCTCTTATCCGACCCTCTTTACCCCTTGCGTATTTGGGAGTCGGGCCTGGCATTTCATGGCGGTATGTTGGGGCTGATAGCGGCCTTTTACTATTTTTGTAAAACACGGCGCTTGAACTTTTTCGAGGTGATGGATGTTACCGCTGTGGTGACGCCACTGACCATTGCAGCCGTGCGGGTAGCCAACTTTATTAACGGGGAGCTTTATGGCCGTGTAACAGACGTGGCGTGGGGCATGCATTTCCCAGGTGCTGGCCCCCTGCCCCGCCACCCCAGCCAGCTCTACGAGGCCGTCACCGAAGGCCTGTTGGTGTTTGCTGTGCTGTGGTTTTTGTACCCGAAATGGCGCCATAAACCTGGCACCATTGGTTTTTCCTTTTTAACTTTTTACGGGGCTGGCCGTTTTGTAGCTGAATATTTCAGAGAGCCCGATCCTGTGGTATTTCTGCCCATTTCTCCAGAGGTGTTCTCGATGGGGCAGTTATTAAGCGTAGCCATGATAGCTGCTGGGTTACTGGGCAGCTATATCAGCTATTTCAAGCTTACAAAGGCACGTTAACGCGCCCCCACACCGCTGGGCTGGACAAGCCTTTGCTGAAAGCAAAGCCTTCAGGCGTGCAACGCAGCGCCTCTTTATTTGGGCGGAAACCCAAATAAAGGTCCAGCCCTCCTTGGCGGTTGCCTCCAACTCGACTGGTGTATATGTAGCCCTGTATTTTCAACGCCTTATACTTGACTAAATTAATCAGGAATGATATATAACAATTATAAAGATGAAAACGTGATTACTTCGAAAACAAGATACAGCGTAACTGGGTTGCTCGAGCTTTGTGATACCTCAAAGCCTCTGCCGCTTTCTAAGGTTGCCGAGTCTACGGGCATTGCTCTTAATTATCTGGAGCAGCTGTTTCGCAAGTTACGTCAAGCTAATATTGTGCAAAGTGTGCGGGGGCCAGGGGGCGGCTATCAACTCAGCCTGCCCGCCCGCGCCTTTTCGGTGGCGGATGTGGCCTTAGCGGTGGAAGACAATTTTTCCGTTACGGGATGTGCAGCCGAATCAGCCATTAGTTGTGTGGCCCGACCGGGCAAGTGCCGCACCCACACCTTGTGGCAAGAGGTGTCGAATCATATGTATGCGCATCTGCAGGGAATCACCATAGACGATGTGTATAACGGTAATATACACCCCACTATGGCCGACGGCGACCTGCTTCGCAAACGGCAAAAAATGCGTGAGGGGCTGTGGGTGTTTGAAGAGAGGGCCCTACAGTGATTTACTTGGATTACAATGCCACAGCGCCATTGTCGCCCCTTGTTGAGGGAAGCATACTCAACAGCTTAAAGCGTTTTGGAAACCCCTCCTCCATTCATAATGCAGGGCGGGCGTCTCGAGCCGCTGTGGATAAAACCCGCAAGCTTTTGGCCGAAGCCCTTGGTGTGCTTCCCCGTGACATCACCTTCACTAGCGGGGGGACCGAAGCCAATAACATGGCGCTTCACTGTTTGGGGGTGGCTCGCGAAAACACTTATTGCAGCGCTGTTGAACATGACTCCGTTTTAAAGCTGGTGGCTCCTCAAAACCACTTGCCGGTTGACGAAAATGGCGTGGTGAAGCTACATCAGCTCGAACAGGTTTTGCGCACGGCCCGGGCCCCTACCCTCATTAGTGTGATGTGGGCGAATAATGAAACGGGCGTGATTCAACCCATTAAAGATATTGCTAAGCTCTGCCAACAGCATGGGGCCTTCTTGCATGTGGACGCGGTGCAAGCCTTTGGACGCATTCCCATTTCTCTGCTGGATGGCATAAGTCTCATGACCCTGTCGGCCCACAAAATGGGCGGCCTAAAAGGCGTGGGCGCCTTGGTGTCGGCACCACATCTAAAAATGACTGCATACATCGCCGGTGGCGGGCAAGAACGAGGCTTAAGGGCTGGCACCGAAAACACCTTGGCCATTGATAGTTGGGGGCAACTTCTTGCAAATGGTTTTGAAGATTTTTCAGCCGTAGCAGCTCTTAGGCAGCAACTTGAGGCAGGCCTAAAAGCCGCCAACCCATTGGTGCACATTTGGGGCCACGGGGTGAACCGCCTTCCCAACACCACCTGCTTTAGCAGCCCTGGTCATGATAAAGAAACACAGGTAATTTACTTTGACCTCAAAGGGGTGGCGCTTAGCTCGGGCTCGGCATGTTCATCCGGGCGTGTGGTAAAATCCCACGTGCTACAAGCTATGAACGCGCCAGAAGATTTGGCGAACACGGCGATACGGGTGAGCCTTGGCCCACACACCACCCAACAAGACATTGACACGTTTTTAAACCATTACAAAGCAATGATAGGATAACCATATGACAGAAACCGTTAAACAAGACATGAACCATATTTACCTGGATTATCAGGCCACTACCCCATGCGACCCCCGCGTTGTGGAGGCGATGATGCCTTATTTTACACAAAAGTTTGGCAACCCTCACTCGCGGGTGCACCACCATGCGTGGGAGGCGGAAGAGGCCGTAGAAAACGCCCGCGCGCAAGTAGCGAGCCTTATTGGCGCAGACCCGAAGGAGGTTATTTTTACATCAGGCGCCACCGAATCTAACAACCTGGCGCTTAAGGGGGCGGCACAATTTTATAAGTCTCGCGGTAAAACCCATATCATTACCTGCGTGACCGAACATAAATGCGTGCTCGACACTTGCCGTCACCTAGGCCTTGATGGCTTTGACATTACATACCTGCCTGTGGGAAGTGACGGTCTTATTAACCTGGATGATCTCAAAGCCGCCATCCGCCCCGAAACACTGATGGTAAGCATTATGGCCGCCAACAACGAAATTGGTGTGTTGCAACCCCTCCGCGAGATTGGGGCTATTTGCCGTGAAGCGGGGGTGTTCTTCCACACGGATGCGGCGCAAGCGGTGGGTAAAATTCCCATGGATGTAAATGAGATGAATATCGACCTTCTCAGCATTTCAGGCCACAAAATCTATGCCCCAAAAGGCGTTGGCGCTTTGTATGTAAGGCGTCGCCCGCGCGTGCGCTTGAACCCCCTCATTAACGGTGGCGGGCAAGAACGGGGCATGCGCTCGGGCACCTTGTCGCCTGCCCTTTGTGTGGGGTTAGGGGAAGCCTGTGCCATTGCGGAACGGGAGATGGCCGCAGAACAAAAACGCACTACCGAACTTAAAGACTTCTTTATGAACAAACTCACCAGCGAGCTAGAAGACATTTACATTAACGGCCACCCCGAGCACCGTTTGGCGGGTTGCCTTAATATTAGCTTCGCCTATGTGGAGGGTGAAGGGCTAATGATGGGTATAAAAAACCTCTCCCTTTCATCAGGTTCTGCTTGCACATCCGCCTCTCTTGAGCCATCATATGTTTTACGAGCCTTAGGTGTTGAGGAGGAATTAGCGCACACCTCACTCCGCATTGGCATTGGGCGCTTTACCACAAAAGAAGAGCTCGAGGTGGCCGCAGATTCAATTATTAAAACGGTGAAAAAACTACGAGATATGAGCCCATTATATGAGATGGCCAAAGCGGGTATCGATTTAAAATCAATTCAATGGGCCGCACATTAACTTAAATTAAAGGAGATAAAACCATGGCATATAGCAATAAAGTAATTGATCACTACGAAAACCCGCGCAACGTGGGCGCCATCGAAGAAGGCAACGACACAGGCACCGGCCTAGTAGGGGCCCCCGCTTGTGGCGACGTGATGAAGCTGCAAATTAAAGTAGATGAAAGCGGTAAAATTACCGATGCCAAATTTAAAACATTTGGCTGTGGGTCGGCCATTGCCTCCAGCTCTTTGGCTACTGAATGGATTAAGGGCAAAACGATTGAAGAAGCTTCTAGCATTAAAAATAGTGATATCGCTGAATATTTGGCCTTGCCACCCGTTAAAATTCACTGCTCCATTTTAGCACAAGATGCCATTCAGTCGGCTATTGAAAACTATAAAAGTAAACAGCAGCAGTCAGCCTAATGAGTACAGGCGCTATTTTAAACATTACGGCTAATGCCGCCCAGCAAATTAAAGCCCTCATGGCAGCGCGCACGCAACCCTGCTTGGGGATTAAAATTGGCATCAAAACCCGTGGCTGCAGCGGCATGGCCTATTATTTAGAATACGCCGAGCAAAAAGGGCCTTATGACGAGGTGGTGGAATGCGATGGTGTGAGGGTGCTTATTGACCCAAAAGCCATTATTTTTTTGGTGGGGACGGAAATGGACTATGAAGAAAACGAATTGGAAGCCGGCTTTAAATTCATCAACCCTAATGAGAAGGGTCGTTGTGGGTGTGGGGAGTCGTTCCATGTATAAATTTACGCTAGGGAGGGCATATGAAACAATGTGAGTTCTGTTATGACCTAATGGAAAAAACGGTGTGGCAGTGCGCCACCTGTTTTGCTGTTCAGCCATGGGATGACACCATCACCCCTTTTCGATTACTGAATATTGCCCCTCATATTACTGTAGACGAAGCCCTGTTGGAAAAGAATTACAAAACCCTCCTACGCGATGTTCACCCCGACAGCCATATGAACCAAAGCCCCCAAACACAAGCACAAGCGGCTCTCATCGCCAGTAAAGCCAACAAAGCCTATGATATGTTGCGAGATTGCAAATCACGCTTTTTGTGTTTGTGGTCAATTCTTAATAAGAAAAATGGTTTTGAGGAGGTGCCCTTATCAACCACCAAAGACGTGCCTTTTTTAATGCGCATTATGGAATTGCAAGAACAAGCAGCAGACGCCCTCATCCCTTTGGAAGAAGAAAGAGACCGGCTGCTTATCGGGTTGCAAAACAGCTTTGAGTTTTTTGATCTGGAGCGGTTTGAACAAAACTTATCTCGCATATTATACTTAAAAAAATTAATAACACATTAGAGGACCCATGCTCTTACAAATTTCCGAACCGGCTGTCCCAAAGCCAGCCGTGACCATTGGTATAGACTTTGGCACCACCAACAGTGTGGTGGCTTACGTAAAAGCGGGGGACGTGAAATTTATTCCCCAAGCGAATGGCGCCACCACCCTGCCCTCGGTTTACGCCCTAACGACAACTGAAGAATGCTTGATTGGTTACACGGCCGAAGAATATCTGAGCCACACGCCGCAAGCTGTGGTGCGCTCCGTTAAAAGGCTGTTGGCGAAAGACACATCAGCCGAAAACCCAGAACAAAAAAACATCCTCAATGTGAATGGCCATAAGCGTGAACCTATTGAAATTGCCGCCGAGATTTTCAAAGCCTTGAAAGCCCAAGCAGAGGCCCATTTACAAGCCACGGTGCGCCAAGCTGTGGTTTCGGTGCCGGCCTATTTTGATGATAACGCCCGTAACGCAGTGCGCTGGGCGGCAAAATTAGCCGGCCTCGAGGTGTTGCGCCTGGTAGCGGAGCCAACGGCTGCAGCCATCTCCTATGGCATTGATGCGCAAAAAGAAGGCACCTATGTGGTGTATGATCTAGGTGGTGGAACCTTTGATGTGACTGTGCTCAAAATTGAAAATGGTCTCTTTCAAGTGTTGGCCACGGGCGGTGATAGTAACTTGGGCGGCGACGATATAGATGAGGCTATATTGAACCACTTCGTTGATGTCAACACCCTAAGCCCCACGGCCCATAAGCAAGCGCTTATGAATGCGCGGCGTGCAAAAGAGGTGTTGTCTCAAAAGCCAGAAGCATCATTCGTGGCGGATGAAAAACATCATACGCTCACTGTTGAAAAACTGCATGATATAGCCAAACCTTTTGTGTCCCGCACACTGCGGATTATGCATTCCACTATAAAAGAGGCCAAGGTGAAGATTGAAGGCTTGGACGGCGTTATTTTGGTGGGGGGGGCCACCCGTATGCCGTATATTTCCGATCAAGTGGCGCAGGCCCTCAATCAAAAGCCTTTGCAAAACATCAACCCCGATGAGGTGGTGGCCGCCGGTGCCGCTCGTCAGGCCCATAACTTAACAAAAGACAATCAGTTTTTGCTGCTGGATGTGACGCCCCTCTCACTTGGCATTGAAACCATGGGGAACTTGGTGGAGAAAATTATTCACCGCAACACGCCCATCCCTGTCACCAAAACACAAACGTTTACGACCTTTAAGGATAACCAACAAGGGTTGGTAATTCATGTGGTGCAAGGGGAGCGTGAGCTAGCTAGCGAGTGTCGGTCGCTAGGAAAATTTGAATTAAGTGGTATTCCTCCCATGGAGGCGGGCATGGCACGCATTGACATCACCTTTAACCTAGACGCCAATGGATTACTGGAGGTGTCAGCCCGCGAGCAAACCACCAATACCCAGCAAAAAATTACGGTGCAGCCATCCCATAACCTGGATGAAACTACCCTCAAGAAAATGGTACTAGAGGCGCAAGCCCATGGGAAGGAAGACATGAGTGAGCGCTTGCTGAAACAAGCCACTATCGAGGCCGAGCGTTTGCTCTTGGCGGTGGAAAAAGGCCTGGCCCATGATGCGCCCCTTTTGTCGGCGACGGAATGTGCGGATATAGAAGCTGCCAAAACCGCGTTAGAAAAAGCTTTGGCATCACAGGATAGGGAAACCATTTTAGGAGCCAAAAAACAACTAGAACCTTTAGCGCAAACTTTGGGTGACCGCCGCCTCGAAAATGCATTACGTTTGTCTGCTAAGGATTAATAATAGGCTCCTCCCCGTGAGGGGTCGTCTTTATAATAAAATAGCCTAATATTTAGGCAGGTGATCTTTGTGGACCTTGCCGTGGAAAAGATAGAAGACATAAATTGTATAACTTAAGATGACAGGGATAAACACCACAGCGCCATAAAAAACAATGCGCTGCGTTTCTATGGGTGATGAGACATCCCATATAGTTTTATGAAATGGCACGGCGTACGGCCAGTATAAGCAGGCCACATTCACAAAGAGTACCACCACTAACAGCAATGTCGACAAAAACGGTTGGTAGGTGTAGCCTTTAAGCGTGCTAAATAGCACGTAGCCATAGGCCAATATTGTAAGAAGGGTTAATTTAAAAACGGGCTGCACAGGATGCAGCGCCGCATAGTTGTAAATCCATAGCCCTAAGGACGCAAAAATAATGGCCACCGCTTTAACGCGAAATTCTCCCGCATTTTCGTGGGGCAGCTTCATCCATAACCACGTGGCTCCCAAAAGGCCGTAGAGCAAAATGGTGGCTACGCCGCTTATAACGGTGGCGAAGGTAAACCAGTTGTAAGTGCTGTAACCGTCCGCGGCGTTAAAGCCTTGCAAAAAAGAGCCTGCAATCACCCCCTGCCAAAAAGCCATACTTAAACTAGATAGGGCAAAACAATAGCGCCAGATCCAACGATATTTTGAGTCAGTTTTAAAACGAAATTCAAAGCAAATACCGCGGAACATAAGGCTAAAAAGCATGAGCATTATGGGGGTGGAGAGCAAGGGGATAATGGTATGATAAAGGTAAGGGAAAATGGCATAAAGGCTGCCGCCCGCCAAAACAAGCCAGGTTTCATTGCCGTCCCAAAAGGGCAGCACAGACCCCATCATCAGGTCATGCTTTTCGGGGCTGCGTGTTGTGAAATGCAAAATACCCACGCCCAAATCAAAGCCATCTAACATGGTGTACACGGCAAAAGCTGTTAAAACGAGAACAGCCCATATGGTTGGGTAATCGATGGTCATATTTTTATTTCTTCTGGTCCTTTACGCATCATCTTAAACATAAAATATAAAAATAAACTAAACAACACAGAATAGCCCACAACAAACCCCAGCAACGAGCTGCTTACCTGCGCGTGAGAGACATGTTTACTATAGCTGTCGGCCGTGCGCATAAGTCCTTGAATCACCCATGGTTGGCGCCCCACTTCGGTTACCATCCAGCCCGCAATGGTAGCTATGAAGCCCAAAGGTGTGGCCAGCACGAGGCATCTTAAAAAGAACGTATTAGTGAACAAGCGCCGCCGCCACATAAGGTAGACACCCCAAAAGCTGAGGGCAATAAAAAGCAACCCAATGCCCACCATAATGCGAAAGCTCCAAAACACAATAGGCACATAAGGCCTGTCTTCCTTCGACACCTCCTTAAGGCCTGGCACTTCGCCCTCCCAACTATGTGTTAAATAAAGACTCGCCAGTTTGGGGATAGACACCTCGTAGTGGTTTTTTTCAGCTTCCATGTCGGGGAGGCCAAACAACACCATAGGCGCCCCTTTTTTTGTGTCCCACGCCCCTTCCATGGCGGCCACTTTCATGGGTTGGTTTTTAAAACTATGCACACCGTGTAAGTCACCCAGCACAAGTTGCATAGGCGCAAAAAACAAGGCCCAAAACAGTCCCAGCTTCAGGCCCTTTTGGGCGGCGGTGCTGTTGTTTTTTAAAATATGATAAGCCATCACCCCCATAATAACAAAAGCGGTGGTAAGGTAAGCGGCCATCAACATGTGACTGAGATGGTAGGGAAATGAAGGGTTGAATACGGCGCCCCAAAAACTCTTGAGGTAAAAAATACCCTCTTTAAGTTCGTATCCGGCTGGGGACTGCATCCATGAGTTAACCCCCATAATCCAAAAAGCCGAAAGTGTGGTGCCAATTACCACCATAATAGTAGCGAGCAAGTGAACGGGTTTGGGCACCCTGCCCCACCCAAAAATCATCACCCCTAAAAAGGTGGCTTCTAAGAAGAAGGCGGAAAAAACCTCGTAAGCCAGCATGGGGCCAATAACGTTTTTGGTGGCCTGTGAAAAGGCGCCAAAGTTAGTGCCAAATTGAAAAGACATAGGTATGCCACTCACCACGCCCAACCCAAAGGCCAACGCAAATATTTTCACCCAAAACTTATAAAGGCGCTCATAGACCGGGTTGCCTGTGCGCAACCACTGCACCTCAAAGATGAGTAAAAAAATGGCCAAGCCCAAGTTGAGCGTAGGGAATAGAATGTGAAACCCAATAGTGAAGGCGAACTGAATACGAGATAAAAAGGCGGCTGTAAATTCCATGTTTTTCTTTTACTCTTAGTGTGCAAGTATTAACAAATTATGAACGGTCGGTGCGGCTTTGCGGCACAAATATGCCAGCCACCACCCCATCATGCATATGAACCGTGATCGCCTGGCTCGTGCGCAGGGCCGATTTTTCTTTTATTACTTGTCCATTTTGGTCCGTCAAAACGCTAAAACCCCTTCTTAAAATAGCCAACAGGTTGTTGTTTTCAAGTCGGTTTAATATCTCCTTTAGCTCACGTGTTCTGTCCGCCAATTTTTGATGCATATATTTTTGGGGTAAATTCGACACATGATGAAAGCTTTCTTCTACAGTGGCGAGGGTTGTGTAGGCCCTTGCAGGGTTTACGGCTTGCGCGCATTTTTCCACCTGGTGTCGGGCGGTTTCTATCTGCATTTTCAGGGCGCTATGGGCTCGTGTGGTCGCGTCTTCTATAACCGCTTCATGGGTTTCTGCTTTATGACGCAGCAGCTTGGTGTCTAGCACCAGCTTGTTGCATCCTATATCCAATTGCTGCATGTAGCTTTTCATGGCGCGGCTCAGGTCAAGCTTATCAAGGTGATAGCCTAAATCGGTAAGAAGCTGTCGCTGGGCATCAAGCCGCTGGGTAATGGCGACAAAACTATGCCATATAGTTTGCAAAGTGCGGGCCAAGCCTTTTTTTAGCTCCACATGTTTATGGGTGAGCGTGTTTTGCAAATCCTCGCGTTTGGGGGCTACCATTTCGGCAGCCGCTGTGGGGGTGGGCGCTCGTTGATCACAAACATAGTCAACCAGCGGCGTGTCTGGTTCATGGCCAATAGCCGTCATGACAGGGGTTTTGGCGGCGTGTATGCAGCGGCACAAGGCATCGTCATTAAAGGGCCATAAGTCTTCGAAGCTGCCGCCACCACGGGCGATAATAATAACATCTAGCTCCAACGCATCCAACTCTTCTAGGGCCGCTATCACGCTGGGTGCACAGCCCTCTCCTTGCATGGTGGCGGGGATCATAACCACCTCCTCAAAAAAGCGTTCTTGCAAACGACGCTGAATATCATGGAGCACCGCGCCATCCCGTGAGGTGATTAAACCGATACGTTGGGGGTAAGGCGGGAGGGGTTTTTTGTGCCCGGGGGAAAAAAGCCCCTCGGCCTCCAGTTGCTTTTTGCGCTTTTCCAACACCGCAAACAAAGCCCCGCGCCCGGCAAGCTCAAAGCTGTCCATCACAAATTGATATTTTGAGCGCCCGCGATAGGTAGTCACCGAGCCTCGGCCAATAATTTCTACACCTTCTTCTAAGGGTACATTGAATTTTTGCGCCACATATTTCCATGCGATGGCATCAATCACCGCATCGCCTTCTTTGAGGCTAAAATACACATGGCCGCTGCGGTGATAGGTGAGGCCCGACACTTCTCCCCGCAAGCGAATAAATTTAAAGCCATCCTCAAGCTTTGCCTTAATGTCTTTCGATATTTCTTGGATAGTGTAATAATTACGGCTCTCAGCCACTAAGGGTATTTGCATGATCCGTCTCTTTTTATAACAGTAGTATAGTCATAGAAACGGGCCATGTCCACGTCAAATCCGGCGATAGTTGGAAGTACCCGGAATGTCTTCCTGAATACCCCCCACCACCGTTTGCCGGAACGCCCACAATGATTGTCGTGCTGAACGTGTTTCAGCAGCTTATGCCAAAATCCAGGTACGCAACCACCTAGCTTTAGTTCTTACCAACGTTGCAACATTGGTGAGTGGCGTTATTTCGACATCATGTCGCTAAACACATCTTCCCAGGTGCCTTCTGTAGCCCCTTTTGAATACTCGGTCACGCGGTTCACGAAGAAGTCCGTGTGCTCCACTCCATTAAGCATTTCATCCATCCAGGGGAGCGGGTTCGTTTTTACATTAAACATAGGCTCTGTGCCAAGTTGCACCAACCGACGATCGCCAATATAGCGAATGTATTGCTTCACCTCTGCGGCGCTCAGGCCTTCCACATCTCCCAGCTCAAAGGCCAGGTCAATAAAAGCGTCTTCAAGCTCAATGATTTTGTTACAAATTTCACGCAGCTTTGTGTAGAGGCGCCCTTCATTTATCTCCGATTTATTCTCGTGTAGGAAGGTTTTGAACAAACGAATAATCGAGTGCGTGTGCAGGGTTTCATCACGGGCGGACCACGCGATAATTTGGCCCATACCTTTCATTTTGTTAAAGCGTGGGAAGTTAAGCAAAATCGCAAAGCTCGCAAACAATTGTAAGCCTTCTGTAAAGGCCCCGAAGGTGGCGAGTGTGATGGCCACATGCTCCTTTGTGTCCACATCAAACTCATGATAATATTCGTATTTATCACGCATTTCTTTGTAGTGTAAAAAGGCTTCGTACTCACTTTCTGGCATGCCAATGGTGTCGAGCAAATAAGAATAAGCCGCCACATGAATGGTTTCCATATTGGAAAAGGCGGTGAGCATCATCTGCACTTCAATGGGTTGAAACACTTTTGAATACTGCGTCATGTAGCAGTTTTGCACTTCGATATCACTTTGGGTGAAAAAGCGAAAGATTTGGGTGAGCAGGTTTTTTTCTTGGGGGCTGAGCTTGTGCTTCCAATCTTTCACGTCTTCATGAAGCGATACCTCCTCGGGGATCCAGTGGATGCGTTGTTGCGTTGACCAAGCTTCGTAGGCCCACGGATAATTAAAGGGTTTATATACTTTTGATGGCGTTAATAAAGACGACATAACAATTTCCTCTCTCTGGTTTTATTGGCACGAAATACATTCATCATCAGGCGGTGATACAGGCCCGATAGGTTTTTGCTCATGTTTGAGCGCACTTGAGGTGGTAGACTCCGCCCGCTGAATCGATTGCGAGCGACAGTAATAAAGTGTTTTCACCCCTTTCTTCCAGGCTTTAAAGTGTAAGTTGTGTAACTCACGCTTATGTATGTTAGATGGAATGAATATGTTCAATGACTGCGCCTGACATATGTAAGGGGTGCGGTCGGCCGCGTGCTCAATCACCCAGTTTTGATCCAGCTCGTACGCGGTTTTAAACACATCTTTTTCAAAATCAGACAAGAACTCTAAGTGCTGCACCGAACCACCATGGATGGTAATAGAGCTCCACACCTCGGGGGTGTCTTGTCCTTTGTCTTTTAGTAGGCGCTGCAAGAATCTGTTGCGCACGGTCACAGAGCCCGACAGGGTTTTATGCACGTAAGCGTTGGCCGCAAATGGTTCGATACCCGGCGACGTACTGCCCGCTAACGTTGAAATAGAGGCCGTTGGTGCAATAGCTAGCTTGTTGGAAAAACGTTCCATCATCCCGGCATCCCGTGCATCGGGGCAGGCCCCCCGCTCCAGGGCCAGCTTGCGCGAGGCTTCATCTGCTTGGGCGCGTATTTGGGAGAATATTTTCTTGTTCCACACTTTGGCCATCACCGACTCAAAGGGGATGTTCATGTATTGCAAGAAAGAATGGAAGCCCATAACGCCCAGCCCCACGCTGCGCTCACGCATGGCGGAATACTTGGCGTTTTCCATTTCATCGGGGGCGTTTTCAATAAAGTCACTCAGCACGTTATCTAAAAAGCGCAACGCATCTTCCACAATAGTGGGGTGGTCTTTCCATTCCAGATACTTCTCAAGGTTAAGTGATGATAAGCAGCACACGGCCGTGCGGTCTTTACCCAGGTGATCAATGCCGGTGGGCAACGTAATCTCCGAACAAAGGTTAGAGGTTTTAACCTTTAGGTCAAGCTTACGTTGATGTTCGGGCCGGGCCTCATTCACATGGTCAACGTACATTATATATGGTTCGCCCGTTTCAATGCGGGTGGACAGAATCTTAATCCACAGTGAACGGGCGTCTACTGTTTCACGTACCTCACCCGTTTTGGGGCTGATGAGGTTGAACTCTTTGCCTTGTTCAACAGCTTCCATAAATTCATCCGTTATGGCAATGGCATGGTGCAAGTTGAGGGCTTTGCGGTTGAAGTCACCCCCGGTAGGGCGCCGTAAATCAATAAACTCTTCAATTTCAGGGTGATTAATGGGCAAGTAAACAGCTGCCGACCCACGACGAAGTGATCCTTGACTTATGGCAAGGGTGAGCGTGTCCATCACGCGAATAAAGGGAATAATCCCGGATGTCTTCCCATTAAGACCCACTGCCTCTCCGATGGCACGTACATTTCCCCAATAAGAGCCAATGCCTCCTCCCTTGGCCGCTAGCCATATATTTTCATGCCACATTTCGCTGATACCCTTTAGGCTATCAGAGGATTCATTTAAAAAGCATGAAATGGGTAGGCCTCTTTTGCTGCCGCCATTTGATAAAACAGGTGTCGCTGGCATGAACCAACAGCGACTCATGTAATCATACATGCGCGCGGCATGCTCTGGGTTGTCGCCATAAGCGTTGGCTACACGTGCGAATAAGTCTTGAGGTTTTTCATTCGGGAGTAAATACCGGTCTTCAAGTGTGGCTATTGCATAGTCGGTTAAAAACTTGTCGCGCTCATAATCGGGGATAACACCGTGACCATCTTGCTCCGGGCCTTTGAAATCGTACATTAAATAGCTCCTACACCTTGGGTTCAAAAATATTCATACTCAAAAGAGCTTGTTCAATATTTGACAAGCTTGGTTCTCTAGACTTCTTCAATTTAGATAACTCCCCTTCAAAAATCAACTGTATTTAAATTTGTTTTTAGCATACCTGATATGCGTTTATTGCATGGCTCATTCGGCGCGGTTTCTCTTAAATGCATTGCGGCTGGTGTGGCCGCCGCGCTACTTTCAAGCGGTAATGCAGGCCAAAATAACCTAAATCTCCACGGTGCTGCCCTCCTAAAAGAAGGGAGCCTTCTATAAGATATGAATGAATGATGAGGTCAGCATCTGGCAATGCTGCCCCTAACACCCGCTTAACTCATCACTCCTGACATTCATTATTTTAGTTCAGGCTTAGCCCAGTCCAAGGCCGTCGTTAGTCTATATGCTTTTTGATCAGTGGGGTCAATGCACGCCAGTTGCACCCAGCCATTCCCCAACAGTTTTTGTAACACCGGCTGCATATCCACTATCTGTTTGATGCGCTCTTTGGGGGCGTACACCACGGTCATGAGGCGGGCCGGTTTGTGGAAAGGGGTCTCATCAGTTTGGTTCACGGACTGTAGTGCCAACCCATGCATGAGGTCACTGGCGTTCCCTTGCATAATGCCATGCTTGCCTACGATGTTTTTGGTTACCTTACTGCCACCGCCGTAGGCCACATTATCGAGCGTAGAGAATAAATATTGTGTGTTAATCCACTGCGCTACCACCATAGGGGCTGTAAGGATAACCGTTAGGTGCGCACCATCTGTGTCTTTTTCCCAATCGTAGGAGTGTAAAAAGCAACGCCCATGGAGGTTATGTGTTTTGGTGAGTCCGCGGGGCCCCACGATAAAAGCGCCGTTGCGGGCGAGGCCCCACTCGGGGCGCACTTGGGCCCAATCGTGGCTACGGGTAAGGGGCTGTTGCCTGTCGTTTTCCATATCTTTTAAACGGGCCTCGTTGTTTTCCGTCCGTGCATATTCAAGAGCTTGCTTAAGCGTGGCCACTTTATTTTGATGAGAGTCTGTCACATGCTGATCATACAAAGTCACTTCATCGGTGGTGGTGTTGTGTTGGCCCCCCATAAAATGGGTGTCTGCGGGAATGTCAATGCCAACCGTTTTCAGGTAGGCACGTACCTCGGGGGTATTGAGCATGTCTGCCAGCACCTGTGCGTTCGCTCCCCCGTGGCGCCCGCCGCATGCGCCGCAATCCAAGGCGGTGGCATAGCCATTGTTTTGGGTGGTGCTACCGTGCCCACAAAACACAACTATGGGCGCAAAATTTTGGGTAAGGCCCATAAGCCTGAGGGCCCCTTCTGCCATTTTGCATTGGTCTTCGACAGGTATGTTTTTTAAGTCAACATCAGGGGCGTGCTGGGCGCTTGTGTTTGAAAGCCACGTTTTAAGCTTGGTGGCCATGTTCGGGAAAAAGGTGCGCATGGCGGCCCATAGGCCGGTCCAACTGCCGATGGTTTCTACCAGCGCAAAGGGTGACACAAATGAATATTTGAGCGCTTTGTAAAAAGAACTGCCCGCGTTTTGGGCTTCGTTCCCCTGGTGGGTGCATACATCCACAGAGTGGGAAGGCGATAACAACACCGGGCAGGAGGCATAGGACTCCCCCGTTTGCTGATTTACAAGCTGCAAGGCTAAGCCAAAAAAGCCCGCAAACCCCAAGGTTTCATAGTGGCCTTGTTGCTCAAGCGCCCGGCGAAATGGCTCGGAGCGCACGTCGATACAAAACACCATCTGGGCCTTTGGGCGTTGGGTGGGGGCGCTAGGTGTTGTGTCAGCTAGGGCCTTTAAGAGGGGGGTATGAAACTCTTCTTCGGCGTGGCGCACCGCCTCTAGCATAGATTGAACATTGCTTTCGGGGAGTGCTTCAAACCAACTTGTTAGCTCATTGGCCATGGGCCAGAGCAAGCACGTGATGGCTAACCGCAAGGCCATGTAATCGGCCCCGGTCACAGGGGTGTGGGTATGTTCATTTTTAGGCGCCCAATGGGTGCGGTATTTTATGTGGGCCGCCCAGCCAGGGAGGGTGGTGAGCATGAGTGTGAGGAACAGCTCTTGCTTTGCAGGCTTAACCTTAAGTTTTGCAAGCAATTGCGTGCAGGCCTCTGCGGCTGTGTTAGGTAGCTCTCGCAACAACTTAAGGTTGTCCGCATCATTGTTGTGTAGTTGTGCATCGTGAAGGGCGAGTGTCCGCCAGGCATTATATAGGCCTTTTTCACGCCCCGGCATGCTGATAGTGGCTTGGCCCTCATCAAAAAAAGCTTGGCACCACTTTATGGTTTGGCGGTTGATAGCTTTGATGGCCGCGGGTAGCTCTTGTTGCTGAAAAAATGTATGGCCCTCTGCGAGAGCTTTTTCAAAGGGTAAATCCTCAAAGCCCTGCAGGGGGTTCACGGCAATTAGGTTTTTAAGGGGCCAAAAGGGGCTCATTTTAGCCCAGCTGTTTTCAAGTGCGTTTTCGAATGTCGTCATAATAGTGACCTCATGAATTAGAAAATTAGTTTATTGAAAATTGTAGCCGTTGCGTGTGGTGGTAATGGTGCACGGGTTGGGTTGGCTATTGTTAAGTAAGCGCACATAGGCCGCGCCAAACCAGCCACATTTGTAACGCCTAAACAACATAAACAGCCAGCCGGCTAATAGAAGGGCGGTGCCGGCCATGTGAATAGCATTAAGAGGCTGCGGCTGCATAAGGCCCAAACCACTCAAATAGTTTTCAATTAAAAATACGGTGTAACCATAAGTGGCGCCGGCAAAAGCTGGTACAATGATGGCTGCCACAAAGGTAAGGGCAGTGCTGCATTGGCTGAGGATAGCGAGGCTAAGTTGTGCGGCCCCCACGCCAGCAAAAATCACTAATATTAGGGAGGTGTCACAGGTGCCCCACAGGCGTTTGCTCATGAATGAAAACCCATAACTGCCGGCAAGCCCGGCCACAAGAGCCACACCAAGGGCTATGGGTGATGTGGGGAGATGCCTTTTGATTGACTTGCTTTGAGCCGCCGACCCCGACACCAAAAACAGATAGGCTTTAAATAAACCATGATAACAATAGTGGGCTATGCCGGCAGCGAAAAGCCCTAGACCGGCTTGCATAATCATGAAACCCATTTGCGCCATGGTGGAGCTGGCCAGCATGCGCTTGATATCGGTTTGAACAAGCTTATACAGCGTGCCTAAAACAGCCGTGATCACCCCAAACACAAAGAGCGCTGTTAGAAAATAATTGTGGTACAAAAAGAGCGGTGCAAAGCGCGCCAACAAAAAGCCACCTGCGTTAATGAGCCCCGCATGCATAAAGGCAGAAACGGGTGTAGGGGAATTGAGTGAGCTTAATAACCACCGATGAAAAGGCCAAATAGCAGATTGGGTAAAAGCCGTTATTATAAGTAGCAATGGAACACTGGGGGGCACAGGGTTTGTTATGTAATAAGCCAAAATGGTGGTGATGTGTGCCGACTGCGCATCCGTGTACATTAGGTAGCTGGCCCCGGCTAGCGTAACCACACCAGCTGCTAAGTTCATGGCGGCTAATAGCCCTGCGTTACGGGCCGCTTGCCATGAGCGTTTGTGAATCATGAGCTGGACGAGCGCAAAATTGCCCAGGGCCCAAAACAACACAAACGCCGCTAAATGAGCCGCATTCACCATAGCTAAAACAGACAGAACTGTTAAACCAAAAAATGCATTGAATCGATTAACATGACTGTCACCCCTCATGTAACGGCGTGAGAAACCAAATATAATGGCGGCTATTGAAGCCACTACACTGCTGACAATAATTGATAAAGCGTCCATATCAAATAGACCGTTCCAATCTAAAGGCATATTATATTCTCCTTTTATAAACCCAGTTCTTATAACGGGTGGCTTCAAATTAATTAATAGATTATTAACAAGAAAGCAAACCAAAACCAGTTACAGCCTCACACAAAACAAACACTTTGAAAGAATGGGAGACCCTGCCAAAAGCTGTGTGGCAACGCCTATGCTTTAACCTGTTCCTTTAACAAGCGTCCTAAACCCGGCACTTGTTAGTACCGCTGAGAGCCATGTGATGGCACCACATGGACAAGTTGCTGGATGTCTTTTAAGGGGCTGTCCTTATTGAGGGATTACACGTTTTTTGCGGCCAAAACATCCGCAGTTCGTGTCTGGTGTGCCTCTTTTTTTGGGGGGCACTCCAGGGAGTTGTTTAAACGCTTTCGTGCGCTCGAGCCGCCGAGGCGTAACGTCTTGTACGCTAAATGATATGGAGCTACTTTCAGGCACCCTTGGCAACGAGGGCTTATCGCTTGCACGCACAAGCCCCGATAAAATAAAGAAAAAAGTTAGTGGGTATAAATTCTGACTCTTCATGGGCACTCCTTTTTTTATTATTGTATTAACGTTAAAATAAATTTTTCGTAAAAAATTGCAACAACCACGTGTGAATTTCTTACAAACACCTGAAATCCTTTCGTTTTGAGGTGGATAAAAAAGTAATTAATTTTCATATGTCGTAAACATATTTCCATAGCTTTACACACTCTTTCCTATATCATTTGAGGGACAAATCTATACTTATCATTGCGTTTACGGAATATTGCCATTGCATCCCATGCAATACCATGATATACCATGACCATAGGTGCTCGTAAAAATGTTGCCATTTTTATCAACTTTTATACATAAAATAGATCGCAAAGGACGGCTTTCGTTACCGGCCCCTTTTCGCGCAACGTTAAAACAAGGTGTCACGCCAGAAATTGTGGTGGTGCTACCGTCTTACAAACAGCAAGCTTTGGAGGGGATGACCACAGAACGCATTACCAAAATAAGCCAAGCTGTAGACAACCTAGACCTTTACTCGCAAGAGCAGTCGGATATGGCGGCCGCCCTCTTTGCAGATGCCACCATGATGAACATTGATGGCGATGGCCGCATTGTTTTGAGGGAAGACTTTATGGCATACGCCAACTTAAACGGTGAGGCTGCTTTGGTGGGAAGAGGGGAGACCTTCGAGATATGGAACCCAGGGACATTTAAAGAGTATCAAGAAATAGCGCGCAGCCGTATGCGGGAACAAAAACTGAGCCTGCGTTTAAACCAGTTCAACAAAGGGAGTGACACATGAGCGTAAATGAGTATCAACACATTCCCGTTTTGCTTGAGGAGGTTTTAGCGCATCTTCCTGGCGTGGAGGGCGTGGGCGATACAATTGTAGATGCTACCTTTGGTTTTGGCGGCTATAGCAGAGCTGTTTTGAAGAGTACCCCGTTTAATGTTATTGGCATTGACCAAGACCCTGATGTGCGCCCGAAGGCTGATCAGCTTGCGAAAAACTATAAAGATCGCTTCACGTTTATAGAGGGCAACTTTGCTCAACTCGATAGCATGTTACCGGCGGCTGTGTGGCCGAAGGTGCGCGGCGTTGTTTTTGATATAGGCGTTTCCTCTTATCAATTAGATAATGGCGAGCGGGGGTTTTCCTTTCAAAAAGAAGCGCCCCTCGATATGCGTATGAGTCGCGAAGGTACGTCGGCAGCGGATGTGATAAATACCTACGAAGAGCAAGAATTGGCCGACATTTTTTATAAATTTGGCGATGAAAAAAAGTCGCGTCGCATCGCCAAAAAGATAGTTTTAACCCGTGGGGAAGCTCCGTTAGAAACCACCACCCAACTTGCGCAACTGGTGGCCTCTTGCTACCCGGGTGGGTATCACAAAACGCACCCCGCCACCAAAGTGTTTCAGGCGCTGCGTATTTATGTGAACAACGAATTAGATGTTTTAGTAGAGGGGCTCAAGGGAGTAGCGCGCAATTTAGCCCATGGCCGCATTGTGGTGGTGACCTTTCATTCCCTAGAAGACCGCATTACCAAAAACCTGTTCCGAGAGCTGGCGCAAGCAGAAGAGTTTAAGCTCGTGACACGCAAGCCCATTTTGCCCTCGGAAGAGGAGACGAAACGCAACCCCAGGGCCCGCTCCGCCAAGTTGCGCGTTTTGGAAAAAAGGGTGAGTTTATGAGGGCGATTATCCTGTTTTTAGTGGTTGTTAACGGAATTTTAGGCGTTAGTGTGTTTAAACTTAAAAATAACTTTATAGCGAAACAAACAAGATTGGACGACCTAGAGGTGTTAATAAGGGAAACAAAAGAAGCTATTGCTGTAGCCGAAGCTGAGTGGCACTTTGTGACAAGCCCCCAGTATTTGAAAAATCTGGCGCAGAAATACTCTAAGCTCAAAGCTCCTACCCCTGCACAAATTATCACCTTGGCCGATTTACCGCCCGTTCGGCTTCAAAGCTACAATATTCCCGAAGAGGTGTTTGAAGCTGCTAAGCAGGAGGCCATTAAAGAATGACGGAGAGTCGGGCGTTACAATTTCCCCTTCGGCGCGCCAGGGCCCGAGCAGGATTGCTGCAAGCTGTGCTGATTATGGTGTTTATGCTTGTGTCCGTGCGGCTGGGTGACCTTATGCTTCTAGGAGAAGATGCCAATACCCATATTACTACAGCTGACCCCAAAGCGCTAAGGGGCCGCATATATGACAGAGACGGGAACATATTAGCGACGACTATTACACGGCCCTCTTTAAGTGTGAACCCTGTAAAAATAAAAGACCCAAAAACGCTAACCTATAAGCTTATAAGCATTTTTAAAGATTATGAGTTTGACGCTCTTTATAGTAAGCTAACGGCTCAAAAGCGTTTTACCTGGATTAAAAGGCATTTAACGCCGCAGGAGCATCAAAGTATTTTAGACCTGGGGGAGCCCTGTTTAGAAATTTCCTTTGAGCAAAAACGGATCTACCCTATGGGAGAGCTGTTTGCGCACGTGATTGGATTTACCAACATTGATAACAAGGGGTTGGACGGCATTGAAAAAAGAGCTGAAGAAGCATTAACCAATGGTGAAGAGAAAAAGCTCACCTTATCAGCGAGCTATCAAGATGTGATTCGCCAATCACTTCTCAGTGCTATCGAACGCTATAACGCAGAAGGTGCCGGGGGAGTGCTTGTGGATGTGAAGACGGGTGAGATTTTGTCCCTCGTCTCACTGCCTGACTTTAACCCAAATGAACTTAAAAAAAGCGATGCTAAACAATTGTTTAACACCATTACTCAAGGGCGTTATGAACCGGGGTCTGTGTTTAAAATAGCCACCGCAGCTATGGGGCTTGAGTCCGGCCAGTTTACACCCGCCCATATGGTAGATGTGACAAAGCCGTTCCGCATTGGGAAGTATACCATTAAAGACTATTACCCTTCCTCGCAGCCTCTATCATTTACAGATGTGTTTGTGAAGTCATCTAACATTGGGGCGGCGCGCATTGTGAAAGCGGTAGGGAAAGACTATCAGCAAGCGTTTTTAAAAAGGCTTGGTGTTTTTGATAAAATTAAGGTTGATGGGCTAGACACCGTTTCCCCTACCCTGCCTAAAAAATGGCGTGATACCACCAGCACCACGGTTTCGTACGGATATGGATTTGCTTTAGCGCCGATACACCTATTAAATGTGCTGGCTCCCACGGTGAACGGGGGTAAAAAAGTAGAGTTCTTTTTAGAAAAGAAAAGCACCTCAGAACCAACTCAGTGTGAATCAGTGTTTACGGAAAGAGCCTCTAGCGTGGTGTGTAATATCTTACAAAACGTGGTTATAAATGGCAGTGCACGGCAGGCCAAAGTAAAGGGCTATTTGGTGGGCGGTAAAACAGGCACCACGGAAGTAATCGCTAATAAAAAGTATGACAAGAAAAACAACATCACAAGTTTTGTGGGGGTCTTCCCAATCAACAATCCGCGGTATATGCTTTACATAAACTTACATAAACCGAAGGCAACGAAAGATACCTATGGGAAAGCCAGTGCTGGCTGGAACGCGGCTCCTGTAGGTGGCGAAATCATTCAAAATTTAGCGCCACTCATGGGACTATTGCCCTTGAGAAATGATTAAAAACATACTATATATCACACACTTATAACAACGTGTGAACCAGGTAGGAACTAATATGACATTAAATGAGCTGTTAGAGCGTTTAGAAGGCTATTTTGAGGAAGAGGCTTATGCCCTTCATCTAAGCGACGTACAGCCCCCCAAATCGTGGAATGTGACGGGCATCACCTCTGATTCGAGGCTCTCTAGAGCAGGGAACGTATTTGGGTTGTTTGTAAACGACGTTGAAACGGCCCTCGCTTATATGACGCAGGCTATTGAGAACAAGGTTTGTCTTATTATCGTGTCACAAAGCATTTACTATGAAATTAAGAAAACGGATTTGTGGGGTAAATGCAACTGGTTGATACACGCCCGCCCACGCCAAGTGTATGCAAAAATTGTATCTAAATACTATGGCTCCCTCCCCCAAAGCAGTGTGGCTGTTACGGGCACGAGCGGGAAGACAACCGTAAACTATTTTGTTAAGCAGTTGTGGGACCATTTAAAAATTCCATCCGCCAGCATAGGCACACTAGGCGTTTTAGGCCCACAGAAAAATACATTCATCCAAACCACTAATAGTCTCACCACGCCTGACCCGGTGGAGATCCATGAACTGCTCGTGAAATTGAAAA
>JAUIKZ010000063.1 GCA_030433125.1 Alphaproteobacteria bacterium
GCCCTCATGAGACTTTATCAACCCATCAATTTTTAGGTGCAGTTCTCTATCGTTAGATTTCCCTTTAAAAAGGGAGACCTGTGGCTTGTGTATGCGCGGTTCGAAACGTGTGATGGCTTTTCGTATGTGCGCTACAAAATCTTGTACGGCTTTGGGGTTATCTAACGTGCCAAAGTCTTTAATGCCGTAAAGCAAGGGGAAGGCGTATTCACTCGTTTCATACAGGGCAATCTCTTGGCTGTTTAAGCAGCAACGTGTGTTAAGTAAAAGGTAGAGCTCGCGCTGGATCGATTCCTTAAGGCCGTTTTCATCAAGGTAAATATCTATTTCATTCGTTGGTTCTTCTTCATGGTCATTCATGAAGAATCTTTCGAAAAGGGGTTGTGTCGCTAAAAACTTTTGCTGCATTTTTTTTGTTTTAATTTATCAACATTTGATTAATAAACAATGAACGAAGAGTTAACCAGGCCCGACACATCAAAATTGACTGGCACGGGGTGGGATGCAGGATCGCTAAACTCTCCGGATTGCTTGAGACCTTTCTTACTGGCGTGCGCAATTGAGAAGAGCCGCCCCAATGGGGAGTACCTTTTTTATGCGGTGGGCGTGACGACACAACAGTCTTGCTTTTTAAATTTTTTTTAGATACATAAACATAACGTTAATAGCTGCATCTTATAATAAAAACAAGGAGTGATAAGGCATGTTAAACCGTTTTTCACTAATATATACTCTCATGTTTATAAGTTTATGGGGGGCAGAGTGCCCAGGTTTGGGGGCGCCACCTCAGGAGGCGGGTGGCGGTGGTTCAGAACTTTTAATATCTGCACCGCCCACGCCACTTACGCCTCCGTCTTTTCTCCCACTCACACCGCCTTCTTCTCCAAAATCGCCCACGTCTTTTTCGCCTACTGCCCAACTAACTTACTCACCTAATCTGCCCCATTCACAGAGCTTGCCTCTTTTGAGCCCGGTGAATTTTTGTTCTGCGGAGATGGCTAGTTTAGTGTTGCCCTTTATGATGCCGCGTGAGGCCTATTTTGTTTACCATGCCTTTGCTCAGCAACAAAATTGGAGCGCGCTAAAACGCTTCAATATTATTCTCGAGCATCACTACCATGAGGCATATGAAAATAGTGCCTTATCAGAGGTGTTTGCGAATGAAGAAATGACGAAATGGGCACTGCCCAAATTGAGGAAGAGCAAGTTTTTCCACGCTAATTATGTGGAAGCTATGGGGAGTAAATCACAAATTCGCCCATTGCTTTATATATTTAGCGCTTATCAAAACCAGATTGCCAATGAGTTGTATGCGGCGTCTAAGCCCCCCAAACCCAATAATAAAGGATTTAAAACGAATAAATTTAATAAACCAGCCGCGCGGCTCACCAAGGCGCAACAAAAACGGGCGAGGCATCAGCCAAACTATAAGGTCTCTAAACGCACAGCAATGCAACTTGAGTTATTGAAAATGGCAGCCAGTTTAGGGTGTGAAGCTGCGCAAGTGGTGCTTGTGCATAGTTTAAGGCACGGAAAAAACGGATTTCCCAAGAATGTGCATGAGGGCTGTATGTTGATTGATCATTTTGCTTTTGTGGGAAATGAGGTGTTGCAAGAGATGTACACCACAGGCCTCCAGCTAGGGAAGTTTGGCTTTCGTGTCAACCATGAGCTAGCCCGTGAAAATCTGTTTAAATGGTACGCTCACGGGAGCCTCTTTGCTAAATTGTTTTTGGGTAAGTGCCTGCGGGCTGGCATGCTAGGCATGCGCCGCGAGAATACGCCTGCGATGATATACCGTTACGGCGCAGGATGGAAATAGCAAGTATCCCCAAGGGGGCTCATTCAAATGGCCCCGCCCCCTATAAAGGAGTGATTAAGAAAATATTAAACCCTGACATGCTACCCTTCTAAAAAAGAATAAATGGGTAGTATCGCAGAACAGTATTTTTCCATAGGGCTTTTCCTGGTGATTGCGCTAGGCTTTGCGGCGCTGTTTGTCAGCCTTGGGTTTCTGCGTGGGCAATACAACCCCTATAAAGCCAAGAACTCTCCCTTTGAATGTGGGCTAGATGCCTTTCAAGAAGCACGCATGCCCTTTGATACACGCTACTATCTAGTAGCCATGTTATTTATCATCTTCGATATTGAAATTGCGTTTATATTTCCTTGGGCTGTCACGGTGGGCGGCCTTGGCGCCGAAGGCTTTTGGCATATGATGGTGTTTTTGGGGGTGTTGACCTTGGGTTTAATCTATGAATGGCGAAAGGGGGCCTTGGAATGGGATTAAAAAACACACCAGACAAGCAGACGCAAGATGAGCTTTTGCGGGCCACTATGCACAAAAGCCAGCAGCATGGGTATATTCTTTCTACCATTGATGATGTGGTGAAATGGGCGCAAGCGGGGTCATTATGGCCTTTAACCTTTGGCCTTGCTTGCTGCGGGGTAGAAATGATGCACACCGCCGCCCCAAAGCTAGACATGGAGCGCTTTGGCATGTTCTTTCGGCCAAGCCCCCGTCAGGCCGATGTGTTGATTGTAGCGGGCACTCTCACCAACAAAATGGCGCCGGTTCTTCGCCGTGTGTATGATCAAATGCCCGACCCTAAATGGGTGGTGTCTATGGGCTCCTGTGCGAATGGCGGGGGGTATTATCATTATTCCTATTCAGTGGTGCGGGGGTGTGACCGCATCCTGCCGGTAGATCTTTATGTGCCGGGGTGCCCTCCTTCGGCAGAGGCTTTGTTACACGGGTTGCTGCAGCTGCAAGAAAAGGTGCGTGCCGGTAAAAAGAAACCCGGGTTGATTTTTGAGCAAGACCATAAGGAGGAGACATAAGGTGCCGCAGTCTCCATTAGCTTCCAATATACAAAAAGCGTTTCTGGGTACGGCTGCGTTTAACGTAACCCCGCAGCGTGAATGGGTTTTAACACTGCGAGAGATGTCATCTCTCCTGAAAATACTTACTACTTTAAAGAACGATTTTATGTTTGAGGTGTTGGTGGATATTACGGCTGTGCATTACCCAGAGCGCGACACCCCCTTTGAGATGGTGTATTTGCTGCTGTCTTTGCAACATAACCGACGGATACGTGTGGTGCTTCACACAGATGGCACCCTAAAGCTGGCCTCGGCGCGGCAGGTGTTTTCGGCTGCCTATTGGTATGAGCGCGAGGTATACGACATGTTTGGCGTGCGCTTTACAAACCATGACACCGCGGCGCGTATTCTGACCGAGCAAGGCTTTGAAGGGCACCCCTTGCTAAAAAGCTTTACCACTTACGGCGAAACAGAGCTGTTTTTTAATGAGGCCACCGGCCAGGTGGAGCATCGCCCCGCCAAACTGCCTCAAAAAAACCGCCTCTATGAATTGGAAAACCCTTGGTATATGCCCCACTACAAGGAGGCTGAATGACAAAAGCCAAAGACACCTACCATATCAACTTTGGCCCCCAACACCCGGCCGCACACGGGGTGTTGAATCTTGTGCTGGAAATGGATGGGGAGGTAATAGAACGGGTGGAACCCCATATTGGGTTGTTGCACCGAGGCACCGAAAAGCTCATTGAAAGCAAAACATACGTGCAAGCGTTGCCCTATTTTGATCGGTTAGACTATGTGTCGCCCATGGCGCAAGAACATGCCTTTGCGCTGGCCACCGAAAAACTATTGGGCATCACCGCACCCCGCCGTGCGCAATTTATTCGGGTGATGTTTGCAGAGCTCAGCCGTATTATGAATCACCTGTTAAACATTACCACCTACGCACTGGATGTAGGCGCCATTACGCCCTTTTTGTGGGGTTTTGATGACCGCGATACCATATTAGAATTTTGCGAGCGTGTGAGTGGTTCTCGTTTCCATACGGCCTACTTTCGGCCGGGTGGGGTGATAAAAGACCTGCCTGATGACCTCTTAGATGATATCGCCACGTACGTGGAAGAGCTCCCCACACGCTTAGCGGATTTAGAAGGACTCTTAACCGACAACCCCATTTTTAAACAGCGCAGTGTAGACATTGGGGTTATTGGGGCCGAGGCCGCAAAAGATTGGAGCCTCAGTGGCCCTATGTTGCGGGCGAGTGGTGTGGCCTGGGATTTACGAAAAGCCCAGCCTTATGAGGTGTATAGTGAATTGGATTTCATGATTCCCGTTGGCACCCATGGCGATTGTTATGACCGCTATTTGGTGCGCATAAAAGAGATATATCAAAGCCTAAAAATTGTGCGCCAGTGCATTGAGAAGATGCCACAAGGCCCCGTGTTGCATGAAAACCATAAAATTACCCCGCCCCCGCGCGACGCCATGAAAACCAGTATGGAAGCGATGATTCA
>JAUIKZ010000010.1 GCA_030433125.1 Alphaproteobacteria bacterium
ATGGTTTTTATATTTTTCTAAAGCTATTTGTAAGGAACGACTATGCGCTTGTGAGGCCATAACATCTGCCATAGTTTTGAGCAGCTCGCGGTTTTTATGGACGCGCTCAAGCAGCTCACTCCTTGAGTAGCTTGTCATTTCCTCAGCTATATCATCCACTCCCTCTACTTTTAAGCCTAATATCAAAACTGATAAATAAAGCTTTAACGTGGTTGTGCCCACATCGATCACCACTGCACCGGGAGAGTTAACGCATAATAAAGCTGGTGATTCTGGCTGCTCTTCATCTTGAGGGTGGCTGCTTAACGCTGCCACAAGTTTATCAAGGCGTTCCTGCAAAGGGGCCTTATCATAAAAAAACAACCATACCCAATAGTGATAAAAAACTCTATTATAATCGAGCCTTAGACTGGTTTTTTTAAGCCTTTCGTAGTTGTTTTTACATATGTCCAAAGCTTCTAAATAGGCCGCCGGCGTATGCTGGTTAAAGACCGGCTGGTAATCTTCGAGTGGCGTTGAGGAGTCTGCTGCTTTTACTAAAGGCGCTCCACCAAAGGCCGCTAAACACAAAAGAGTTAATAGTTTTTTCATTGTTTTCTACCCACGTTACCCCCTTATAAACGCCTGGGTTAAGAATTCAACAAAAAACGTCAACAAATATTGGCGTGTATTAATCAGTCGGGATGCTGCGCAACGCTCGTCTCTTTACACATCCCTGAGGAGGGTGCTTGATTCTTGCGTTGCCATATACATAAATAGGCGGCTTATTTTCGGCATCCTCTAACCCTATCAATCGCATAAATTTTGTGCAACAACTTTCCTGCGGAGAAATTTCCACCTCTGCCACCAACCTATTTGTGTCAGCATCGACAATTTGATACATCTCGGTTGTATGCGTTTTTGCTAAAAACAATGTTGTTAAGCTTATTAAAAATGTTTTCATAACCTTCCTTTTCACAAATTCATGTGTCTTATTTAACGGTGAGAAAGTTTAATACTTCTTTAACGTCGGGGAAGGGCGCCATTAGCTAATCCTGGGGGCTGCAAGTTATGGCTTACATTAACCTTTTGTTAATCATTTCTTAATGGCCCATCTTCTAGTATTATGAAAGAAAAAAGGAATAAAAATGACCTACATTATTTCTGCCAAACGCACCGCATTAGGGGCTTTTCTGGGCCAATTTCAGCGCATTAAAGCCACTGAACTTGCAACCCATGTGGTGAAAGATGCTTATTTATCTCTGGGCAACAAACCGCCCTTAGTGGAAGCTCTATACATGGGGTGTGTATTGCCGGCAGGGCTGGGTCAAGCGCCCGCACGACAAGTAGCGCTCAATAGTGGCCTGGGCAACCAGGTAGATGCCGTAACGGTTAATAAAGTGTGTGGTTCGGGCATGAAAACCATCATGCTTTGTGCGGATCTTATTGAAGCCGGGCATTATGATTTGGCGGTGGCAGGTGGCATGGAAAACATGAGTGCAGCCCCTCACTTGTTAACCGCTTCACGCAAGGGCCAAAAACTCGGTCACTTAGAAGCGCTCGATCACATGGTGCAAGATGGCCTGGAAGACCCCTACTCCAAACGGAGCATGGGGAGCTTAGCAGAAGAAACTATGCAGCAATATGGTTTCACCCGTGAAGAGCAAGATGAGTACGCCGCCAACTCTGTAAAGCGTGCTCAAGAAGCCACACGCGCGGGGGCTTTTAAAAATGAAATCACGCCTGTGCCCACGCCAGATAAGAAGGGTTTTTACGAAGAAGATGAGCACGCCATGCGACTCAACCCTGAAAAAATCCCCACGCTTAAACCAATCTTTGCGAAAGATGGAACATTAACCGCCGCCAATAGTAGCGCCTTGGCAGATGGCGCGGCCGCACTTGTCTTAGCCAGCGAAAAGGCTGTTAAGGAAAAGAGCTTGAAGCCGCTTGCGAAAATAGTAGCCCATTGCACTCATTCGCAAGAGCCCAAGGATTATTCGGTAGCCCCTGTAGGCGCCCTCACCAAGCTACTGAAAAAAACGGGTTGGTCAGCTGATGAGGTTGATTTGTTCGAGGTCAACGAGGCCTTTGCAGGAGTCGCGCTCGCCGTTATGCGCGAGCATAACATTCCTCACGAAAAGGTGAACGTGAACGGTGGCTCGTGCGCCATGGGGCACCCTCTAGGGGCGAGTGGCGCGCGGATCGTTGTAACCTTGATCCACGCCCTAAAACAGCGTAATTTAAAGAAAGGAATGGCCACCCTCTGCATAGGCGGCGGGGAAGCCACGGCCATAGCGATCGAAATTATGGATTAAAGGTGGAACAAAAAACTATATTTGAAACCAAAGGCGGCCAGTGGTGGGAACCGGGTGGTCCCTTTCAAATTCTACACAACATAAACCCGTTACGTTTAGAATATATCGTGACGCATATAAAGCAGCATTATGATGAGGTCGAGGGCAAGACAATCCTTGATGTGGGGTGTGGTGGCGGTGTTTTATGCGAACCGTTGGCGCGCTTAGGCGCAGACGTAACGGGTATTGACACATCCGATAGCGCCATAGAAGCAGCCAAAGCTCATAGTGCCGAAAACCACTTAACCATTAGTTATGAGGCGAGCACGATTGAGGCTTTGGAAAAACATAGTGAAAAAGCTTACGACATTATTACAGCCATGGAAGTACTGGAACATGTGGATGATGTGGGTAGCTTTATGCAGAGTGCTCGCAAACTATTAAAGCCAGGCGGGCTTATGTTTTTTGCAACCATCAATCGGACTTTAAAATCGCTGGCGCTCGCAAAGTTTGCCGCTGAATATATTTTAAGGTGGGTGCCGCCGGGGGCGCATAATTGGCGCCAGTTTTTAGAGCCGGCAGAGCTAGTAACGCTTCTCGAAAGCAATGGCTTGCAAGCACAAAACTTAGTTGGCTTGGAGTACAACATGTTAAAAGGGCAGTGGACCTTGGGTGAAGACTTAAGCATGAACTATATGGGTGTGGCAAAAGCACCGGCTTAACAAAAGAAATTTAACAATTAGTGAAAATTTAATTAATTTCTGATAGCTTGGTGATAGATAAAGTAATATCATGCGTAATTCGGTACAAAGACACATATATACCAAGTTTTTTGGTCAACTCGTTGGGGAAGACCAATTCGGAAACAAGTACTTTAGCGATAAAAAAGGTCGGCGATGGGTCATTTACAATGGCTTAGCCGAAGCTACAAAAGTGCCAGCGGAGTGGTTTGGCTGGTTGCACTACCAGCAAGATTGCACAGCCCCTAAAAAATATCATTGGGAGCGTGATCATTTACCCAATCTATCAGGAACACTTCACGCACACTGCGGGCCTTATCGCGTGTTAAATGTTCCCGCTCAATGTTCACAAACGCGCCAAAGTTGGAGACCATAAAATGCTTAAAAAACAATCGATCGAAATTACAGTTGGCGTATTTGTGCTGGCTTTTGTTGTGTTGGTTTTGGGCTTCTTTGTTAAAAATTATGGCCTACAAGACAATACGGAGCACTATAATATCTCTGCTTATTTTCAACGTGCTGATGGTTTGGTTAAAGGCGCCGATGTAAAAGTCAACGGCGTAAAAGTTGGAGAAGTAAACTCTATAACACTAGACCCAGAAACACATTACGCCTCAGTAGCGTTTAACGTCCGCAAAAACATTAGCTTGCCTACTGATACTCAAGCGCACATTGTTTCCGAGGGGCTTATGGGTGGTAAATATGTGTCATTACAAATTGGTGGTGAAGAGGACGCTTTAAAAGAGGGGGATAAAATATATAAAACCCAACCCCCCATCGTGTTAGAGGATATTATATCTCACATGCTGTTTAGTGCAGGGGGCAGCGAAGAGGATAAAGAAAGCAAAAAAGCTGATGACGAATAAATCTTGTTTACTAGCCTTAATTTTCTGCTGCTCACTTTTCGCAACAGAAGCACCATCAAAAGAAGGGGTGATGGCGGAAGAGGAAATCTTTGAGCCAGAGCCTGAAGAAGAGGTCTGGCAAGCCAAAGGGGTGTTTGTGTTTTTAAACAAAGTCACAGGCCAAAAGCGTGAGCTGGTACTTAGTGTGGATGAACCCCAAGAGGTGGAAAAACTCACCATAAACGTAACATTTATGCACAAGACCTCCCCTGAAGAAGCGCCTGAAAATACAGCGTTTGTAAAGATTAAAGATGGGCTTCGTAGTAACAAAGAAGTGTATTCCAATTGGATGTTTTCATCTGAGCCGTCCGTAAATGCTTTTGAGCATCCCCTCTATTCTATTTGGTTAAAAGATGTTGTGTTACCCGAGCCTAAAACAGAGCAAGAACAAGACGAGCAAAACGAGAGTAACGCTGCAAAGAACGGATTATTATACCCCAGCACTGAAGACGACATTGAAAACGAATACAAGTCAGCTCACCAAGAGGATGAGGTTGAGGTAGGGGGAGAATAGCCTCGATATGCTGCAACAAGTTTAGCTTGATGTGGAGGGGGGGCGTTCCCTTGTAGTTTGCTTGGGCTCATTGTTTTGCTTCGCCTAATCAGAGGCGTTTTTCGTTAAAACATATTCTAAAACATATACGCGTATGGCGCTTGATAAGTTGGTGCGCCTCCCCTCGTCGATAGATTCTACAAGCTTGCGAACACTAACACCTTTTTCCTCGGCGATCTTAGAAAGCTCTTGCCAAAAAATGGGCTCTAATGTGATGCTGGTGTCATGCCCAAACAGTTTAATAGAGTGCTTATTCATTGTGTTATTCACCTGGAGCAATCATTGTTTCAGGACGAACATAAGTCTCAAAATCTTCTGATGACAAAACCTTTAATTCCATAGCGGCTTCTTTTAGCGTTAGGCCATGTTTGTGGGCGTAGTTAGCAATTTGCGCTGCTTTGTCGTATCCAATATGAGGGGCGAGCGCTGTAACAAGCATAAGGGAATTGTTTTTGTTGGTTTCGATGTTTTGGGTGTTGAGTTTCAACCCCTTTAGACAATGTTTCGTAAAGCTCCGCATCGCATCGGTTAAAAGAGCAAGGGAGTGCAACACGTTATAGACAATCACTGGTTTGTATGTGTTTAATTGGAAGTGCCCCTGTGACCCCGCAAAGGTAACGGCCGTGTGGTTGCCCATAACCTGGCAGCACACCATCGAAAGGGCCTCTGCTTGGGTAGGGTTCACTTTGCCTGGCATAATGGAAGAGCCAGGCTCATTGGCCGGCAAGTTAAGCTCACCAATGCCGCAGCGTGGGCCAGAAGCCAGCCAGCGGATATCGTTAGCGATTTTGTTTAATGCTACGGCAAGGGTATTAAGTGTTCCCGAAAACTGCACTAATGGGTCATGTGCCGCCAGTGCGGCAAATTTGTTCGGAGCTGTTTTAAAGGGGTAACCTAGTTGTGCCGCTAGCTGATCCGCAAACAGTTGAGCAAAACGGGGGTGTGCGTTAAGGCCTGTGCCAACTGCCGTGCCTCCTTGCGCTATATACAGTAGTTCATCTAACCCATTTTCAATCCTTGATTTACAATCTTGAAGCTGCGCAATGAAAGCGGAGAATTCTTGCTGAACGCTTAGCGGGGTGGCATCTTGCAGGTGGGTGCGTCCTATTTTAATAACTTTATCAAATGACTGCGCTTTTTGTGTCATCACACTAGACATTTCCGTTAGTGCGGGAAGCAAGGCTTTGTATGTTTTGCTGACAACCGCAACATGCATCGCAGTGGGGAACGTGTCATTGCTAGATTGGGAACAATTAACATGATCATTCGGATGCACAGGGTGTTTATTTCCCATTGGTTCGCCCATAAGCTGGTTTGCTTTGTTTGCTAGCACCTCATTAACGTTCATATTACTTTGTGTGCCCGACCCTGTTTGCCACACCGATAAGGGGAAGTGATCGTGGCTTAAGTTTGTTAAAAAGTGTTCAGCGGCATCAGTAATGGCATCACATATCTTTTTGTCGATTTTGTTAAGATCAAGGTTTACTTTAGCTGCCGCTTTTTTTACATGGAGAAGCCCCTCAATAACGTCCAGGGGCATTTTATCATTCCCTATATTAAAAAATTTTAATGACCGCTGCGTTTGCGCTCCCCAATATACGCTATCGTTTACCTCAACATCGCCTAATGAATCTTTTTCTATACGGTATTTCATGACATCTCTTTTTGGGGAGTATAATACGCTAAAGCACAAAAATAAAAGCATTTGCTTTTTATAAAGCGTTTCTATAACTTTCCCTCAATAGGCTGGGAGAAATATATGAAAAAACTAATCGCCACCATGTGTGCTCTGTTTAGCTTGTCTCTAAACAGCTTTGCAATGGAGCCCGAAGCATGCTTACCCGAAACCGACCAGTTAGCTGAAGCGCTGATAGAAAAATTAAAATTTTCCCCGAGAAGCGCCGTTTGCATCGCAAAGTTAGTGGTTCCACAACTGCAATCACGGCCCATTACTATATCTGGTTTGATATGTGAAATGCCCACTGAAGAAGGAGAGGGTGTTTTTCACATAGAAGATGTTGAGGCAAAAGAGCCTAAAATGCGGTCTCTTGCCGCAGTGTTGTTTCGCTTGGAAGATATTCGTCTTGAAAAGCGCAAAAGAACAGATGATCAAGGTTTCTGGCTGAATGCGGTTAGTGAGATTATATTATATACATCTACATTCGCTAAATATGACACGATTGAGTTTGGTGAGGTAATTGCTTTGGCGGAATACAATCATTGGAAACAATGGCGCAGTAGCATTAGACACTCTGTAGACTTGTTGAATGTTTTATGTGAGAAATTAATTGAGGAAGCTAAACCCACAAACCTGTATGGGCTCATTGCCCAAGAAGAGTTTGGCAGTAAAAGCTACATAGCTTCTCGTATCAGTGCTGGATTAGATTTGCTCTCGCCATTAGTAAGGTCCCTGGTGGAAGAAACCCGCCAAAAGGACTGGTGTATATCATACTTCTACAGCTCTTCACCCGAAGCGTCGTTTGCAACAAAGCGCCGGTTTGTTGAAACGTTAAGTAGCCTCCCAACTGGGGTGTTAGCCCAGTTTGCCCATAGGTTTCATAGGGGATATCCCGGACAGGGGAACACCTGTTTTTCCGAACGATTCTTAATGGAAAATGCCAAGTCATACATAAATAAGATAGCTAAGGGCCACAAGTTAGTTTTATCGTGCACCCTGGCAGCTAGTTTCGTAGCAACTAAAGTCGCGGCTCACCCCAGTTTTATAGATTACCATGCTTTTATTGTGAAATTTGCAACGTTTTTAGTGCTGAATGCATTGCTAAATGTGATTCACGGACCGCTGTAAAAACCTGGGTAAATAACAAAAAAGGCAGCTACAAGCTGCCCTCTTCCTCTCAATATTATAAACTTAAGAGCTAAATATATTCTACTTTGATAACCTCGTATGAGCGTACACCGCCTGGGGATTTTACCTCAGCAACATCGCCTTCTTCTTTGGCTATTAAAGCTCTTGCGAAGGGCGAGGTTACGGAGACTTTACCTGCATCAAGATCGCTCTCATCTTCGCCAACGATTTGGTATTTCACCTCTTTTTCGTTTGTCTCATCAAACAGCGTTACCGTTGCACCAAACTTAACCGTATCACCGGAGACTTGGCTTACATCAATCACTTCTGCACGACTGATTTTGCTTTCTATTTCACTTATTCGGCCTTCTAAAAACCCTTGTTTTTCTCGCGCTGCATGGTATTCTGCGTTTTCTGATAAATCGCCATGTTCACGCGCTTCGGCAATTGCTTGTATTACAGCAGGACGCTCCACGCTTTTTAAGCGCGATAGTTCATTGTTCAGCTTTTCATAACCTGCTTTTGTCATAGGCACACGATCCATAGTAGGGTCTCCTTATATTATTGTTATATTTGTGAAGCCTCTACACTTTGCACTTCGGGCACAAAATGTTTAAGCATATTTTCAATGCCATTTTTTAACGTTACAGTTGAGCTAGGGCAGCCAGAGCAAGCTCCTTTCATTTGTAGGTACACCACGCCCTCTTCAAACCCAGCGTATACAATATCGCCCCCATCCATAGCCACGCTAGGACGCACCCGTGTTTCAATGATTTCATAGATTTGCTGTTCTATTGGGTCATCGAAATGTCGCTTTTCTTGAACAGGCGCAACCACGGGCTCATCACCATCAACAAACAAGGGTTTATTGTCTGCAAAATGGTCTGTAATGATTTCAATCAACGTTGGTGTTATTTCATCCCACTTTTTAGGTGCATCAATGGTTATGGATATAAAGTCACTGCCATAAAAAACGCTTGTAACAGGGTTTAAATGTAGCAACTGCTGCGCGAGGGGCGAGCAGCCCGCTTCTTCCTCTGAGTTAAACTCCATAGTGCTGGCGCTTAACACAGCGCGACCTGGTATAAACTTAACAACCCTCGGGTTCGGGGTTTCTTCCGTTTGTATAAACATAAAAATTCTCCTATAACAATGCGCTATGAGGTTAATCAAATATAATGTGTAAGAATAAGTCCTTTTATAATTATTGTAAATAAAAACTTGTTTAACAAAATTTTAATACGTTATACCTTATTCATTAAAATAAAAAAAGGTAAAGGCGGTAAATATGAATGCTTCTATTTTTAGATATGTTGTGTGGATAGTAGCCACGTTGTTTTATTCTTTTCAATATACCATGCGGGTTTTGCCGAGTGTGGCCTATGACAATGTTGCTAGCCGCTTTGATGGCATTGATGCAAGTATATATGCAAACTACTCCAGCATATATTATGTAGGTTACGCCTTATTGCACTTGCCCATTGGTTATGCGCTCAATAAGTTGGGGCCGCGCTATATTTTACCTCTACTCATGTTGCTCTCTGCAGTTGGGAACTTACCACTTATTTATTCTGATAGCTGGTGGTTGGTGGTTGTGGGTCGTTTCTTTGTTGGGGTAGGGTCTTCGGCGGCTATTTTGGGTGTGTTTAAGTCGGTACGCATTGCCTTTAAGCCAAGTATGATGGCACCCATGTTAGGTGTGTCGGTAACCATCGGTTTATTCGGGGCTATATTTGGAGAGAGTCCGGTGAAAACACTCTTATCAAATGAGGGCATGGAATATGTGATTCATGGTTTTGTTATTGTGGGTAGCATTCTTGCAGCACTCACGCTTATCTTTTCACCGAACATTAAAGAAGAAAGCAGCATTAAGCTAGACTCCCTTAAAAGCGATATGAAAAGTATTTTCACAAACAAGCTCGTTATGCTTACGGCGCTTTTTGGGGCGTTAATGGTGGGCACTACGGAAGGCTTCGCCGATGTCTGGGGGCCAAAATTTTTGAGTGCCCTTTACAATATTAGTGGAGAGGATGCGGCACAAGCCACCTCCTACATCTTTTTTGGTATGGCAGCCGGCGCCTTGATTTTACCGTTGTGGGCAGAACGAACGAACGCCTTTTATGCAATAACAGCCCTCTCCGCAGCCGTAATGGCCGTGGGTATGCTGCTTACGATGTATGTGCCCATCGGCACTACACTCCTTGGGGTTACCTTATTTATTGTGGGCGTTATGTCTGCTTATCAGGTTTTGGTAGTTCACATGAACGGGTTAAACGTGGCACCGAATATCGCTGTGTTATCTACTTCCTTCACAAACATGGTCATTATGATGTTTGGGTTTTTGTTCCACAAGGTTACAGGCATTATCATGACCTATAACTGGGAAGGTAAAGTGGATGCGGTTACAAATGCTCATGTTTATAGCGTGGCTGCTTATCAATGGGGGCTCCTTGTGATTCCTATTGGCCTTGTGATAGGCTGTATTGGGTTATGGGTCATTAGGCCCCGCAAGGCTTACATGCCGAAAGCTGTATAGGAGACCACATGTTAATATTACTTTCACCTGCAAAAAAGATGCTTATGGAAGAGCCAGCGAATGACCAGGCCGCTACAGAGCCTGTGTTTGCGGGTGAAACGCAAAACTTGGTAAGCTACTTGCAAACATTAACAGCGCCTGACCTTAAAAACTTGATGGGCATAAGCGACAAACTGGCGGCTCTAAACTATGACCGCTATCAACAGTTTGATCAAGCAGCAGAAGCGAAAGCACTATACGCTTTTCAAGGCGATGTTTATCAAGGCTTAAAAGCCAACACCCTCTCTAGCCAGGCCATAAACTTCGCGGTAAGCCATGTGCATATTCTCTCTGGTCTCTATGGCATTTTGAGGGCCACCGACCTTATAAAACCTTACCGCCTAGAAATGGGGTGCGGGTTTAGCGGGGAAGGCTTTAAAAACCTGTATGCGCATTGGACAGAAAAAGTAACGCACTACTTAAACCAGCATCCAGCTGCTTTCATTGTAAATTTAGCCTCTAAAGAATATTCTAGTGTTATTGATCATAAACGCTTAAACAAACCACTTATAGACATTCAGTTTTATGAGGTTTCACCGGGGAGCAAGCCCAAAATAATAGGCATTTTAGCTAAAAAGGCGCGCGGCTTTATGACACGTTATATTTGTGAAAATCAAATTACGACAGATGAAGGGTTAAAAGGTTTTAATGTTGAGGGATACACATTTATTCCCGCGGCCTCTAGCGATCATAACCTTGTCTTCCAACGCGCTAGATAGCTTGTCGCCTCGTTTTCCTAATAAAAGTTACGACTGCAAAAACAAAGCAAAATAGCAGTATACACACACTGCTAAAGTTTAACGCGGCGGGCAGACTAATGACCCCAGCAACGGTGCCACACACAAAGGCTGTTACACAGCTTTTAAGCATCATTTGTAAAGGCGACTCCGACAGCTGGCGCGCAATAACATTTGGCAGTATCATAAAAGCTGATAACAGTAAAACGCCTAGATATTGAATGCTGACTGCCACAACTAATGCCACCGCTACATTCAGTATAAGCTTCATAAGGCGTGTGGGGTAGCTACTGACGGCGGCCATCTCTTCATTAAGAATAAGGAGCATAATGTATGGCCACATAGCATAGAGGTGGCCGAGGGCCAGTGCACAACTGCCCCCTAGTAGCAATACATCTTGCCATTTCATCATGAATATATCGCCAAAGAATAGGGTTTTAATGTTCAAAGCTTCACTATCAAACATATCAATCAACAACCCACCGGCTGCCATTAACCCTGACGCTATAAAAATCAACCAGGCATCATGAGGGGTGCTTTTGGGGCGCACGTTAGAAAGGAAGGTGACCATGAGGGCCACTAAAAATATAGTCGCTAAGTTGGGTAGTGGTAAAAACAAACTGAGCGCTGAACCAAATATAGCACTATGCGCCACTGTATCTGCCAGAAATGAACGGCGTTGCCACAACACAACGGCTCCAAAACTAGGCAGGGCCAGTGATATTAAGGTAAGTGTTGCGAAAAATATTGAATACGACATGTCTACTCTTTGTGTTTCGTGTGCGAATAAAACAAGGGCGCTTCCTGATGCGGTTTTTGCTGCAGCCCTTTCATAACTTCGTCGGCCAGCTCTGTGGGCTTACCACAACAATGAAGATGATTGTTAAGACAAATAACGTAGGTGCTGTTCGCAAACACTAGATTATGATCATGAGACACCATAATGATAGTGAGCCCTTCTTGCTTATTAAGCTTAACGAGGTGGTCTGTAATGCTTTTCTGTGCATCAACATCGACACCTGCTAGAGGTTCATCTAAAATTAACACTGTGGGCTCAATGGCAAGTGCAAAACACAACATGACCTTTTGAAACTCGCCGCCGGAAAGAACCGATACTTGTGAATCGAGCAAATGGCCAATCTCTAACTCTTCGATTAAGTGAGTAATACTGTTTTTGTTGTGAGAGCGAAGGTTTAAGAAATCTTTTACTCTAAGTGGAATACTGGGGCTTAAATTCACTTTTTGTGGCACATAACCAATACGTGCAGTGTCTAGCCACGCTATAGTCCCACTCGTTGGTTTTTTTGTCCCAATTATCAATTTGATTAATGTAGACTTTCCGGCACCGTTGGGGCCTATAAGGGTTGTGAAACTCCCCCTCTCAATTGAGGCCGTGACGGATGCTAGAATCCTTTTATTATCCCGAACGTATGAAACATTTTGAATGTCGATAATGGTAGTACCCATGAACTATTCCTGCGGAACAGTTGGATGAATTAAATTGAAGTAGGCGAAAACCTCTTCGTATACAGCCTGTTTAAAGTCTATAGCATTTTTAATGGCATAGTCAGGGGTGGCCCATTGCCACTCATTAAACTCGGTAGACTCGTTTACCCCGCGATTAAGGTCTTCTTCTTTACCTATATATTCCGCAAAGAACCATTTGTGGCTTTGCCTTTTAAAAGGAGCCTTTGAAAAAGAAGGCAACGTATAGCTGGTAATGATAGGCATCTCGTCAATCAGCCGACACTGGGTGTTAAAATCCACACCAATTTCTTCCTTCACTTCACGCACAAGGGTTTCTTTTGGTTTTTCACCTTTTTCAATACCACCTTGGGGCAGCTGCCATGCAGGGATTGGGAAGCCTTTTCGCATGCCAATAAAAATAAGGCCGTCTTTGTTTTTTAGAACTAACCCCACGCCTCTACGTGTGTTGTATAAATATCTTTTTTTCATTTTACTAGTTTATAAAACGGCACTAAATCTTTTTGCACCGCTTTATTATTCTTAACCCATGTGTTGATGTAAGTATACGCATTTTGGGTTAGAGGAGCCAGTATTAATACGGAAGAATGTTTGTTGTAATGCTCGAGTGTTTCTTTAAGCATTGTTGGCCATTCACCCATGGGCATTGTGCCTAAGTCTAGGGTGGCGGTAATGTAGTTGAGCTTAAGCTTAGAAAACACGTATTGATAAATACGCTCATATGCCAAACCAGATTGAACATAAAGCCCCCCGTTGTTCCATAAGGTTCGTATAATGGGTTTTAACACGGTTTGGTAATGTTGCAGGTTATAGATAGGCTCTTTGTTTAGGACCCCGATAGTCAGCCCTTCAGTGGCTAGGGCCTTCGCAAGCCGTTGCGCGTTTTCTTTTTCAGTAGCGGAGGCCCACAGCCCTAATGGCCCGATGTTTATATTTGTGTCCTCTAATGGCTCTACAGGCAAGTCTACTAAACAGCTCTTTTTATGTTTGTGCGCTGTTTTTAATAGGGGGAGAATGTTATTGCCATAAGGTGAAAAAGCCACCGTGTAATGGTAGGGTGACAGCAAGCAATTTTTGGTGGCCTGCTGATCCATCGAGCCGTTATAGAATATAATGGCTATGCCTTTATTTGTTGGAGTGGGGTCAGCAACCTTGTCTTTCCATGCTTGGTTCCTGCTGATGGGTAATTTCAGTCCCTTTTGCAGTTCCATAAAGTGCTTCTGTGCATAATCAGGCGCGCTTTGGGCCTCGCCATCTTCGTTTATAGATGTGCGTTCTTCAATTTCTTCACTAATGGGTTCTTGCTGTGTGTGCCTAAAGTAAAAGAAAGCCCCAAGCCCCAACAGCAAAGCTACAGCCGCAAAGTATAAAGAGTTTGGCGTCCTTTTCTTTTTCTTCCGGATTTCCTCGCGGTACCGCGGCGCTAAATATTCTTTATCATTCTTTGGCATGGCCGTTATCTTTTATAAGTTGTATATCCAAAAAGGATTAGTAAGTGAGCAACTGTGTTATATATAAACAGCGTGTATCCGGCATGAATAACACTGCTAATGGGCAAGCCCATGAACTGCTTTAGGTAACTAAGCCAGCTCAACCCCAATATAAACTTTACGTGATATATGGCTACAAGAACTAAACCCGAGATTAATAGATTACGGTTCAGTAGGCCTGCTTCCTTTGTGCGGCCGGCCAAATAGGCCTCGGCTACAAACCCGATTAAATAGCCAAACGTTGGTCCCATCATGTAACTCAAGCCTGCACCCGGGCTTTGAAACACGGGGAATCCCATGAGGCCCTCAGTTAAATATAGCAGGATGCTTGCAGTGGCAACACGACTGCCAAACATAAGGCCAAACAGCATAGGAAGCAAAGGATGAAGAGATATTTTCACCAACCCAGTTGGCACCGTTACTTTTGCAGCCAGAGCCATTAGGAGTGAGCCAAAAAAGGTTATGCCAATAAACCGAAGGCTATCGTGTGTTCTTGTGAGTAATGTCGTTCTCATATTATGCTTCCTTTTTTAAGAATGTTTCTTCTAACCACTTAATAGAGTAGTCGCCATTTTGAATGTCTTCGTTATCAACAAGTTTGGCGTGCAGCGGTAGCGTTGTTTTAATACCCTGAATTACAAACTCATTTAAGGAGCGCCTCAACCTAGCCAAACACGCCTTCCGGTTCGGGCCATGAATAATTAGCTTGGCGATCATGCTATCATAATAAGGGGGAATGCTATATCCATCGTACAAAGCGCTATCGACCCTAACGCCAGGCCCGCCAGGTGTATGGTATTTCGTTATTTTACCGGGCGATGGTGCAAACGTTTCAGGGTCTTCAGCGTTAATGCGGCACTCTATGGCATGGCCGGAGAATGTTATATCCTCTTGCTTTAAACGCCAGGGCTTATCTTGCGCTACGCGTAGTTGTTCAAACACCAAATCATGCCCCGTGATCATTTCGGTAATCGGGTGCTCAACCTGAATACGGGTGTTCATTTCAATGAAGTAGAATTCACCATTTTCATACAAGAACTCAATTGTCCCTAGGCCCTTGTATTTGAGTTTTTTCATCGCATTTACAACGACTTCGCCCATATGTTGGCGTTGTTCAGGGGTGATAACAGGTGACAACGCTTCTTCAAAAACCTTTTGGTGCCGGCGTTGTAATGAGCAGTCGCGCTCACCAAAGTGAACAGCGTTACCTCTGCCGTCACCCAATATTTGAAACTCGATATGGCGCGGGTCTTTTAGATATTTTTCGATATACACATTTTTATCACCAAAGTTTGCAAGAGCTTCTTGCTGCGCCATTTTTAGTTGGCTTTCAATTTCATTTGGGCTATTTACTACCTTCATCCCTTTACCACCGCCACCAGAAGCGGCCTTGATAATAACGGGGTAGCCCATTTTTTCGGCAATAGCCTTTGCTTCTTCTACTGTTTCAACTTTGCCCTCAGAGCCAGGCACCACGGGGATACCTAGTTTAACGGCTGTATCCTTTGCGGTTATTTTATCGCCCATAATACGAATATGCTCTGAAGATGGACCAATAAAGGTAATACCGTGGTCTTCCACCATTTGCACGAATTCTTCACGCTCGGACAAAAAACCAAAACCAGGGTGGATTGCGTCGGCACCTGTGATGGTAGCTGCAGAAATGATAGCTTTCATATTGAGATAGCTTTCCGCGGCGGAGGGCGGTCCGATGCACACACTTTCATCCGCTAACAAAACATGCTTTGCTTGGGCGTCAGCTGTTGAATGAACTGCAACGGTTTCTAACCCGATTTCCTTACACGCGCGTAAAAGGCGTAAAGCAATTTCACCGCGGTTAGCTATAAGAACTTTTTTCATGGTTTTTATTCTATATAAAGTAACACTTCATCAAACTCTACAGGGGCGGCGTTTTGCACCAATATTTCTTTCACCACACCCGACTTGGTTGCCTTTACGGGGTTCATCACCTTCATGGCTTCAATAATGAGCAGGGTGTCGCCTTCATTAACTTTGCTACCAACGCTGACAAAGTTTGGCGCCCCTGGCTCTGGTGCCAAATAAGCCGTCCCAACCAAAGGCGCTTTCACAGGCGCGCCCGCAGAAGCTTTTGCTGCAGCGTTATCAGTTGACTCCGTTACGGGAGCTGCGCTTACAGTAGGCGTTGCAGGCACTGTGTGGTGAGCGACTTGTTCTACAGACGCCGAAACCCTGGCGGGTTTTTTAGCAACCCGCACACGTTTGTCACCTTCTTCAACTTCTATTTCTGTAAGGCCACACTCCGTTAGCAACTCCGCTAGCTGCTTAAGCGTTTCGTTGCTTACAAATAAATCTTTAGACATATTTATGACCGTTTATCTTTTTCTTCTTCCATTTCTTTCATCTTGTCAAGGGCCTTGATTATCTCGGGAAGCTCAGCCTCTTGGATGGATGAAGGAACGGCTATGTCGTTAATAACAAGTGTTGGCGTTTGTTTAATGTTGATGTTTTTACCAAGCTTTTTAGTTTCCTCAAGAATGTCTGCAACTTCACTTGAGTTCATGTCTTTTTCAAGCTTATCAACATCTAACCCATTAATAGATTGGGCGGCTGTCATAACCGCTGTTAAGGTTGGGTCTTTAAAAAGCTCCGCTTGAAGCTCTTGATATTTACCCTGTTTGTGTGCCGCTAGCATCACTTTAGCAAGCTCATCAGCATCCCCGTCTAAAATGGGGTAAGGCTTAATAATAAACTGCACACGATCTTTGTCTTTGTTATCGCTTTTCACAAAGCTGGCTACAGCCTCAAGAGTTTTACGGCACGGTGCACACGCGTAATCAGCAAAAATAACGATTTTGTGCTCCGCGTCAGCTTTACCGTAACTAAAGTGGTTTTTAGTTGACTGAATCTCCGGCACGTATTTTTTTACCGTTTCACGAGCCTGATTAATTTTCTTGCCTTGTTTTTGCATACCCTCTGCAAGAATACGCTCAAAAGCCTTTTTAATAATGTCGGGCTTTTTCTCAATGCAGCGCTCTACATGGTCCCAAATTTTTTCGGGGTGGTTCGCGATGTATTCTGCTACAATCGTCTCTATATCTTTCTTTTGGTCATCATCAAACTTTTTATCGCAACCAGCCAAGAATAACGAGCTGATTGCTGTTAGAGTAATAAGTGACTTTTTCATTAGATCATCTCCATTTTATGTTTTAGGTTTTGAATTTGCTTTTTTAAGTCTTGGGCCTTTATTCTTTCACTTTCGCTAAGTGTATGCTTTTTTATCAAATCCTCAAGCACAGATTCGGCTAGATCGTATTTTTTTTCTATCATGCGCATCTCGGCTAGCGCCAATTGCTTTTGGCGTGGTTCACCCATTTTGTCGTATAAAGCCATGAGCTCTTTCCAAAACTCTTCACTGTTGGTTAGCATATCACCCGAGTGCTTAATGCGCAACAGTAGCCCTTTAGCTTTTGCGCTTCTACCATCCTTTGCATAAAGCATAGCAAGCTCAAACATAACGAGCGGGTCGTTTTTCGCACCTCCTTGGGAGGCCTCTTCAAGTATCTTAATAGCCTCTTTGGTTTGGCCAAAGTAAGATAAAATCTCGGCCTTAGCTATCTCAACGTAAGTATCATTGTTCGTTTTGTTAAGGAGTTTATTAATATGCGTTAGCGCCTGACTTTTATCGTTCAAACGAGTATAAGCCAAGGCCTTTGCATAAATAGCTTCAAGATCACCATCCTTGTTTTGTAAGGCCAGAATTTTTTCTGTCCCCTCATATAACCCCATCAAACGGCCACGAAGTAATGCATATTGAGTGGCGAAATTCTCCGGGAAAGCAGCCGGCCGGCGGGCAAGCATTTTCTTTTTCTCTTCAAAAAAGGCGACACGATCTCGGCTTAGCGGGTGAGACCTTAAATACAGAGGTGGGTCGGTGTCTTGCATTTTTGCGAAAACCTTCATAACCTTCACCATACCATCTAAAGGCCAGTTCAACGCTTTAAAAAACTCATAGGCATGACTATCAGCAGCACACTCATTCGCTCTGATGTGGCTTGTGATCCCCTCTTCCGCTGCACGGTTGGCAATCATGATTGAGGCCACGCCTAGCTCGTTAGACTTTGTAGCTAAGCTTGAAATCAACCCGATTGCCATCCCTGCTAAAATTGTTGTGTTCAACTTATCAAGCGCTGTACCAATTATATTAGGCACGTGCCGTCCGGCTATGTGGCCCGTTTCGTGGGCCAACACCCCAACAAAACTCCCCACATCATCAAGTTTTTTAATGAGCCCTCTATTCACCACAATGATGCCATCTAAGGTAGCAAAAGCGTTTATTTCATCATCCATATCTATAAACGGCTTCAGTGACTTAGGGCTTATACCAGCTTGTTTAAAAATGGGGTTTAAAAAAGTTCGCAGAATGTGTTCTGCGTGTGTGTCTCGCATTAAGGCCTTAGAAGGCGCTAGTGTGAATAGGCATAATACTGCCGCGAATATTTTTCTTATCATTTTGTTTATCTCCTCCTTACTCTAAAATTCGCTTCCACCACCCTTTTTTTACGGGCGCGCTTCCACCACCCGCAGTTGCGTCCTCCATAACCATGGGTTCGCTAATGATTTTATCTACACCTACCGGCTCAACTTCTTTTTCTTTCTTTTGTTTTTCAGGAGCCTTTTTTTCGTTTTTGCTAGCCTCTTGTTTGTTAGCATTTTCCTCTACAGAAGCCGCCTTCTCGTTTCGCTTCTTGCGTGAGGTGCGTTTCCGCTTAACTGGTTTAGTTGCTTCTTCAGTGGTTTCAATTACAGCCGGCACCTCATTTTCCACCACAGGCGCCTCAGCAACAACCTTCGTGCGGTCTTCCGTTTTGCGCTTCCGGCGACGGCGACGTTTAGGCTCTTCTGCCTTTTCAACCGCCTTAGCTTCTTGTTGTGGCTTTTCTTCTAGTTTTGTTTCCGGCGTTGGCTCGTTCGTTTTCTTTTTACGGCGATTACGATCTTTTCGGTTTGCTTTTTTACCTGCTTGTTCTTCTTGTTGTTTCTCGTCTTTTGCTTTCTTGCGCGGAGTCTCTTTAGGAGCTGATTTCGCGGGAAGCTGGACCTCGTTCTTCTTGTTAGAGTGGTCAAGCACCTCTATTTTATATTCTGGAATACGAATATTAACATCACCATCAAGCAAGATTTGCAGATCATACTTTGTTTCAATCTCCAAAAGCTCTGCACGTTTGTGGTTAAAAATATAAAGGGCAATTGGCGGCGCTATGTTAACCTTCATTTTTTTCGGACGGCGGTCCACCCTCAGCAAGAACGTTTCAATACTGCGCAGCACATATAGCGCGGCTGACTCCACCGTTCGAATATAACCTAACCCGCTACAGTGTTCACACGTATGAGTAGAAATCTCCAAAAGGCTGGGACGCAAACGCTGACGCGACAGCTCCATAAGCCCAAAATTACTGATACGCCCCACTTGCACACGGGCGCGGTCTTGCTTTAGCACCTCGCGCATTTTGCGTTCAACCGCTTGCACATGGGAGTTGTCTTCCATATCAATAAAGTCAATCACCACGAGCCCGCCTAGGTCACGCAGGCGCAACTGCCTTGCCACCTCTTCAGCGGCTTCTAAGTTTGTTTTTAAGGCCGTCTCGTTAATGTGACGCTCCTTAGTTGATCGCCCCGAGTTAACGTCTACAGCGGTTAAGGCCTCTGTGGGGTTAATGACTAAATACCCACCAGACTTTAGTGTGGCGATGTTCTTAAAAATGTTGTTAAGCTGATACTCAAGTTCATACTTATGGAACAAAGGCACAGTCGGCTCGCGGTAAAGCTGCACCCGACGGGCGTGACTGGGGATCATACGGCGGATAAAGGCCTTAGCCACCTGATAACTTTCTTTACCCGAAATCAACACCTCTTCTGTGTTCTTGTCATACATGTCGCGAAGCGCACGCTTAACAATATTAGCCTCTTCGTAAACCAATTTAGGCGCTTCTGAATTAAGCACATCTGCACGCAGGTCATTCCACAATTTCAGCAAATAATCCAGGTCACGTTTTATCTCGGTTTTAGTGCGCTCCATGCCGGCCGTGCGCACAATAACAGCCATACCTTCTGGCACCCCGATCGTTTCAATCACCTTTTTCAAGCGCTTACGATCGCCGGCATCAATGATTTTGCGTGACACGCCACCACCACGTCCTGCATTTGGCATAAGCACGCAGTATCGCCCCGCAAGAGAAAGGTATGTGGTGAGAGCCGCCCCTTTATTGCCGCGCTCCTCTTTTACTACCTGCACCAGCATCAACTGGTTCTTCTTAATAACTTCTTGGATTTTGTAATTGCGATAAAGCTTAATGCGCCTGAAAGCGGATATGTTTTTAGGCGCCACCTCGTCATCCGATGCCTCTTTTTCATCTGCCTCGTCTAAAGGCTCTATATCGCTTAACGGCTCAAAATCATCGTCGTCCTCGTCACCAATAGTGGCTTCAATAGAACTCTCTTCGATCAAGCTGTCATCAACCTCGATCACTTCTTCGTTGTAAGTTACAGCCTCTTCATCTTCTTTAGGCTCAAAAAAGGTTTGCAATTGACTAGAAATCTGCTTTTGGTCTGCCACCGGAATGCGATAATAATCAGGATGGATATCACTGAATGGTAAAAAGCCATGCTTACCACTACCATAATCCACAAACGCGGCTTGCAGGGACGGTTCTACCTTCACCACACGGGCCAAATATATATTGCTCTTAAGGGTTTTTCTGTTGGTTAATTCAAAATCCAGGTCAACTAAGTTATTGTTTTCCGCCTCTGTTACGACCACACGCGTCTCTTCAGGATGAGACGCATCAATAAACATTTTCTTCTTCATTTTTACTCCAAATGCTTCTGGTGCACGTGCACCCGTTTAAAAAACTTCAAAAAACTGGAGAATTTACTTTCCCCGAAATTTTATCTATAATGATACTTACGTACAATACATTATTTGGTGGAATACGTATATTAAAAATAGGTACCTTTAAAAAATAAATAAAATGACCATTCCACGCAGTACAAAAAGGCTTTTTTTAAACATTTTCATTATGGTTTTGGCATGCATAAGCCTTAAAGCAAACTCAACCATTACCTCTTTTCGTCTCATTAATTTGGGGAACAGAGTAAAAATAACCCTCGATCTAGACGCTAAAACAGGCGTTAAATACAAACCAACGCCAACCGGCATTCTGCTGTTTCTGCCTGGCGCGACTTTTACCAAACCCAACCTTTTTAACAAAACCAACACCTCTTTCGTTAAAGACATTGCTGGGCGGGTTACTGACGAAGGCGTAGAGATTGAGCTGGGCGGTAACTGTAAATTTAATGTGTCCCCCCCTCACTTATTCAACAATAAGGCCTTGGGCACATTTTCGGTGAGCTTTTACCTGGAGCGTGAGGGTGAAATAGCCGCACCCCGCATAAACTTAATCTTTCCTAAAAAGGTGAAAAATGATACGCAGTTGCGCCTCTTAAGTGATTATAACGCGGCGCTGAAGTCCCTTCTCAAAGACCAGGGCTTTGATGCAGATATTAAACTCGCCAGCAACATTCAGCTTACGGAGCATATGCCACCCGGTATAACCATACGATTTCAAGACACCTCCTTTATAACGGTGCGCGGGCGTTACAGCGGGCAAGATCATGTTGACCACACCCCAGGCGACCTTATTGTTCACGACATTAATCAGCGGGTGTATATGCGTAACATCAAGAAATTCATTCTTCAGCTTAAAGAGGAGCTGACCTTATTACCGGAATTTCAAAACATCAAGCTAGGAGCCAACCCGCCGCGCAGCGCATACGCTCCACTCTTAGAGATAAACCTGCCCACAAAAGGAGCGCCGCCTCAGTTTTATAGTGATCATAAAAAACAATTGCTTTTTCTTATGAGTCTCGTTAAAGCTTATAAAGAATTTATGGCTGATTTGCCAACAAGCTAACCACGTAATAAGCGGCTAAATATAACCCATGAGACGATTAGTATTTTTGATGCGCCTTCTTTTTGCCTTAGGGCTTGTGGCCATTGCTGTAGTAGTGGGGTTGTTTATTTATGCTGCGCGCGATTTACCAAGCTACGCTGAGCTAGAAAACTACGACCCAAAAATGTTGTCTCGTGTATACGCTGAAGACGGCTCGCTCATGACAGAGTTTGGCGAAGAAAAACGCATGTTTTTACCCCTTCAGGCTACGCCACAGTTACTGATAGACGCCTTTGTTGCCGCAGAAGACCAACACTTTTATTCACACTGGGGGGTAGATATAAGTGGTATCATTAGAGCCGCCATCCACAACGTAACAAAAAGCAGAGGGCGCCTAGCAGGGGGCTCTACCATTACGCAGCAGGTGGCGAAAAACTTTCTTCTAACAAACGAAACATCCATAATCCGCAAAATTAAAGAAGCTATTTTGGCTGTGAGAATAGAGAAAGCGTTCACAAAAAGCAAAATTTTAGAACTGTATTTGAATAAGATTTTCTTAGGCAAAAACTCTTACGGCATCGCCTCAGCCTCTCTAAACTACTTTAACAAACCAGTAGAGGAGTTAGCTTTAGAGGAGTTAGCTTTTTTGGCCGGGCTGCCAAAAGCCCCTAGCACATACAGCCCACAGCATAACATGCAGCGCGCTATTGCACGTCGTAATTGGGTGCTAGACCGCATGGTAGCAATAAAAGCGATTACCAAGGAGCAAGCTGAAACAGCCAAAGCGATACCACTGATTGTAAAAAAGCGTAACGCATTTGAAAAAGCACCAGCCCCTTATTATGCAGAAGAGGTTCGTCGCTTTTTGGTGGAAAAATATGGTCGCCAAGGTGCGTATTGTAATGGCTTTATGGTTCGCACACCGTTAAACCCTACCTTTCAAAAAATCATTGATAGAAATTTCGCCAAAATTATCGAAGCTCATGATCGTAAAAGAGGTTATCACGGCCCTATCACGCGCCTCACTGTTGAGGAGGTGAAAGGCAAACCGTTGCGCAAACTTCTTCATGATTTGGAAGAGAAGCATTCTCATCCCCGTTGGCATTTAGCCCTCGTTAAAAAAGTCACGGATCAAGAAGCGGTGATCGTAACCTACGATTATGGTCGCGGCCGCATCAAGCTTGAAGACTTAAAATGGGCACGCACTTATGCGCCAAACAAAGAGGTGGGCCCCGAAATCAACAAGGCTCAAGATGTGCTTGCCCCTCTAGACCTGGTGTGGGTGGCCCACAAAAAAAGCTATCAGCCTGCTTTAGGTCAATCTGCCGCACCTGAAGAAACCCAAGCCGACGAGTTTTACTTGCGGCAAGTGCCCAAATTATCAGGCGCCATCGTTGTGATGGATCCATTCACCGGGCGCGTATTAGCCATGACGGGTGGTTACAGCTACAAATATTCGCAGTTCAACCGTGCCACACAGGCATTGCGTCAGTGCGGGTCGGCGTTAAAGCCTTTTATATACTTAGCTGGGCTAGAAAATGGCTTCACACCGTCTGATGTGTTTGTTGACGAAGAGATAAGCCTAGCAACTGTAAAAGATCAGGATGATTGGTCGCCACACAACTACGGTGAAGATTTCAAGGGAGAGCTCACGCTACGTCAGGCGCTTGAACGCTCTAATAACATTGTTACCATTAAACTCGTGCGGCAACTGGGTATTGCGAAAATGATAAAAATAATACGAAAGCTAAACATCAACCCTAAGCCCCAGCCGAATTTG
>JAUIKZ010000011.1 GCA_030433125.1 Alphaproteobacteria bacterium
CTTCGTAATTTAAATACAAACAATGCGAGCATGACAGATGCCATCGCAAAGGTGTCCACAGGTCGTCGTATTACAAAAGCGTCTGATGATGCTGCTGTGTTTGCTCTTCACAACACGTTGTCGAAAGAACTTAATGGTCGTGAGCAAGCCAACCGTAACGCGGCTAACGGTATTGCCGTGGTGCAAGTGGCCGCCGGTGGTGTTGAAGCCATTACAAATGCGGTGAACCGCCTTAAAACATTGGCCGCCATGGCAAACAGTGATGGCTTAAGCGCAGCCGACCGCTCGCTAGCGGACAATGAGTTTCAAAACGTGAAAAACTCTATTAGTGACATTGCCGATCACACCCGTTGGAGTGGTGCGTCCTTGTTAGAAGGTGAGCATACTGTTACAGCAGGAGGAAGCGCTACAGGCATGAGCGCCCCTACAAGCTTCAAAGGCGGCGTCACAGGTGCTGTTGCCGCAGATGACGATACAGTCCAAGTATCAAGTGGACAGTTGAGTATAGTTATTGGAAGCACCACATATACCACATCTAGTGTACCAGCCTCAATGAGCGCAGGTGATGAAATAACATTGGACTTTAGTGATGGTAATGGCAACAGCTTTGAAATGACATATACAATGCAAACTGGTGAAACAGAAGCTGGGGATATCGAGACTGCGCTGGAAGTATATTTTGACTGCGCTGCCTCAGGATCGGGCTCTACATTCGCAAATAGCAACAAAAACCTAAGCTTCCAAATTACCGATAAAGAAGAAGATATGGTAACAGTGAGCCTTCTGGGCGCTTCAGCTTCATTACTGGGCCTTGGCGATGATGACATCACCACAAAAGCCAATGCGGTAACCGCGCAACAAAACATCGACACAGCCCTTACTACTTTAAACGAGATCTATGCGGAGATTGGTGCCAACCAACGCCAGTTCGAGCTTATTCTTGATAACAACACCATTATTATTGAGAACCTTGAATCTGCAAAGGGAACGTTTATGGATGCGGATCCAGCTAAGTCTATGATCGAATATTCACGGGCAGAGTTGATGAGCAACTTATCTCGCGGGATGTTGCAACGCGCTAACATGCTAACAGCTAGCATTCGTGAGTTAACGCAATAGTCCGTTTATCGCACACGGGTGGGGGCCTCGCCCCTCCTTTAAACTGACTATCAACCTCTTCTTTAAAGCCTGGTATTCTGCCAGGCTTATTTACTTGTATGGTGCGAGCTAATTACTGATCATCACTAGGCGGCTGCTTTCGTAAAGGATTTTAGCTTGCGTAGCCCGCTTTTACTCTGCGGGGTGCCTGCCAACCACGTTCGTTCCTATCCGCTCCCACCGCGCCAAATCCTCTTTACTAGCCGTAGCTAAAATGCGCTCCAATTCAAAGGTGAGGCCGGCCAGGATAGCCGTGGGTTTTTGCAAGTGACGGTCGGCTTTAAGGTCATCGCCTAGCTTAATGCCAAGGTGCTCGAGAACACCAGCTTTGTGTAGCATGGCCCCCACCTGCACAAGTGTTTTGGCGCGAGTAGCTGTCATGTGCTGGCCTGTTGAAGGATGTGTTTAAATATCAAGGCGTCGTCCCCATTTTTATAATAGTGGCGGCGGGTGGCGATATGTTTAAAGCCGTGTTTTTTATAGAATGAAATAGCGGGTATATTTGTTGGCCGCACCTCCAAAAAAACGTTAGTGGCGCCTTTAGAATGGGCGATGTCGAAAATGTTGTGTAATAACTTGTGGCCATACCCTTTTTCGCGCAACGCTTTTTTTACAACAATTGATAGTATCTCCACTTCATCAAATACATGTTGGGCAATGCAAAACCCATATAATGCATTCCCTTCTCCCGAGAGTTTTATGCCAAATATATTAGGGGTGTTTGGCCAAGAGAGCCAAAAGGTGTCGCCTTCCTCGTTTTGTAAACCTAGGGCTTGCTGCACATCTTGAGGCTCCAATGGGGAAATGCTAGGGCTAGCCAACATCAGGCTCTCTCACATATAAAGGCAGAGGGTCACAAAGCCTATTGGCTTTTAGGCACTTTAGAAAGCCGTCGGGGGTAATCCATGACGTGCTTTCATTTTTATATTCCCCAACTATGTCACCACCGTACGTTTCCAGTTCAGTGGGGCTCCAAATGGCTGGCTCTACCCCTTTGCGTTGCGCCACATAATAGCTGTCGCGTTTGGTGCTAACGGTGGTTAAGGCATTGGGCAGGTTTTGGCTATAGGCCATAAGGTTAAAGGTGGTTACACCCTGCACGGGTATGTTGAGGCCTAGCCCCAACCCCAAAGCCGCCGCTAAGCTTGCGCGAATGCCCGTGAAGGAGCCGGGGCCCACCGCCACTATAATATGCTCAATTTGCGTTTTTACAGCATTAAGCTTATGCAAAAGCTCATCTAGCGCGCTGTATAAATGTTGTGTTAATTGAAACACGTCCGCAAACCTATGGATTACTGGTTCGCCAATTGGGGGCGCCAGGGCTATGAAAGGGGTGAGGGTGGTGTTTTCAATGCACAACTTCATGGGGCGGTGACGCTTTCATCAAACAGCCCGCCCAGGTCTTGCCCGCCACACACGTGCATGTGAAAATGAGGCACTTCTTGGTGGGCATCAGCCCCATGGTTCGCCAGTAACCGGAACCCTGAATTGGCTAAACCCAAAGCATCCACCACTTTGTGAATGGCTTGCCAAAAGGCAGATTGTTCTTCGGCGCTGGCCTGTTGCGAAAAGGCGTAGGCCGAGGTGTATTCACCTTTCGGAATGATAATGGCGTGTTGTTTGGTTTTAGGAAAAGCATCATAAAACGCCAACACATGGGCATCTTCATAAATCACCTTCGCAGGGATCTCGTGGCGTAAAATTTTAGCAAACACGTTGTTGGGGTCGTACGACATGTTAGGTCTCCTTTCGTTTTAAAATAGCGCCAAAAAAGCCATCCATGTTGTGTTCATGGGGAAGGGCTTTAAAATAAATGTCACACATGGGAAGCGGCGACACTGTGTTGGCCTGTTGTAATTCAAAGTGGGGGTGGTCCTTAAGAAACGCTTGTACCTGGGATTCGTTTTCCTCTTGGATGACAGAGCAAGTGGCGTAGACCAACAGGCCTCCCGGCTTTACAAGGGTAGCTGCCCGTTTGAGAATGTTGGCCTGGTCACTTAAGATGCTTTTAAACTGGGGCGCGGTTAGCCTGATTTTTAGGTCAGGGTTACGACGCCAAGTGCCACTGCCACTACAGGGGGCGTCTACCAACACCTTGTTGGCCTTGTGCTTGAGTGTTTTAAATAGCCAGCGCTCATCATCGGTTTTTGTTAGGTCGATGGGCTTGTGCGCATGATGAACCCCCGCCCGTTTTAATCGCTTGGAGGCGTTTTCAAGGCGGCGGCTGTTAATGTCGCACAATACCAGCATGCCTTTATTTTTCATGGTGGGGGCCATGGCGAGGCTCTTTCCTCCGCCGCCGGCGCAAAAGTCTACAATACGCTCCCCTGGTTGGGCGTTCACCAGTTGCGCCAACAGTTGTGAGCCTTCATCTTGCACTTCAAACAAGCCATCTTTGAACTCAGAGGTTGTTTGGAGGGCCACCCGTTCTGGCAACCTGATGCCGCAGGGGCTAAAAGGTGTTTTTTCTGCTTTCCATTTATACTTTTGGTTGAGGGCGTGGAGCAATTTTTCACGGTTGGCTTTAGCGGTGTTCACTCTTAAATCGACGGGCGCCTCTTCCAGGTTTTTGGCCGTGAAGCATGGTAGCTCATCAACATTGGCCTGCATTTTGTGAAACAGCCAAGGTGCCATGTTGCTCTTTGTGGCCGCATCCATATCTTTATGGTTTTTCCAGCCGCCATGCTTGGGGTGGTTCCAGAGCTCTTCCGCAAGACGGCGAAGTTGCTTGTGTAATGGCGGCAAGGCATATTCATGGGTGCCAAAAAAGTTATTCACTTCTCCGGGTGATTTTTTTTCATGCAGTGTGAGATAGGTCACCAGTAAGTGCAAGGCGAAATCTGCTTGCCCCTCATACAGAGATGCACCCGTGCTATGCTGCGCCCACCAGAGCAGCCAATAATGATGCCGCACTACGCCATAAACGCGGCTGGCGATGGCTTTTTTATCTTTGGCGCCGATAAAACGCTTACCCTTAAAAGTGCGGTGTAAGAGGGCGTCAATGGGCTGATTATCGGCGGCGTAAAACTGGCTCAAAACCTGAGCGGCGGTAGCGATGTGTGCGGCTGGGTGCATATGTCCTCTTTGGAGCGGGTGAAGGGAATCGAACCCTCGTCACCAGCTTGGGAAGCTGATGCTCTACCATTGAGCTACACCCGCGGTTTGTTTAATTTTTTATACATTAAAATGAGTGGAAGAATCAATATATTATTGCGTATCAGCCAGGGTCTTTGCAGGAGGGCTTGTTTTCCGCTCGGCTGCATTGTCGCTTAAAGCGCTTGGGCCTCAAGGTTGCCCTTTCCCTTCGATTTTATATGCATAAAATCTGCAGGGGCCCGGGGCGCTCTTGACCCCCGGCGCTATTGCTTTAAGCTTATTATACAGCCATGAGCCAAAAACAATTTTCTATCTTTAGCCAAGATAGAGGGCTTGTGGAGGGCCTTGTGCCTTTAATAGGTGAGCCCTACTTCCACAAAGGGGGTAATACTATAGGAGCGGATGTCGCTACGTGTATTTTTGTTAAACACACCGTGGCGTTTTCCTTTTAGGCTCAGCATGGGAAGAATGTCCATCCCCAGCTTGACCTGGAACATATTGGCTAAATGAAGATCTGCTTTAAAGCGGCCGCCTAAGCCTTGATGGGTGAACACCGCGTTGGCTTCTAAGTGCAATGGATTTGGCCCATAAAATTTGTGCACCAGCCCCAGCTCAAGTTCGCCAAGTCCGGCGCCACCGGAAGTGAATTCAAGGTCGATGGGGATCCACCAGTTATCGTTAATGCGGATGTTGGATGTCATGCTCATGGCCGGACCCGTATCATTTAGATACACATGCCAATCGGGGATTTTGAGCCGTCGCCAAAAATAGGCGCGGGCGTTGAGGGTGCCATCGGTTAGATATTCGGAATGAGTGTGCTTTAAGGTGCGGTAAAAGCTGCTGCTCAAGAGGTTGGCGAGCAGGCTCATGAAAAACAACCGGGTGGGGGTAGCTTTTTCGTGGGTTGTTTGTAAATAGTTGCAGGCCTCTTTGAGGGTGCCGCCATAGACATCTGTGGCGGCCAAAGCGGTTAAAATGGGTTGGTATAAGCGATAACGGCTGTAGTTACGGCTATCAATAAAATGGAGGTTGCCGTAGGTGGCCCGTTCCTCAACCTCTTTCATCAGGTCGGAAATGCTGTTGAACCCGGCGGCCAAAATGTTCACCGCCCATTGCCGGTCAATGGCATCGTAGCCCGAAAGGGTGCGGCGCATGTCTTGGTCGGGTGGGTTTCCTTGGAAGGAGGTGGACTTAAAGTAAACTTCTTGAGCTGCCTTCGTGGCATTTGCTTGCGCCAGATTGAGTATTTTATAACCATTGAGTTTGTCGAGCTCGGTATCCACAAGGTTAAGGCTGGGGCGCAATGTAAAGCTGCGTAGCCCGCGCCCGAAGGAGTCATAATACCAGGCCTTAAAAAACGGAGTGTACCCGCTTAGCATGTGGCCGCCTGATCGGATGTGTTTTTTGTAGGTGTTTTTTGAGGAGCTGTCTTCCCAATCCACCGTTGTTGCCGTAAAGGAATAGGCGTTAATGCGGCTTGTAATGGCGTTATGAAAATGCGCTGCATCCGTTAATAGTTCAAGGGGGAGCATGAAGAGGTTGTGCACATAGCTTAAGGCGAAGCGTTTGTGGAAGTTGTCTGGCTTAAAGGCGTAATGCACTTTGTCGAATGTATACTCGAACAGACTGTCCATGTTGCGCTTAAAGGTTAAGTGTCCTTGGTTATTATAATTTCCGAAGAAGTCATAGCTCGCCGACAAGGTGCGGTGTTTTGCGGGTTCTAAATCTGTTGTGGGATCGTCATCATTATCTTCCGCTTGCGGCGGCTCCTTTGTGTGCGGCAAGTCGGTGGGCATGGTGTTGGGGTCATATTCTGCGAGCGGGAGGGCATAACAAGTCGAAATGAGTATTAAAATTTTAAATCGCATTGGCTCAATTGTTTGTTTACACTATATAGAAAATGTATTGATCTACACAAGAGAAAATGCTGTTTGCCACAGGGTTCGCACGAAGACTGTTTGTGTGCCCATACCATGTCACCCAGGCCTAGTCGCCTGCCACCTGGGAGATCCTTGCAAATTAATACCCCAGGGAAGGCGGCGAGCAGAGGGTGCCGGAGGGTGTTGAGGGGGGGCAACCATGAAGTAGGGCCGTTGGAGCGGGTATTTGGCCCCTGGCGTTTGGCTTATCTTCATGCTTAGGGTCATATCGTTGTTATTCTGATGACGGCTCCCCGCTGCGTGCGCGCCAGTTTTCCCGGGCCATGAGGGCGGCGGGGGTTACAAATAATGTAAGCGCCGAGGCGAAGAACACACCATACACAATGCAGGTGGCCAGTGGTTTCCAAAACTGCGTGAAGGGCGCACCCACTGAAATATCCAGGTTCACAAAATCAATATTGACGCCATACATGATAGGCAGCAGCCCTAATATAACGGTGATTTGGGTGAGCAAAATGGGCCGCAACCGCTGGGCGCATGTAAACAAAATGGCCTCGCGTTTGTTGGCTGTTTCGGGGGCCACTTGGTCGTAGGTGTCGATCATAATGATGTTGTTGCTCACAATAATGCCGGCCAAAGAGATGATGCCCACACCGCACATGACAATGCTGAAAGGTACTTGATGAAGGCTCAGGCCAATGAACACGCCAATGGTGGACATAACCACCGAGCTTAGTACCAGCCCCGCGCTGAAAAAGCTGTTAAACTGCATGAGCAGCACCAGCAACACCATGAATATGGCCAGGCCAAAGGCGCCCCCTAAAAATTCCCCCGCTTCTTTTTGGTCTTTGTCGTCGCCATCAAACTTCACCTTTAAGCCGGGGAGGGTGGCCTCGAGTGCGGCTGCATAGGCCTTGAGGCTATCTGTTTTGTCTTGTGCAAAATGGCCCGGCGCTACATCTGCTTGGATGGTAATGGTGCGCTGCCCATCGATGTGGTTGATGGTGCCTACCTTCTGCTGCGGGGTGATGGTGGCAAAGTTGCTAAGGGGGATCAGGCCTTGGGCTGTGCGCACACGGAAGTGTTTCAGGCTGTCGAGGTTGCGTTCTTCGGTGGGAAAACGGGCATATACATCAAGCTCTTCGCGGGCGCCTTCTGGGCGTACGGTGCCCATTTTTAGGCCGGTGGTTAAAAAGCGTAGCATGCTTCCCACCACTTGCACGGTGGCGCCATATTTGGCGGCCTTTACGCGGTCGATTTGCACATTCCACTGCATGCCGGGTAAGAAGCGGTTGTCTTCTAGGTCTACTATGCCGGGCAGGTTGCGCAGATGGGACACAATGCTTTCCGCCCCTTGTTCGAGGGTGTTACGATTAGAAGAGGCCACGCGCACTTTGATGGGCTTGCCCCGGGGCGGGCCGCTTCGCTCCACTTCGATGTCTAACTTAATAGCCGGGATGTGGGCTACTTTTTCGCGGAAGTCCCCCAAAATGGCGGCGGCAGGTCGGCGTTTTTGCCAATCGATAAATTCAATGAACAAATGCCCGACAGTGTCGTTGGGGCCGCTAGAGCCTCCAAAGCCGCCCCCTCCTTGGCGTTGAGTGAAGGTGGTGGCGTAGAGGGTTTTGATTTCGGGCATGGTCATGAGATGGTGTTCCACCTGTTTTACCATGGCATCACGTTCTGCCAGTGAGAGGCTGCCGCGGGCCCGCACAGCAATCCGCGCTTGCTCGGGCTCGCTATCGGGGAAAAACACCACGCCCGGAGACACTTGGGTGTAAATGAAAAGCACGGCTACCATTAAGGCGGCGGCCCCGCCCATAACGCGCCAGGGGTAGTTAAGGGCGTGCTGCAAGGCGGCCACATATTTTCCGGTGAAGCCTTTAATGTTTTCAAGGTTAGTGGGTGCAAGGGGGGCTGAGCTCGTGTTTTCCACGGCGGCTGCAGATGTTTTCTTGCTGAATAAGGCGCCCAATGTAGGAATGAAAAACAGGGCCATGGCAAAGGAGCCAGCGAGGGTGGCAATAAGGGTGATAGGCATAAACTTCATGAACTCGCCCACCACGCCGGGCCACACTAACAAGGGCATGAACACAATTATTATGGTGCCGATGGAGGTTAGCACGGGGATAGCCATGCGATGGGAGGCTTCGCGGTAGGCCTGTTTTGGTGGGACGCCTTCTTCCATTCGGCGTTCGGCATATTCCACCACTATAATGGCGCCGTCTACCAACATGCCCACCGCCAGAATAAGGCTAAAAAGCACAATCATGTTGAGGGTAAGACCCAGGTAAGACAAGATCAGAATGCCCGCCAAAAAGGCTCCCGGCACTGCCAGCCCCACAAACACCGAGGGGCGCCACCCCATGGAGTAAACAATGATGGCCATCACCAGAATGAGCGCTAAAATGAGGCCGTTTTGCAGGTCAGAGAGCATGGTGCGAATTTGCTCCGTTTGGTCTTGCGAGTAGTTGACTTTCACCTCACGGGGCCACTGGGGCATTTTTTGCGCTTCGGCCATGAGGGCCTTCACTTTTTCAACGGTAGCGATAATGTTTTCCCCACCGCGTTTGGTGATTTCCAGCGCCATGGCACGCCGGCCCCAGTCACGGGCCACACTGGTGGCATCTTTATATTTTTTTGAAATACGGGCCACGTCTTTAAAGGTGAGGGATTTCTCGCTGTCTTGAATAATGGGGAGATCCATTAAGTCTTCAATTGTGCTTACTAAGCCGGGTATTTTAATGGGGAAGACACCCTTTTGGTAGTCCATGTTACCGCTGGTGATCATTTTGTTGTTTTGGTTGAAGAGGGTGATCACTTGGTCAAGGGGCAGGGCATATGTTTCCAGCACATGGGGGGAGAGGGTAACTTGCACCATTTCTTCCCGTTCACCGCGGATTCTTACCTCCAGCACTTCGGAGACCCGGCCTTCAATTTCATCTTTAAGTTCCTTAGCCATGTTAACCAACACCTGCTCTGCCACGTCCCCCGACAGCTTGACGGTTAAAACGGGAAAGTTGCTGGTGCTAATTTCCATAATTTGGGGCTCGCGCAGATCTTGCGGGAGGTCGGCTTTGGCCGCATCAACCTTATCACGCACATTGTCTTTTGCGGTTTTAATATCGGAGCCGGCTTCAAATTCTAGGGTGAGGTGGGCCCCGCCCTCAAAAGCCTTCCCGCGCATTTCTTTTAAGCCCTCGATGGAGCGCACTTGCTTTTGTACGGGTTTGAGGAGAATGCTTTCGGCATCTTCCGGCGAAATTCCCTCATAGGGCATGTTCACTAGCACAACGGGTATTTTAATGTCGGGGAATGATTCTTTCGGCACGCGGATGTAAGAGAGTGACCCTAGGGTGAGAATCATAGCCAACAGCGTAAGGGTTACGCGGTTGTTTTTAAGGAAGAAGTCGATGAGCTTTTTCATGGGTTAGCTCCCCTGTGGGTTAAGTTCTTTGGTTTGCACCTCTTCCCCTATTTCTACAAAATCGGCGCCGTAAGCAATGAGGCGTATTTTGTTGGGAAGGCCTGTCACCCAAATGAGGTTGCCTTCGCTCATCACATAAGTTGTAGGGTGGAACACAACTTTGTTGGCGTCGTTCACCACTTTTACCCCCATGCGGCCTTTATCATCAAGCGTAAGTGACGAGGGCGCAATTTTGTAGATAGGGCGTTTCGGCGTGGGGAGAGACACCTCTGCCGTGATGCCGTCGGGGAGGGCTTCATCCTCGTTGTCCACAGTTATTTCCAATTCGTAGCTGCGGGTTTTGGGGTCGGCACTGCGGCTCATGAAGGTGACGAGGCCCTCTTTAATCACCCCATTTTGAAAGGTGACGGCGGCCGTTTGCCCTTGCTTAATGTCGCTATAATTTTTTTCGGCGAGGTTTACAATCACTTTGAGGGTTTTGAGGTCCGCAAAGGAAATGACGGGTTCGCCGCCGCGGAGTTTGTTCCCAATGTCGGTATGATGTTTCAGCACAACGCCATCGAAAGGGGCGACAATTTTGGTGTTGTTAAAGTCAGTTTGAATACGGCTATGGGCGGCCTCAGCCGACTCCAGATTTGTTTTAGCCTGCATGAAACTGAGCTCGGAACTGAAGTTTTTAGCTTTCAACTCTTTTTCGATGTCAAAGCGCTTTTTCGCCTCTGTTAGCCTTGCTTGGGCTTCTTGCAGGGCCTCATCGCGGTCTTCGATACTGAGGGTGGCGAGCACTGTTCCTTTGTTAACACGGGCCCCTTGTTTGATGTCAAAACTTAAAATTTCGCCTTTTGTTTCGGCATTTAATTTCACGATGGAGTGAGCTTTGGCATAACCATGCAGGGTGAGCAGGGGGTTAAGGTGCTGCACGTCCATAGTGTTAACGGCGACAGTGTACACCTCTTGCGGGGGCGTTTTGGCCCCGCCAGCATTGTAATAATGTGTGCCCACTTTATAACCTAAGATAGCGCCAATGAGGGCTAACCCCCATAAAAATTTATTTTTTACAGTCATGCCGTGCGTGTCCTTTAGTTCGTTTTGTTTAGTCTACAAGGGGGCTTTTAAACGTGGCGCCCGAATGTTTTGTTGAATCACGATGAGTCGACTTAATATTACGCCACAAATGGTGCCGATAACAGCTAAAAATATGTCGTCATGATTAATGGCGATTTTGGTACCTAAAAAGCTAAGGTAGGCGGACAATACAAACCCCCAGCCAAACGGGATTTCTGCAAAAATGTGTTGGTTGTGCATGTGAGGATCATGACACACAATATTGCGCAAGTAAATGCCGCCCGCGCCCGTGATAGCCGCAAACACACCGCCCCATAACCATAGGGGGTCAAGCTGTATCACCACGCTCATAAACACACCGCCGATGGTGAAGGCCGCCAGCCCAATGGCATCAAAAATTTCAATCATCACCTGATAAAAGCGGACACGGCGACGGGACCGGATGTTTTCTTCCATATGGTGGAGCGTTGTTTCCGCCACCGACAAGGCGTAGCCGATAAACACCACCGTCAGCACCACGCCAATGTACGTAGGGGAGCTAATGAGGGTGTTGGGGGTTTTGCCTAAAATAATGTCGCGGAGCACCATGCCACCTAAAGGCGGCAGTGCAGATAGTACGATAGCGTTCATAAGGGTGGCGCGCGCCATGTAGGCCACCAGAAAGCCTGAGAGAGCAAAAGCCAACACGCCAATGAAGTCAATGACCCAAAACCAAGGCTGGTTCACCGTTTGCAGCATCATCACGGGGAGCAGGTATTGCCGGGCGATGTCATTGCGGTTTTCTAGGCGGGTTTGTTTTTCAATCACTTGGTTAAAAGAGTTCACCACCTCTTGGGGCACCTGTTTTGCAAAATATAAATGAACCGGCGTTTTAAAATGTAACAGCGATTCGTAAACAGTATCAAGCTGGCCTGTTTGCCACAACAAATGGGCTCCCACCACGCGGTCGGCCACAAAGGCATCTGTGTCGCCTTTTAGAAGGCTGGTGAGGTTTGCCACGTCCGTTTGGTTGAAGGTAAACTTGTTGCGCAACGCTTCATTTTGCAGTAGATCGTTCAGGGTTTGGCTTGCGTAGAGTGCGCCTTTTTTGGCGCTAAGCCTTAACATATTGTTTTCTATTTTGTGTTGCAAAAGGTCTATGTTGTGAATGTAGCTTTCCAAGATTTTATCACGGTTGATGAAGATGCTGTTGACCTCTTGCCGGTAGGGCTTTGAAAACTGCCCATGCTTTGCACGCTCTTCGGAATGAGTTACTGCCATCATGAGGTCAATTTGGTTATTGCCAAGCGCTTGCAGCTGCTTATCAAAGGGCATTTTAACAAACTCTAGGGAGTGGCCGGCCTCATGGGCATAGTGGCGGAGCAACTCAACGTCAAACCCTTTGGGGTTAACGAGATTGGGAAAGCCTTGTGCCATTTGATAGGGCGCACGCGGGTACCACCCCACGCGAAGCTTTTGGGCGTGCAAGCCTGAAAGTAGTAAAATTAAAGTAAGAATTACTCTCTTCATCTCGTGTCATTTTGCTAAATTTTACAATATAAATATTAATATTTTCTTACTAGTACATAGGCCGGTAAAGTGTCTTTAGTCAAAATATTCATATGTAACATACACGCGTTAAACGTTTATTAATCAGTGTGCGTTAATCTATATTTAGCTCAGGTAGCGAATGTTAATAAGGAGAAGAGCTATGAAAAATATTTTGTTAAAAAGCTTTGTGTTTATGAGTTTGGTAGGATTAAATATGGCGGCTGAGGCCTCGCTGCCAGTATCGGGAGAAGCTAAAGAGGCTGCCACAACAGAAGCTAAGTCTGGGGAAAAGCTGCAAATTACACCTGAGGTAATCATTCGTGCGTTGGGTAAAAAAGCCTCTGAACATGCTCTTGAAGAGTTTGAACACCACATGGAGAAAATGGATTTTAACTCGGCGATGAATTGTATAGTGCCAGCCCTTATGTTTTTGGGGGTGCCTATTAAACGGACTGCTGATGGCTCTATTGCTATTCAAAATGTGCCTGAGCTTCAGTTGATGTTAAGGTTGGGGCAGGCTATGGGTCACATTGAATTTGTAGAGCGCATGAAAGAAAAAATGGACAAAGAAAAAGAAGAGAAAGAGGCGGAAGAAGAAGCTGCCGACAAAAGGCGTAAAACTGAGCTTCACCACATGATGTATTGCTAGGGTGATGCCAGCTCTGTAGGAGAGGGGGGGAGGTAACGGCCTCTCCTTTCTTACTTTACGGTGGAGGTGAACTGGCCAGGCATATTGATTTGAATCATCCCGCCCCAGTTGCACATAAGGGTGGAGCTGTTATTTAAGGCGGGGCCGGGGCCCACGATGGTGGTGGCGGCTGTAGGGATCCAGGGCGCGGTTGTCATAGGAATGCACGGCATAGGGGTTAACACACCCATGGCGGCGGCGGTAGCGGCAGCTACTTGGGGGTTGGCCAGGCTCATACACGTGCCAAAGGGCATCACATTCACCATGGGTTTGTTATCCATAATGTTAGCGGCTGGTTTGCCGGAGCTCATGACGCGGCTTTGCGGCAGAACCATTAGGCTGCTGGGGGCGGCCCCAAAACTGCATTTGCACATGGCTCCCATTGTTACATGTTGCCCCAAGAGATACTCCTTTTCAGGTATGATGAAGGAGAAGCGGTTAATGAATCCTTAATAACGCAGGAGGATATAAGTCAAAATCTTATAGAAAACGAAATCTTAATAAAAAATTAACTTGATATTAACTGCCACATGGTATACATAGTTCTCAGATGACCCCATCGTCTAACTGGTTAGGACAACACCCTTTCAAGGTGTAAATACGGGTTCGAGTCCCGTTGGGGTTGCCACTTTCGAAAACTCCCCCATTTCTAGTTGTGATTTGGTCTTAGCCCAAACTCTATGCGCAAAGATTATTTTTGCCATCACCCTGCGGGGGCTGCCTCCGCGGGGATGACAAAACCGGGGGCATGATAGGATCACAAGTGGTTAGAATGAACCTCCCAGCCATGGGCATCAAACACTAGTTTTCCAGCGTTTTTTCAGCACCCTTGTGTTTTTCATGCGTAGGCCTTGGGGCTACACGCGTATTGATTTGCACTATTTTGATACTAATGAATCACATATTGAAAAGCCTCCCTTAAATTCTCTCACGACAGAAATATCTGATTTAAGGCGTGGTCTTTCGTGTCAGAAACGCAATAAGACTATTGAGCCGCAAGCGCCCTTCCGGTGTGCAACGCAAGGCTTGTTCATCGGCCTCCAGCAAGCCTTCGGCCACAAGTTGCCTTGCTTTTTTCTCAACGTTATAGCTTTCCCATAATGTTTGGTAACGTTGCAGGAATGGCTGGCGCGCTATGCCGTCCGTAATGCGCAACCCCATCATAAGGTGTTCCGTAAAGCTGTCTTCTAAACTAAGCGATGTGCGGTATTGTTCACCGCCATTCTTTAAAGCGTGCTCCAGCCATTTTTCGGGGTAGCGATATTGCTTGGTGGCGTATTTAGTGCCGTTGATGGTAATGCGGCCATGAGCGCCCGGGCCTATGCCCACATAATCTTCATAACGCCAATAGGTGAGATTATGCTGGCATGCCTGGCCTGGGCGTGCAAAGTTAGACACCTCATAGGCTGCGTAGCCTTGTTGCTCTAGCGCCTCCAGCGTTTTGATGTAAAGGGTGGTGGCGGTCTCTTCATCCAAAGGAGTAAACTTGCGGGCGGCCACATGTTGCTGAAACACCGTGCCGGTCTCTATAGTGAGTTGATAAAGAGAGATATGCGGCGGCTGAAAGGTGAGGGCGAAATCCAGTTCCTTTTTCCAGGTGGCCCAGGTATCTTGCGGGCGGGCGTAAATAAGGTCGAAGGAAAAATTTTCGAAGGTATCGCGCACCGTGTGGATCACATCAATAGCCTCTTCAGCGCTATGCTGGCGGCCTAAAAATTGCAGTAGCTCATTATCAAATGATTGGACGCCTACCGAAATGCGGTTCACCCCCGCTTGTTGCAGCGCTTTAAAGTTAGCCGCTTCGGCGCTGGTGGGGTTCGCTTCTAAGGTGATTTCACAAGCTGAGCTGAGGTTAAAGTGCGCGGCTAGGGTATCAATAATATGCGCCACCAGGGCAGGGGGCATAAGGCTGGGGGTGCCCCCGCCAAAAAAAACGCTCTTCACCGTTGGTTTGTGAGCATAGTAGGCGGCTTGCCGTTTAATTTCACATTCAAAGGCTTTAAACCATTGATCCATATCAATATGGCTGCGCACATGGCTATTAAAATCGCAGTAAGGGCACTTCGATTTGCAAAAAGGCCAGTGAATGTAAAGGCTGATGGCGTTATCCAAATTTGTACAGCACGCTCATTTGTTGGCGAATCAGCTCTTGAATGCCAGCCGCTGCCAGGTCGTACATGGCGTCTAGTTCCACTTTAGTGAAGGGGGCTTTCTCGGCCGTGCCTTGCACCTCAATCACGCCGCCTTTGCCGGCCATTACGAAATTGGCGTCTGTCTCGGCTACGCTGTCTTCGCTGTAATCAAGATCAAGCAGCGGTTCTCCGTTGAGGATACCCACGGAAATGGCGGCCACATGATCAGTAATGGGCATAGCTTTAATGGTTTTTTGCGCCACAAGCTTTTGGCAGGCCAAGTGAAGCGCTACAAAGCCCCCGGTAATAGCCGCGGTGCGCGTGCCTCCATCTGCTTGAATTACATCACAGTCTACTTTGATTTGGCGCTCCCCCAACGCCGACAAGTCCATAATCGAACGGAGCGAGCGGCCAATAAGCCGTTGAATCTCTTGTGTGCGCCCGCCCTGGCCTTTAATGGCTTCGCGGTCCATGCGGCTGCCGGTGGAACGGGGCAACATGCCATATTCCGCCGTTACCCAACCTTTGTTGGTGTTGCGCAAAAAGCGTGGCACCTTCTCTTCTGCGGAGGCGGTGCAGATCACTTTCGTGTCGCCAAAGCTCACTAAGCAAGACCCTTCGGCATGTTTGTTTATGTTTGGTTCTAGTGTCACGGGGCGCAGCGCATGGGCGGCTCTGTTTTCAAATCGCATAGTGTGTCCTTAAAAGTTATTCTTCTGAGCTTACCACAATCGGCATACTGTTGGTAATTTGCATAATGCTGACTTTGCGGTTTACCAGGCCAGAGCTTTGCACCACAAACTCACCGCCAACGCCTTTAAATCCATGCATATAGGTAAGATTGCTCCAGTTATATGGATCAAGAGCATATGTTTTGCGTAAGGTAAGCAAGAGTGACATAGCATCAAACCCAAGGGCGGCTTGTATTGTGGGCAAGGTGCCGTATGTGTTTTTATAGTAGTTTTTAAACCATTCTTTGGTGGTGGAGCGCGGTGTAGCATACCAGGCACCAGTTAGGCGAATGCCTTTTGGTAGCGTGTCTTCCCATAAGGATAAACCAAGCAAGCGCCCGGGGATGCGAAAACTGCGCATTTCAATTTTAATTTGTTTGAGGCGTGGGCCGCCTTCAGGCACAAAAATGGCATCAATCTCTTCTTGGCGCAGCGAGGCCACAGGGGCATACATGTCCATATTGTTTTTGGAATAAAAGTTTATACGCACATTCTCTGCACCTAGGTCTTCCAACACTTTTTCGTACACCGTTTTAAGGCGCTGGCCAAACTCGTTATCCGGCAAAATGGCGGCAAAACGCTTCATACCCGCTTGCACGGCTGTTTCCAAGATGAACTTTGTTTCATCTTCATAGGTGGGAGCGAGGATCACAACCTTGTTGCCTTTCAGACTTGGGTTGTTGTTAAAAGTGATAAACAGGTTATCTTGCGCATCTGGAATAATCGCTTCTACTTCCTCGCCAAACACAGGCCCCAACACAGCGTGGGCTTGAGAAATAGTTTTAAACTGTTGGCGCGCCTTCACGGGGTTGCCTTCGGTGTCACGAATTAATAGTTGCAGCTTTTTCGGGCTCTCACGGTAATAAGCCAGCTCAATACCTTTACGAATGCTATTCCCCATTTTTTGCTTCGCGCCCGAGAGGGGGAGTAACACGCCCACTGTGGTGGTTTCGGTGTCCACGAGGTCTCTTGTTTCATCTAAAAATGATTGGGGTGTTTTATCGCAGCCTGCCAACAGCATAAATATGCTTGCACACGTTAGCTGAACCGCGTTAAGTAAGGGTGTTACAAAGGCTTTTATATGTCGCATACTGAATTTGAATCCTTCTCACCGAACAATACTGTTTTTTTTAAAAAAAGCAAGTTAGAACCCGGGTTGTATATCACGGCTACGCCCATTGGGAACCTGCGTGACATCACGCTACGGGCCTTGGATGTGTTGGTCTCGGCAGATGTGGTGTTATGTGAAGACACCCGCAACACGCAAAAGCTTTTAACGGCTTATGGTATGAAGGCCAAGCTGCGTTCTTATCATGAGCATTCCACCGATGGTGACCGCGTGGCTATCCTTTCGATGCTGCAAGAGCAAAAGGCTATCGCCTTGGTAAGTGATGGCGGCACGCCCTTGATCTCTGACCCCGGTTATAAGTTGGTGCGACAGGCTCAGCAGCAGGGCCACAAAACCTATGTGGTGCCGGGCGCTAGCAGTGTTACGGCGGCTTTGAGTGTGTGTGGTTTGCCCACAGATAGCTTTTTGTTTTTGGGCTTTTTACCAACCCAGGAGAAAGCGTGTAAGGCCAAGCTCAGTGCATTACGTGATTATGAGGGCAGCTCGGTGATACTTGAATCCCCCAAACGGATGCTAAAAACCTTAGAGCGCATAAAGCAAACCTTGCCTCACGCCGAAGTGGCCTTAGCCCGTGAGCTCACCAAGGTGTTTGAAGAGGTGGTGCGCTGTCCTGTTGATAAGCTTATTGCTGTGCTGCAAGCACGACCCCCGCTAAAAGGGGAGTGCGTGCTGGTGGTGCACAACGCAGACCAAAAAGCACCGGCGGGTGAAGAGGGTACGTCTTTAGTGCAGCAGCTGCATGCTGTGTTGCAGGGCACACAGGGCGAAAAAGCGATGCAGGCTATAGTGGAGGCGCTGAAAGCAAACACGCCCAAAAGGGAGCTCAGCAAATGGCTGGCCCCCCTTCTTAACACCACGCCTCAAGAGGTATATAAAAGGCTGGTTTAAAGCACGCGTTTTAGCGAGCAGCAGGCCCCACAAGGCGTTGGTATGTTGCCATTGCCGCTTCGAACCTGTCCACAATGTTTTGGGCGGGGGCAAGTACGTCCCCGCCATTGGCGCGAAGCTCTAAACGCTCTTCTTGCGCACCAGCATAGGCTTTGTAACCTTCGTGTGCTTGTAGGGCTTCAGCCTCGGGGCTGCGAAGTAGCTCTTGCGCTGCTTGCAGGCTGTGGTTTTGGGCCGCCACAAAACGAGCGTGGAAATCTTTAATGCGTGCATCGTTGATTTCGCTAGCCATGCTCATACCTGAAAGCACCACTGCACCGAAGGCCAAACCTACCTTTTTGGTAATTGTTTTTAAATTCATTATATTCTCCATCATTTGATAGCAGTATAGCGGGTATCAGTTAATAAAAATTTAACAACTAAGCGTTAATGCGTGCTCTATAAAATTGTGCTATATAAAAACAAAAAAGCATGAGTCTTTTAGTCGTAAAATTTGGGGGCACCTCCGTAGCCAACACAGCTCGTTTACAAGAGGTGGCCCATAAAATAAAACAAATGCTGAACCGGCATGACCGGGTGGTGGTTGTAACATCGGCCATGGCGGGGGCTACCAACCAGTTGCTGCAGCAGTGTAAAGATATTAATGGCGGCACTGTTGCTGCCGAGGCCACGGATATGGTTTTAGCCACCGGCGAGCAAGTGAACGTGGGGCTGCTTACACTGGCGTTACACCAAGCGGGCGTGCCCGCAAAGGGCTTGATGAGCTGGGAGGTGCCCATTCAAACCAACAACACCATAAGCAACGCTCGTATCGAGAGTATTAACACCGAACGTTTGCGAGCGCATTTAGAGCAAGCCCCCGTGGTGGTGTTGCCAGGGTTTCAGGGCGTTACAGCGGAAGGGCGGTTGCGCACATTGGGGCGTGGCTGACACCACCGCCGTAGCTGTGGCCGGCGCATTGCAGGCGGCGTGCTATATATATACAGACGTAAAAGGCATATATAGTGCCGACCCCCGTATGGTGCCACATGCACATGTCCTTACTGATATGCAGTATAGCCAGGCGGCGGCCTTTGCTTATAACGGTGCCAAGGTGATGCACTTTAAATCTATTGATGAAGCGGTGAAACGCAATGTGGCGGTGCACGTGTTGTCGAGCTTTCAAGAGGGGGAGGGCACATGGATTGGCCCCCAATCATTAGGCGCGCAGGCTTCATACATAGGTATGACAGCATTAGGTGTGCAAGTGCTAACGTTTGCGTTTCAACAAGGGGCGAAGATCTCACCGACAGATATTGATGCAGCTCTCAATGAAATGGATATATTATATGACGTGTTGGCCTTTAAAGAAGATCACCTTAAAGTAAGCGTGGCACGCCAAGAGGTGAGCGAGTTTATGCATTATCTGCAAGAGGCTTTTGGGGGGTTTTTTCAACTTGAAGATAAACGTTCACTTGCGAAGTTTACCTTTGTAAAAGGATCTTCTAACACCAGGGCTGCCCCTACCCTTTCTAGGGGGGCCGTGTATCATATGGACACTATCCATGCCTCTCATTATTGGGTGAATGGCAGTGCGGATGATGACCGCATTCACAACCAGCTATATTGCGAGGTGGTTATGAAAGACGCGCACATATCGGAAATGGTTTAAAGTTTTTTGCCAATCTAACTATTTGTTAACTTCGGTGTCCTATACTATATAAAAATAGGCATTATCTTGGCACCGAAAACACAAAAAACAGCACAGCTTCATTTACCTGATGGCTCCGTTCATGAGCTGCCTGTGCTAAATGGTGCCTTTCAGAAACATGCCCTTGATATACGCTCTTTATACAAGGCCACCGGCTTTACGGCCTATGACCCGGGATATACCTCCACGGCCAGTTGTAAATCAGCCATCACTTATATCGACGGGGCTAAAGGAGACCTGTATTATCGTGGCTACCCCGTGAAAAAGTTGGCGGATCATAACACCTTTTTAGAGGTGGCGCATTTGTTGTGGGAGGGGGAGCTGCCAGAGGCGGGTGGTAAAAACCCCCTTGAAGAGGCGGTGCGTTCTCATAGTATGGTGCACGAACAGCTGCGAGAGTTCTTTAAAGGGTTTAGGCGTGATGCTCACCCCATGGCCATATTGATGGGCACCGTGGGGGCTTTATCTAGCTTTTATCATGAGGATTTAAATTTGCATAATGAAGATGACCGGGACTTAGCGGCCATCCGTATTTTAGCGAAAATGCCCACGCTGGCGGCCATGGCCTATCGATACAATAAAGGCTTGCCCTTTGTGTATCCGTGTAATGAGCTCTCTTATGTTGAGAACTTTGTGTACATGATGTTTGATATGCCCACACAGCCCTATAAGGCAGATGATGTACGGGTGAAGGCGTTGGAGAAGGTGATGATTCTGCATGCGGACCATGAGCAAAATGCCTCCACCTCCACGGTAAGGATGGCGGCCTCTAGTCATGCAGACCCCTTTGGGTGCATTGCGGCGGGGGTGGCGTCTTTATGGGGGCCGGCTCATGGGGGCGCCAATGAAGCTGTGTTGCGTATGTTGGCGGCCATCCAAACGCCTGAAAATATTCCGATTTTTTTGGAAAAAGCAAAAGATAAAGCTGATCCCTTTAAGCTCATGGGGTTTGGGCACCGTGTGTATAAAAACTATGACCCCCGCGCCCATGTGTTGAAAGAGGTATGCCACACATTGTTGAAGCATTTAGGCCTGGCGCAAGACCCCCTGTTTAAGCTGGCCCTGGAGCTTGAGAAGGTGGCCTTAAATGACCCTTATTTTATTGAAAAGAAGCTGTACCCCAATGTGGATTTTTATTCTGGGTTGGTGCTGCAGGCGCTTGGTATCCCACTCAATATGTTTACTGTTCTATTTGCGGTGGCGCGCACAACGGGTTGGCTTGCCCACTGGAAAGAGCTTTTTGATGATGAGGATTTTAAAATAGGTCGCCCCCAACAATTATACGTGGGGCCGGAGGCACGAGGGCGCGACTGTGAAGAGAGCGAAGAATAATTTTAGAGAAGAGACACCATGAAGAGAGATGATCACCCGTTAAAATTATCACCTGCAATATCTCGCCCGCCCCGGGGAGGGTTTGTGCAGACACAGTCTTACAAGCCTATGTATTTTATGCCCACGCCAAAACGCATGAAGAGATTAGCTGTTAATACCAACAAGCTCCCGCTAGAAAAACGTCTTAGAACATTCTTATTTACCACGGTAGCAGTTATGCTGGGTATTTATCTAATGGCGTTGTTGTGCCTCTAACTAAAAATAATAGACGACGCCTGTTGAACATTTATCATAGCTTTTCGCTCAGCTGCATTGTCGCTTAAAGCGCTTGTTTGTAAAGGTTGCCCTTTCCCTTCGATTTTATGTGCATAAAATCTGCAGGGGCCCGGGGCGCTCTTGACAAACGGCGCTACGCTTTAAGCTTTAAATTCAGCCATGAGCCAAAAGAAATATTATATCTTGTGCAAGATAGGGGCTGGTGGCGCTGCTTAGCGCATTCACGAGCCATGGGCCGATATTACTTCAGCGGGAGAGTTAAAAGAATACTCACATCAAAAACGAGATTATGTTACATTATATTTCAATATTTAAAATAATGCAAAACACGTTTTCTAAACAACAGAAGAACCTTATTAACTTCACCCTAATTTTAGGGAGTGTTGTGGTGAACTCTGCACTCAGCATGATTAACCCTGTGCTGACTGAAATTATGCGAGAGTTTTTTGTGGAGGAGGCCGTGGCGTTGCAAGCTATCGGCGCAGGGTTCTATGGCACCGCCTGTGCAGGGCTGGTGTACGGTCCGCTTGCTGATGCCATCGGGCGCAGGCGTGTTTTATTGATAGGCATGTTTATTTTCTTGGTGGGCTCTATTTGGTGTTATGGCGCGCATACCATAACCGCTTTGCTCATTGCGCGTTTTGTGCAAGGGGTAGGGCTTGTGGCTTCTTCCATTATTTGGCTCACCATTGTAAAGGATATATATAAAGGGAAAGAGGCAGTTAAAACACTGGGCGTTTTTGCTACCTCAATTTCTTTATCTCTTGCAATGGCGCCTATTATCGGCGGTAAAATCGCCGTGCATTTTGGATGGCGAGGCATTTTTTTAGCGCTCATTTTTATGTCGGTGGTTCAGATAATTCTTGTGTACTTAAATATTCCCGAAACGTTACCTGCCGCAAAGCGAAAGCCCATAAAGCTGCCGGTGATAATCAAAAATTATCTTAAGGTTCTGTCTACGCCCTATTTTGTAAAATGCGGTATTGTCAACGGCCTGACCATGGGGGCCTACTCAGGGTTTATTGCTATTATTGGTATGTACTACATACAAGAGTTAGGCATGGAGAAGGATGCGTTTTCATTACATCAGTTTATGATGGTGTTGACGTATTCGTTGGCGGCAATGGGTAGCCAGGTTTATGTGAAGGCCTTCGACACGGGCCCCACCTTAAGGCTGGGGTTGTTCATAACGGTGGTGCATGGGGTGTTATTTGGCATGCTGGCCTATTCGGGGGCGCCCGTTTTGATTACGGGGGCTTATTGCCTTTTTTCCGTTGCAAGCCCCTTTATAACCAGTGTTGTTACATCTAAGGGCATGGAGGTGTTCCCGCGTCTGAGGGGCATGGCCTCGGCTGCTTTAACAACCTTGCGCCAACTGACATCAGCATTCGTTGTTACCTTGTTTGGTTTTATATATAATGAAACTATTACCTCCGTGGTATGTACGCAAATAGCCATGTGCGTTATTATTTTAGGCTTAGCCACATGGGTCATTCGAAGCTCTATTAGTGATTCCGAAGGTAATTAATATAATTTTGTCCTATAATTCAGATTGTACCTGTCTTTCAACCTGTGACCAAAATGCCTCAATATAACAGGGCTGACGCATCTAAATTTTTTGCAGGAGAGAGAGGAGTGTTTCAGGCGAACGGGAAAGCTTAGTGATCATGCGTTTCACTGACAGGGAGCCTTTATGCTGATTGATGAGATTGAGGCTCCATT
>JAUIKZ010000064.1 GCA_030433125.1 Alphaproteobacteria bacterium
TTTTTTGCTTTGTTACAAGATAGCCCAAAGCGGTTTGGCGTCAAGTTGCGGGCTAATCTTCGCGGGCGACGCCCGGGGGGCTGGACGAGCCTTTGGCTTTAGCCAAAGCCTCTACGGCGCGCTTCGCGGGCCGCTTCATTGGGGCGGGACGCCCCATGAAGGTCCAGCCCCCGCGTGCTGCCGCTGCAGAACGCGCCCTTCTCTTGACTCCACCCCTTGCTTTGCGCTTTGAATTATTATTCTTGTAAGCAAAAAACAATATATCTGGTAAGGAGTGGGGGTGCAGTGAGGGGGGTTATAGTCTCACCAAGCGTGTACGTGCTTTGATCTGTAATTTTACCTTGCAATTTTGGCTGAGTCATATTATTTTGTGCAAAATGCAATGGCCCCTGTGGTGGAATTGGTAGACGCGGCAGACTCAAAATCTGCTATCCTTAGGGATGTGGGAGTTCGAGTCTCCCTGGGGGCACCACATATTTTAAGAATAAGGATTATTTAAAATGGCACGTGTGTGTGACGTAACAGGTAAAAAAGTAATGGTGGGTAACAACGTAAGCCACGCGAATAACAGAACGAAGCGTCGCTTCTTACCTAACCTTCAAAAAGCTTCTTTCTTAAGTGATGCTTTGAATGAAAAAATTACATTAAAAGTGTCAACAAATGGTATTCGTACTATTGAGCACAAAGGCGGTATCGATGCATTCTTAGCGCAAGCTAGAGCAAACACTTTAGCGCCAAATGTGCAAAAGATCAAAAAGCGTATTGAAAAAGCAATGGCTTCTGCCTAGCATCAGCTGTAACGAGCTATGTTAGACTTTTTTCATAGTGTATCTCCTGATTTGATGTTATTTACCCAGCTCGTAATGTGCTGGGTTTCTTTGTATGGTCTTTGCCGGTGGTTTGGCGTGCCGGGGGTTTACGTATACGTTACCCTTATCAGCATTATTAGTAACCTCCATGTTCTAAAGTTCTCCCATGTGTTTTATCAGGCCGCTCCTATCCCTTTGGGGACTATCCCTATGGCCACATCCTTTTTAGCTACCGACATTTTGGTGGAGTTTCATGGCAAGCGTGAGGCCAAGCGGGCGGTGGATATAAGCTTGGCGGGGATGGTGTTTTTCTATATTGCTATGCTGTCGGCTGTGGCGGTAGCGCCTCTTTCCCCTGCCGAAACCACCGCGTTAGGCATAACAGACCTGCATGCCGAGCTTACAGCCATTTTCACCCCGGGGGTTGCTATTGTAACCGCTAGCCTGATAGCGTTTTATGTTAGTGAGGTCACGGATGTTTATGTCTATGCGGGCATAAAAAATGTGTTTAAGCGTTCTCCTATATGGGTGCGGTCGGGGGTGTCCTCGACGATTTCTGCTTTTTTGGACACAGCGCTGTTTAGCTTTTTAGCCTTTATGCTTTTTACGAATAACCCAGTCACCCTAAACGTTCTATTTAAGATTTATATTCTGGGTGGCTTTTTGCCGCGTGTTTTTCTCGCCTTCTTGAATGTGCCCTTAATATATTCTTTAAAGAAGGCAAATAAATCATAAAAAACTTGACATATTGTTAGATGTTCCTACACATTAGTTAACAATATGGAGAATTAAATGAAAAAACTATTAACAATCACAGCCATCACAGCCGCCTCTTTATTTGTCACGGGGTGTGGTGGCAACGGCGGCGGGGCTTCTTCCGGAAGTAGCTTGAGCTCAAAAATCACGGGCCGGCTTAGACAAAAAATAAATCAGGTTGAGGTCCAAAAAAAGGATTGTGAACGTCGAGCTGAGGCATTGCGTCAAAAGCTAGTGGAATTAGAACGGGCTCCAGCTAAGACAGCAATGACCGGAAGCTCGAAAGGTGATTCAGTTGGTGGTGATCCAAAAGGGTTTGCCCCCACAAGAATGGGTAGTATGACCGCAACAGAGGAAATGAGGCGTCAGCCTGAAGTGACGGCTATGGCGGCGCCTACTTCGGATACTAGTGCTGTTAGTGGACTTGCTCAGACAAGAATGCCTCGAACCCCGAAAGGTGATTCAGTTAGTGGTGAGCCAAAAGGGGCAGCCCCCAGAAGAATGGGTAGTATGACCGCAACAGCGGAAATGAGGCGTCAGCCTGATGAAGTGACGGCTATGGCGGCGCCTACTTCGGATACTAGTGCATTCGAGAGTGGGGCGGAAATAGCCAAATTACGTGCTCAACTAGATTATGCTACTGGTTTAACCAAACTGTGTGCTCTCAAAAAAAATTCCATACAAAAATTATGGGATGCAGCTGCTAGTATTCAGACGCTGACATTTAAGAAGGCTAAGCAAATTGCAACAGACTTTGTTCAAAGTTCAAGTGAAGCTGTTGAAATTTTAGAACACCAAGTCAGGTGTTTAGAAACTGCAGGTGAAAACACAGATGTTAAGAAAAGGCAGTTGAGGTTGTTAAGGCTAGCTAACATTGAAATGGCGCGAATGGTTAGAGAAATGCCGGATGTAGATGCTCAATCATATGGAGATAGTAATAATGGTGGAAGTATAAATTTCCTACCTGCTGATGAAATAGATCAGAGGTTAGAGATGATGGAGCAATTTATAACCATTCTAACTGATGATGTTCCTAAGGAAGAAGAGTTGCAAGCCATCGAGCAAGTTGCAGCCAAAATGTTTTCCGCTATACATGATCCTAGGGGTATGCCAGCGGGCTTTTCCTTTTCCGCCCGTCAAACGCTTAGCGGCACGACGGAGCAAGTGTTGGGCTATAACTTTGGTCGCCATGCCGTACAAACACGCTTAGTTGGCTTCACCGGCAAAACCGACGCCAACAACACGAGGCTTATGGACACCACCTATAACTTCACAGTGGGTAAGGGCTATGGCTTCATTCGCTCGCAGTTTGCCAGCGGCAGCAAGGCGTTAGAAGTGGCTGGGTTCGATGCCCACAACACTAACTTCCTCACCATGCAATCGGTGGGGTATGTGTATGGCGCCAAGGCTTTCCAGCCGTTTATGGCCGCCAACTACCTTACGGTGTCATCCAAAACGAGCAGCGCTTTTGGCAACCACACCAGCAAAACCAACACCGTGTTTGGTGTGCAAGCGGGTGTGCAAAGTGATGTGGCGCTCACCAAGAACCTTAGTTTTAAGGGCTTTGCTATGTGGCAGGGTAACCTCAACAACAATGGCGCCATTACAAAACAGCTTGGTGCTAACATGATGAAGCTTGACGCTGGGCTGCATTACAGCAAAAACAACATTAATGCAGGCGTTGGTTACAGCGTGAGCCATTTTGGTAAAACACGGCATGGCTTTAACCTAAAGCTCGGTGTGAGTTTTTAGGTTCGTGTGCTGCTAAAGAAAAAGGCCCGTTGTGGGCCTTTTTTTGTGGGTTAAGCTTTTTTTAGGTGGGGGGGCTGCTGCATGGTTCGTCATTTGTTAGCACACTAAACAAAAGAGTGCTAATTTCCCCTTGAAATAACGGAATGCTTGCATTATATTAAAATCAAATATTGTGAAACAACTATAATTTAGGAGAATTACTATGAGCAAAATTATTGGTATTGACTTAGGTACGACAAACTCTTGTGTGGCGGTGATGGATGGTAAAAACGCCCGCGTGATTGAGAATGCTGAAGGCGCACGCACCACACCTTCTATTGTGGCCTTCACGGCAGATGGCGAGCGTCTGGTGGGCGCCAGCGCTAAGCGCCAGGCTGTTACCAACGCAAAGGACACCTTTTATGCGATTAAGCGTTTAATTGGCCGCCGTTTTGATGACCCTATGACCAAAAAAGATATGGACATTGTGCCTTATAGCATTGTGAAAGGCGACAACGGCGATGCGTGGGTTGAATCTCGCGGTAAGAAATATAGCCCCAGCCAAATCAGTGCTTTCACGTTGCAAAAAATGAAAGAGACGGCCGAAAAGTATTTGGGTGAAAAAGTAACGCGTGCGGTTATTACGGTGCCGGCTTACTTTGACGATGCAGCACGTGTTGCTACGAAAGATGCAGCACGATTGGCCGGGCTGGAAGTATTGAGGCTGGTGAATGAACCAACAGCAGCGGCATTGGCTTATGGGTTA
>JAUIKZ010000065.1 GCA_030433125.1 Alphaproteobacteria bacterium
TGTACATAGACTTATTGGCGCTCGGGGCCACAATGGGGAGGTTGCACCCTTCAATAATGCTGTGGGCAATGGGGTGCTTGGGGCAACGAAGGGCGATTGTTTTAAGGCCGGCTGTGGCTGCCGTTGACACCTTGCTGAAGGACTGCTGCCCCACAACAATAGTAAGCGGCCCTGGCCAAAAATGCTTGAGAAGCGGCAGATAGCGCGTGGGTATGTGGCCATAGTTAAGGGCCATGTCGATAGAGCTCACATGAAAAATAAGGGGGTTATAATTCGGCCGGCCTTTGAGGGCATATATCTTTTGCACGGCTTGATCACTTAAGCCATTTGCCCCCAGGCCATAAACCGTTTCTGTGGGGAACGCCACGACTTCATTGTTGCACAAAAGCTTAATGGCATGAGTGATTTGATCCATTGTTATGCGCCGTTCTTTAATTTTAAGTAGAGGTCAAGGCTTAATGACACCGGTTGTGGTAGTTTCACAAAGGCCGTTTTTTCGGGGTCGATGGGCACCTCGAAGCTGATGTGTGTGCTGCCAGGTGTTGCGGTTTGCAAGGCCTCAATATAGTCATGCGTGTCTTGTTCGTTATGTAGCTTAATGGTGAGGGTGCGCATTTGCTGGGCCAACACACTTTCTAATGTAGAAATGTTATTGGTCATAATGCGATATGTGGCTTCGTCCTCACGCTGAAAACTGCCCTCTACCACAACTGTTTTTCCTTCTTCTAGCTGGCTACCAAACGCTTGCAACATCTCTGAAAACAGCGTGATTTCCAGCACCCCTTTGGGGTCAGAGATTTGCACAAACGCAAAGGGTGTTCCTTTACGGGACATCTTTTTTTGCACCTTAGTAATAACACCAGCAATGCGCACTTGGCCGTTTTCTTGCTTTTCCGCCAAGTCTTGCGAGGTGAGCACGTTGGGGATATGCACGTTATCCAAGGGGTGCGCTGACAAATAAAACCCAATCACATCGTGTTCTGCCTTAAGCTTTTCGGCTAGTGGCCACTCTTCCCTTTCCCGTAGCTCGGGGTCTTTTGGGGGTGCCATACTGAACATGCTCATTTGTTGTGTGTCTTCTTGCCGGGGGCTTTGCAGGTTTGTAAGAATGTCTAGCGACTCCACCAGTTGCGCTCTGTTGCTGTGCAGGCTATCAAAACAGCCGCCCTTGATAAGGCCTTCCATAATGCGCTTATTCACCACTTTAGAGGGAAGCCGTTTGCAAAAATCAAAAATTGATTTAAAAGGGCCGTTCGCCTCACGTTCGGCCTGCACCTCTTCCATGGCGCTTAACCCCACACCCTTAAGGGCCGCCAGGGCATAACGCAGCGCGCCATTTTCAACTTTAAAGCGGGCATTGCTAGCATTTACATCTGGCGGCAGAAGCTCATACTTAAGTTGCCGCATGTCTTGAATAAAGCCGGCGAGCTTTTCGGTTTGGTGCATATCTAACCCCATCGTAGCGGCGAAAAACTCAATGGGATAGTTGGCCTTTAAGTAAGCGGTTTGGTAAGCCAGCAAGGCATAAGGGGCCGAGTGTGATTTGTTAAAGCCATAACTAGCGAACTTAGCCATGGCATCAAATATCAATGAGGCGGTATCCTTGGGGATGTCATTTTTCACAGCGCCCTCAATAAAAATGCCGCGCTGTTTATCCATTTCCGCTTTAATTTTTTTACCCATAGCACGGCGCAACAAGTCGGCGGCCCCGAGGCTATACCCCGCCAAATCTTGTGCAATTTTCATCACCTGCTCTTGATACACCATCACGCCAAAGGTGGTTTCTAAAATGGGTTTTAGCGTAGGGTGCAAGTAAGTCACTTCTTGGTCCCCATGCTTACAGGAAATATAACGAGGGATGTCATCCATGGGGCCGGGGCGATACAAGGCCACGATGGCGATAATATCTTCAAAGCGATCGGGGCGCAGCTTGCGCAGCACATCTTTCATACCGCCACTTTCAAGCTGAAACACACCAACGGTTTCCGTAGCCGTTAACAGCTCAAAGGATTTGGGGTCGTCCAACGGTATTTTAGATATATCGATGTCAACGCCCTGGGAAAGCTTCACATATTCACAGGCATGCCGAATAACGGTTAGTGTCTTTAGCCCCAAAAAGTCAAACTTCACCAAACCGGCGGCTTCCACATCCTTCATGTGATATTGCGTAACGGGAATATCAGAATCTGGGTCCTTAAAGAGGGGCACCAGCTTTTGCAGGGGCCTATCCCCAATAACGATACCCGCCGCGTGCGTGGAGGCGTGGCGGTATAAACCTTCGAGTTGCTTGCCGAAATCTACTAGCCGCTCTACCTCGGGTTCTTCTTTAATTTTTGTTTGCAGCTCGGGTTCAAGCTCAATGGCCTGTTCCAGCGTAACGGGGTTGTTGGGGTTGTTTGGGACAAGCTTGCTAATTTTATCAACTTGGCCGTAAGGCATGTGTAGCACCCGCCCCACGTCACGCAGCACTGCGCGTGCTTGCAGTTTACCGAAGGTAATAATTTGCGCTACTTTATCGTGGCCATATTTGTCCAGCACATAATGAATTACTTCATCACGGCGCTCCTGACAAAAGTCCACATCAAAGTCGGGCATGGACACACGCTCTGGGTTTAAGAAGCGCTCAAAAATGAGCCCGAACCGAATGGGGTCCATGTCTGTGATTGTTAATGACCACGCCACCAGTGAACCGGCCCCCGAGCCACGGCCCGGCCCCACCGGGATGCCCTGGTTTTTCGCCCATTGAATAAAGTCAGATACAATCAAGAAGTATCCGGGGAACCCCATTTGAATAATGATGCCTAACTCTTCTTCAAGTCGAGCGTAATAGGTTTTACGAATCTCCTCTTTGTTGGCACCATGGTCATAATGAAAAACTTGGTTTTCTAAACGTTTTTCCAGCCCCTCCTTTGCTTGGTGGCGCAGCTCTTCTTCTTCGTTTCGGCCCTCGCCTGTATCAAAGGGAGGTAAAATGGGGGGCAGCTTCTTTTTGCGGATGGCGCACCGTTGTGCTATGTGCAGCGTATTTACAGTGGCTTCGGGGATATCTGCAAACAGCGCACACATATCTGCGGGCGATTTAAAATAATGTTCGGGTGTAACTTTACGGCGCTCTTCTTGAGTGACGTAGGCGCCATCATTAATGCACAGCAAAGCATCATGGGCTTCGGCCACTTTTGGGGCATCAAAAAACACGTGATTTGTTCCCACGATGGGTATATTCAAATCAAAGGCGGCATCCACCAGCGCCTCTTCCACCATCTCTTCTTGCGGCATGCCGTGGCGGGTTATTTCAAGATAAAAGCGGTTGTTAAACTGTTGTTGGCACAAACGTAAATAGTTGATGGCTTCATCTTTTTTATGATCATGAATGTATTTATAAACCCCGTGTAATCCTAGCGCTGAATGCTTAGGCACCGCCTGCCATGTTATGCCACCGCTTAATATGATAAGGCCTTCATTAAATTTGATGAGGTCATTAAATGCACAAGCTGGCAGGCTGGGGTGAGCCGATTTTAAAAAGCAAATAGAGGCCAGCTCGAACAGGTTTTGCAGGCCTTGTTCGTTTTGGGCATATACCGCAAACACATCTACTTGGTTGTCTTCAAATGGCGACATGACATATAGCTGACACCCCATCACTGGCTGGATGCCGTTTTTCACCATTGTCTCCGAAAACTCAAGGCTACCAAACATGTTGGCGGTGTCGGTCAAGCCCAGGGCCGGCATATGATGCGTAGTGCACAACTTAGGGAGCTGCTTTATGGGTATGGCCCCCTCTGCCAAGGAATAGGCCGAATGCACGCGTAAATGTATATATTGAGATGTGGTCATGGGATTAAAATATTCTACTCTTAATGCCAGGTCAAATAGATTGGTTTAAAAGAGCCGTTATATTAACGTTTATTTTTTAAAGCGTAGGAGAGGCAAGCGGCAAGGGTAGGCATGAAGCCTTCTTTAATCCACCACTCTTCGGTAGCTTTTAATTTTTCACCTATTT
>JAUIKZ010000012.1 GCA_030433125.1 Alphaproteobacteria bacterium
GAAGCGCGCCGTAGAGGCTTTGGCTAAAGCCAAAGGCTCGTCCAGCCCCCCGGGCGTCGCCCGCGAAGATTAGCCCGCAACTTGACGCCAAACCGCTTTAGGGTATCTTGTAACAAAGCAAAAAAAATAATAGAAAAACACTACTTCGAATAATAATCCACATTAATAAAACGCCAAGGTTTATCGGTCGCTTTGGTAATGCCGATGCGGGGTGTCGCCTTGATAGGTGGCGCCTCTTGTCGGGGGCGTACAAAATGCGTTTCGTTAAGTAAACACATCTCGTTATGGGCTTTGGTGAGCCCTAGGTGGCGGCATAGCCGGCCTGGGCCTTTAATAATTTCAGCTGTGGGGCCTTTAATGAGCCCGCCGCGTATAAGAACGGCAGACCCACTGCCTTCTGGTTCCGTCACGATATTCAGACAGTGGTACATACCATAAATAAGATAAATGTAAGTGCGGCCAGGTGGGCCAAACATTACTTTGGTGCGCGGTGTGATGCCACGGTGGGCGTGACAGGCTGCATCGCCTTCCCCTACATAGGCTTCGGTTTCAATCAGTTCAATCTCAAAGCCGTTAATGATAAGGGTGGCGCCTATTAGTTGCTGTGCTACCTCAACAGTAGGTTGTTCAAAAAAGGCGCGTTCTAGCCGCATTAGCGCTCAACAGCACACCAGACAGGGGCGTGATCAGAGGGCTTTTCCCAGCCACGGGTGTGGCGGTGTACCCCCATTTCTTTTACCATACCTGCGTTACTGCGAGAGACAAGCAAGTGATCTATGCGGAGGCCGTCATTTTTCTGCCAGGCGCCTGCGCGGTAGTTCCACCAGGTGGTGAGGTCCGGTGTTTCCTCTTTACCATAAGGATGAAACTTTCGGGCAATGTCAATAAAACCACTGGAGAGCAAGGCCTGAAACTGCTCGCGCTCGGCGGGGGTGCACATAACGCTGCCTTCCCATTTCTCTTCCATGGTAATGTCTTGAGGGGTAGGGGCGATGTTGTAGTCCCCCCCTACAATAAATACTTCATCCGTGAAAAGGCGATCCGGCAAATATTCACGCAGGGCATCTAAAAATTGCATTTTATAGGTGAATTTAGGCGACTCTTTTGATTCACCATTAGGCACATACACACTGGCCACACGTACATAGCCATTCACCACACCCTCTATGTAACGGGCTTGGTCATCTTCAAAGTTGCTTAGGCCACGCTGCACATCCTCAATTGGGTGTTTTGATAATATAGCGACACCATTATAGGTTTTTTGGCCGTATAGCTCTACATTGTACCCACGGTCTTCAAAAAAGTCCCGGGGGAAGGCTTCGTCTATACATTTTGTTTCTTGCAGCAACACCACATCGGGGGCTTCTTCATCTAGCCAGCGCAACACGTTTTCCAGCCGCGCGCGTATAGAGTTAACGTTCCATGAAACTACTTTCATCTCATCTCCTAAAAATTATTAAATACTAAAAGAACTTCCACATCCACAGGAAGCGGCGGCATTTGGATTATGTATCACAAACTGGGAACCAACCATGGCTGTTTCAAAATCTAGCGTAGAACCCTTAATAAATCCTAAAGCGAGCTCATCTACAGCCACCTTCACCTCGCCGAAGCTTACAATATGGTCGTTAGGTTTAGCCGCTTCTACGATGCTGAAGTTATACTGAAAACCAGAGCAGCCGCCCCCCAACACACTTACACGGAATGTTTTCAGCGCCTCCGGTTTGATAAGCACCTTGTGAAGTTGGGCTTTAGCCGCCTCGCTAACTATAAGAATAGGGTCTTCCATTATAGTCTCTCTTGTTTCAGTTTTTTTAACGCGTTTAACAACCGATTACAACCCTCCGTTAAAAGCGCTTCATCGGGTGCATACGAAAATCGCACATGGTGTGGCGTGCCAAAGGCGCTGCCGGGCACAAGGCTTACGTCGGCATTTTCCAGCAAGTAAGCACACATGTCGTCATCATTTTGAATGCTGCCTGTGTAGTAGTATTCCACATTGGGGAAGAGATAAAAAGCCCCAGCGGTTTCCACACATGGCATGTGGTTTTGGTTGAAGAAATCACTAAATAGGCGGCGCTTGTGGTTTAAGCTGTTGCGCCATTCATTTAAAAAGGTGGGTTCGTTTTCTATAGCTGCCAAGGCCGCATGCTGGGTGATGCAGCAAGCGCCAGATGTTGATTGGGATTGTATTTTGCTGATGGCTTTCATTGCATCTTCAGGGCCCACTGCATAACCCATGCGCCAGCCCGTCACAGCGTGCGACTTGGACCAGCCATTAACCGTAAAGGTGCGGTCTTTTAAGTCGGGTGCTACCTGCAAAAGGCTGGTGAATTCTGCATCGCCATACACCAGCTCTTGATAAATGTCATCGCACACAATAGCCACGTGGGGGTGTTTGCGAAGCACCTGGGCAATGGCTTGCATGTCATCCCGCGTATACACAACACCTGAAGGGTTGTTAGGCGAGTTGAGTATGATGGCCTTTGTTTTGGGGGTGATAACTTGCTCTAAGCCTTCAGCGGTTGGCTTAAAGCCATCTTGAGCAGATGTCTCTACCACCACAGGTACCCCGCCATTTATTTCCACCATATGAGGATACGACACCCAATAGGGCGCCAGCAACACCACTTCATCCCCAGGGTTCAACAGCGCCATGCATATATTGAAGAGCGCTTGTTTAGCCCCCGTTGACACGCACACACTGTTCGGGCTGTATGCCACGCCGTGCTGGGCTTGCAATTTTTGGGCTATGGCTTGGCGCAAAGCTAAGATGCCGTTCACAGGTGTGTAGCGGTTATGGTTGTCTTGAATCGCCTTTATAGCTGCCTCTTTCATAAAGGTTGGCGGCGTGTAATCAAGTTCACCTAAACTGAGATTAATAATGTCTTTGCCAGAAGCCCTTAACTCACGGGCCTTTTCACTCAGCGCTATGGTGGCTGACGGTTTTAAGCGTTTAATACGTTCCGACAAACTGAGCATTATTGGGTCTCCTGCGTGGCGAACGCTTTCTTAAAGGCGCCGTTTTCTTTTACAGGGTATGTTACCTTAAGGGTGTTGATGTAAGCCCTAATGGCATCTTCCTTAAAGTGTTCACGCAGGCCTTTGTTGGCTTTGGCTATTTCAATTTCAAGGTCTTCTACGTCAGGTCGCTCGCTAACCTTTGCTTTTATAACGTAAGCGCCGGGGTAATCCATAACTGTAGCCACATTGTTTTTCATTGTTTTAAACGCTTTGTCCAACACGTGTGCCGGGATTTTTGCGCTATCAAGCTCGGCTTGGCTCACGCCTTTTTCAATAGTGAATGCTAGGTCGCGGGCCTTTGCTAGTGTGATAAAGTCGATGTTAGACTTGACCGCTTCCGCCGCCACATCCTTCATAGCTTTCTTTAACCTGTTGAGTTTATATTTCTCAACCCACGCTTCTTTTACCTCAGTTTTAACGTCCTCAAACGTTTTTTCAACCTTAGGTCGGCGTTTGGTGGTAATGGCCATGACATAACTGCCGTCTTTTAGCTTAAGAGGCTCAGACACAATGCCTTCAGGGGCTTCAAACAGGCGCGGCAATATGTTGCGCAGCACCTTGCCCTCCTCAGTGGGCTCTTTCCCTTTATGCAAGCCTTTCATGTCGATGTTACCCACCGTCTCAACCTGCAGGTTTAATTGCTTGGCGATGTCTTCAATACTTTCATTTTGGTCCACAAGCTTTTCAGCTTCTTCCACTTTTTCGGCGATAATATCTTTAGCGCCATCCGCTTGCATCTCTTGCTTAATTTGGTCTTTAACAGCGTCAAATGTAATATCTTTTTTGGGTGTGATGAGGCTCACAACACCTACGGCGTATTTGTCTCCTATGCGAATTGGGCGAGAGGCCTTGCCTTTTTCTTGAACCGCAAATACTTCGGCGGCTAATTTAGGGAGCAATTCATCATAAGCAAACTCACGCGCTTCGGGGAATTCATCCGGGCTAAGGTTTAGCATGTTCGTGGCTATGGATACAAAGTCGGCCCCATCATTAATGGCGTCTGCCACTTGTTGGGCCAGGTCCCCTGAACTTAACAAGAAAATGCGTACAGTGCGTTTTTCTGGCACGGCAAAATCATTTGTTTTGAAAAACTCTTTTATGTCTTCGTCTTTCACAGACACTGTTTTAGCTATGTCATTAAAGTTTAAGGTTACATATTTTAAGTCACGCAGTTCAGGAACTTCAAAGGCCTTTTTGTGCTCGTTGAAAAAGGCTTTTAAATCTTCGTCATGAATATTTTCCGGCTCTGCTATATTTTCTGGCAACATGCGTACCACCTCAAGGTCATACTTCGTGTAGGCTTTAATCGTAAGTTGCTCAGCGCTTTTTTCTAAATTCAAGGTGTTAAACGGGGCAGTAATAGCGCGTGCAAAACTATTGCGTTGAATCTCATTGCGCTTGCGTTTTATATAGTCGCGTTGTGTGATGCCCAGTTGTCTTATCTCTTTATTCAGAGCTGCTTGGCTAAAATTGCCATTCCCGTCATGAAGGCGCCAAGAGGATTTTATGGCTTTTGCAACATCCTCATCACGCAAGACAAACCCCCGTTGCATGGCTTCTTGTGCAATCAGTTCTTCTTCGATCATTTGCCGTAAAAGGCCATCATAAAATCCACGTTTAACAAAATCTTCATGCGATATCTTTTGGCCAAAGGCAGAATTGATGTGGTGCATTTTTTCGCCGGCACGTCGGGCAAACTCAGCACTGGGCACAGCCCCATCTCCTACACTTGCTATGCTTGTAAGTGAGGCGGCACTTCGAAATCGTATGTAGTTTCCGCCACTAGCGCCAACCGATAGGGCCACAAGTCCGAGTACCACTTTCGTAAGAATATCCGCACCCCTTTTGGTCGTATTTTCTTGCATAATAAACCTTTAATTTTGGTATATAATTACCATACTATACACCTTAGGTGTAGTACTTTTGCAGGGCCTACGCATGAAGAAAGGTATTGACACCCCAAAGGATGTCACCCACGCGGAGCCGGAGGTCCCTGAAAGCCGCAGTATTACTGGATTCCTCTGTCTTTGCACTAGGCTTCGACATGACAGGCTGCTTCCTCGGGGGGAGGACAAAACCGGGGGCATAGTAGGATCATAAGTGGTTAAAATGCCCCCCCAACCATTGGCATCAAACACTAGGTTTTCAGCATTTTTTCAGCACCCTTATGTTTTTCATGCGTAGGCCCTGAGTACTTTTGTGACATAAGTGTGATGCAAAACAATTTACTTGTTTTTGGAGCAGCGAATAGATATAGTGTGCTCAGTTTAGCGGTCGTGGCGGAATTGGTAGACGCGCAGCGTTGAGGTCGCTGTGGGAGTTTTATCCCGTGGAAGTTCGAGTCTTCTCGACCGCACCATCTTAAAACAGAGTAATCAATAATGTCCGATAAAAAGCACGCCCTGTTATACCACCAATTTCCAAAACCCGGTAAGATCTCCGTCACGCCTAGTAAATCACTGCTCACCACCGAAGAGCTCGCATTAGCTTATTCTCCTGGGGTGGCTCATCCGTGTCTAGAAATTCATGCAGACCCCTTGGAGGCCGCGAAATATACAGCCCGTAACAATTTGGTGGCCGTGATTAGTAACGGGACGGCTGTTTTGGGGCTTGGCAACATCGGGCCTCTTGCCGCGAAGCCGGTGATGGAAGGAAAAGGTGTGCTGTTTAAAAAGTTCGCCGGGGTGGATGTGTTTGATCTAGAGGTGAATGAGACAGACCCTGATATATTTATTCAAACGGTGCAAGCATTAGAGCCCACCTTTGGGGGCATTAACCTGGAGGATATCGCCGCTCCTCATTGCTTTTATATCGAAGAAGAGCTAAAGAAACGTTTAAATATTCCTGTGTTTCATGATGACCAGCACGGCACTGCCATTATTGTGGTGGCGGCCATTTTAAACGCGGTAAAGTTGACGGATAAAAAATTGGAAGCGTTGAAGATAGTGGTGAATGGCGCCGGGGCAGCGGCTATGGCCTGCATGAAACTGCTGGAAGACTTTGGCGTGGCCCGCCACCAGTTTTGGGTGTTTGACCGCACGGGCTTATTGCATGCCGACCGAAATGACTTAGACGCGTATAAACAGGCTTACGCACGCGTTGACGCCAATGTTACGCTGGCTGAAGCGCTGAGGTTTGCAGATGTGTTTATTGGTGTGTCGGCTGGCAACATTTTAAGCGCCGAGATGGTGGCCAGCATGCCGGCAAACCCTATTATTATGGCGCTAGCGAACCCTGTGCCGGAGGTTATGCCCTCTGTAGTGAAAGAGGTGCGGGATGATGCTATTATCGCCACGGGACGGTCTGACTTCCCCAACCAAGTGAATAATGTGCTGTGCTTCCCCTATATATTTAGAGGGGCCTTAGATGTGGGTGCTACCGAAATTAATGTGCCTATGAAAAAAGCGGCGGTGAAGGCGCTGATTAATATGACACATAGCGCGGGCGGATGCTTCTCCCGGGATTATATTATTCCCAATCCCTTTGATAATCGCTTGCTACCAGAGGTGGCCTTCAGTGTGGCGAAAGCTGCCATTGAAAGTGGGGTGGCGCAGCTGCCGTACACCAATGAGAAAACTTACAAACGCAAGCTTTATAACCTGATGTATCAAACAGGGTTTCATATGGCTGAGGTGTTGGAGAAAGCCAAAGCAAATTATCCAGTGGTGGCCTTTACAAATCCTGACAACCCGAAGGTGCTCGAAACACTGCCTTATCTGTTGGAAGAGAAACTGTTATCCCCCTTGCTTATTACCCGCCACAAAGAGGCTGTTATGGAAAAGTTGAAGGCCGTTGGTGTGACGCATGACAAGCTTGAACATGTGGCTTTTTCACCACCAGAGGCGGGGCAATCTGTGAGGGCTCATGGGCATGAGCTCTACACACAAGGCGCTTGCCAAGCGGTGATAACCGGCCCCGAAACAGACGGACAGGTTGCCGTGAGTGGCCCCCAGATAGCGGCTATTGTGCATGACAACGTGCTTACCTTTATTGCCACTTATGAACCACAGTCACGCCGGGCTTTGGAGAATATAGTTACGGCCGTTCACCAAGCTTTGGCACTGTTTGATATGGAGCCGCGGTTGCTCTTCACGGCATCGGAGGCTAACAGGCCCGGGGTAGAGTCTTTGTTGGGTGAGTTTCCTAAAGAATCAATGCGCCGCGCGAGCAACCGTTGTTATGAGCTGGATGAGGCTCTTTTTGAAGCGCATAGTAGCTCGCAAAGACGCTATGCCACGGAAGCGGACTCTGCCCCCGTGATTATGGTGGATAGCGCCTTGGCCTTTGATGCCATCCTCAAAACCCAGCGAGCCTTGAGTGGCAGTAAGATTATTGGTCCTTGGCCGCTGTTGTCGGCTGAGGTATATGCCGCTGAGGCCACAATATCTGTACGAGGCTTATATAATTTAGCCGTTATAGCCGCAGCGCGTGCAACGGGTAAAGGCGATAAAACAGCATGACCATTGCGCACCCCACCCCCGAAGAAAGCAATGTGGTTGCCACCAAAGATTTGTTGCGCCAAGTGCAAGAGGCTGTGGATGGCGAAAATACAGCGCAGCTGAAAGAGCTGCTCGACGATTTGCACCCCGCCGACACGGCAGAAGTGATTGAAAAGCTAGACCCTGTACGCCGTGAGGGGGTGGTGCAGTTTTTAAAAACCCAATTTGATATTGAGGTGCTGCTTTACCTGTCGCCTTATTATCAACAAGAGGTGATTGAAGTGCTGGGGTTTGATCGCGTGGCGCGCATGCTCACCTCAGTCGGAAGTGATGATGCGCTTACGTTTGTGGAAGAACTGGATGATGACTTTAAAACACGCTTGTTCGCCTCTTTAACGGCCAAGCAGCGCGCCATGATTGAAGAGTCCCTTACCTATGAAGAGGGAAGCGCGGGGCGTTTGATGCAACGTGAGGTGGTGGCCCTCCCTGCTCATTGGCGCGTAAAAGACACCCTTAATTTTATTAAAACCAGTTACACGCTCCCCAACCAGGTGTATAAAATTTATGTGATCGACAAACAACATAAACCGCTGGGGCACATCAACGTGAGTGACCTTTTGCGCAGTGACCCGCAAGAAACACTGCAAAATATTATGGAAGAGGCTAACCACGTGCTTACCATTCACACCCCACAAAAAGAGGCGTTATATGTGTTTCGGCACTACGCCTTAGATTCTGCGCCCGTGGTGGATGATGCGGGGCACCTTATTGGGGTGATCACTTTGGAGAATATCGTCGACCTGATTGATGAAGAAGCCGAGCGTGAGATTTATGGTTTGACGCGGGCGACGGGCTCTGACTTTCAGGAGAGCACCTATGACACCTTTCAAAGCCGGTTGCGCTGGTTGGTGTTTACGGCTATCAACAGTTGCATTGCCTCTTACACGGTGGCGCAGTTTGATAGGGCCCTGCAATCAAAAGTGGCGTTGGCGATTCTGATGTCCATAGTTGCCACCATGGGTGGCACCGTGGGGATGCAGGTGTCGGCGGTGTCTATCCGTGCCCTTGGCACCCAAGAGTTACGCCCTGGCTTTATTCTAAAGCCCTTCTTAAAAGAAACAACCGTGGCGCTCCTTACGGGGCTGGTGTTGGCGGTGTTGCTTGGGGGCATATCATACGTGTGGTTTTGGGAAGCTAAGCTGTCGGTGATATTTGCCGTGAGTGTGCTTTTTAACATGGTGTGGTCGGGCGTGGTGGGGATTTTGGTGCCCATTACCCTCGACCGATTTGGATTTGACCCCGCCATCAGCGCTGGCACCTTTGTCATTATGGCCGCCGATATTTTGGGTTATGTGGCCTTTTTAGGATTGGCCACCGCGCTTATTATTTAGATTCCTCCGTGTGCGGCTCAGAAATATCAAAAAATTAGTTGAAAATTAACCCTAACCGTATTATACAGAGGGTGTTCTTGGGGTGTAGCCAAGTGGTAAGGCAACGGTTTTTGGTACCGTCATGCGTAGGTTCGAATCCTTCCACCCCAGCCACTTCATTCAAAAAGTCGATTTAATTCATACGTGTTATTAATAGTTTTAGCGCGGGGACGTAGCTTTATATGTTTAAGCCGCAGGGTGGCCTGGGGGTGGACGGTGCGGGAAGATCTAGGTTCATGCCGGCTGCTGGCCCCCCCTTACGTTTGAACATGCGCCGTTACAAAAAAAGCGCGAGGGGTTCTCGCGCCGTGTTAGGGAAGGGGGGGCTAACTTAGCAGCAGCCACCTTTTTGTTCTGGTGTTGCGCTTGTAAGCCCGCCTTTTTTCTTTGGAGGGGTTTTACCAACAGACTGCAACAAGCTTTCGCCGGGGCCGGCATGTCGGTCTGTATTGGGGGCTTTTTTGGGTGAGCCTTCAATACCTTCAGCAGAGGTGCCATAACTGCTCCAAATGTCTGCCTTAGTGGCCATACTTCTTGGTGAGGCGGTTTTCTTTTCAGGTGTTATGTCGGCATCACGGCTTGGTGTGGTGCTCCTCTCCGAGCCACTATGGCTAGTAGGAGAGGCCCCTTCACCTGTTGGTGTTATGCTTCGTGATGAAGCTGTTTCTTCAGTCCCGCTTCTTTTTTCTCTGGCTGGGCTGCCCATACCAAGTTGGGATTCCATTGGTAATCCTTTCCCATAATGCGTAGGGTAGGTAGCAGCAAGTGCGGAAGCATTGGAAGGCCCAGCTTCGACGCTTGGTGTTGGGCTGGCTGGGCTGAAGCTGTTTTTTTTTTCAGTAGCAACAGGTATCACATCTTGTGTTTCAGGGGTTGCTTCAAAAGAAAGCTTGCGATTAACGGGTGATGTTTGTGCGCCCTGAATGGCCTCCTCTGTGGTGCTTCCACCGCCGCCACCGCCACCGCCTTCGGTTTGCTTTTCACGAAGGGGGGTGGCACTGGCACCCGTCGTGGGGGCTGCATCCTCTCTTGCTTTTAGGTCTTCTTCAGCGGCAATGGCTTCGGATGTGGATTGCTGACGGGGCGCGAGGTACCAATTGTTCCAAGCTTCTGTAAGAAACGTTGGGAAGGTGTAGTCTTTTGAAGGTTGTTCCTTAGCTATTTCACTATTTTTACGAATAAACTCCGCAATGCCTTTATTAAAACCTACACTTTTTATAAAATTTTCTTGAAGCCCCCAGAAGAATGCCTCTATGTCTTCTTTAATTATATCTTTAGGGAGATTAAACAAATCTATTGTCTTCGGGTTTACATTTCCTTCATTCCTATCCCCATATGTACAACGCTTGGTGTACTGCAACACTTTGATCATTAGAGCAATAGCATGAGATTTTTTTTCAAATTTTATGTTATGAGATTGTAGATGAAAAGCTTTCGCTAAGTGTTCAGCAGATTGAACAAAGTTTCCTCTATGCCTCTCTAAGCCGCCTTGTATTAAATGATAGTAGGGTGAAGTTTTGTCATCTAATGTGCCTTGTCGCTTGCAAAGTTTGTAGACACTATCACCTAATACTCTTTGAGCAGCTTTCTCAGGTTTAATGGTTTTTCCTGTAATGCCAGTTAAGTTTGTGGCGGTGCTACCAGAATATACAGAGGTTGATTCATATGGTGTAGCTAAGCCTTCCCCACCGGAAGCTAGTAAAGCTTTCCCTGACACTGTTGCAATTATTAAAAATTTAAATTTGTTCATTTTTATCCTCATTAGTTTACGTAAATATTTTACTCAAGTCCTAGTCAAATTAATCATCATCACTTAATAGTTCATCAAGCTCAGCAGCCATTTCATCCACACCTTTTGAGAGAGGAGATGAAGTGCGACTGGTGTTCAAGTCGTCATCAAGATCACTAAGGGCATCAAGCTCAGCAGCCATTTCATCCACGCCTTTTGAGAGAGGAGAAGTGCGACTGGGGTTCTCGTCATCCTCAAGATCGCTAAGGGCATCAAGCTCAGCAGCCATTTCATCCACACCTTTTGAGAGAGGGGATGAAGTGCGACTGGGGTTCTCGTCATCCTCAAGATCGCTAAGGGCATCAAGCTCAGCAGCCATTTCATCCACATTACGAGATAACCTGCTAACCTGCGATTGTCGATCTAGTTTATCAGTGTCTCTCATGTCATCCCGAGCAATAGGTGACACCGGCGTAAAGCCAACTTCTTCACGTTCCTCCATACTACGTGCCAAACCTGCTGGCCCGACCCCACCTTGCGCTATTGGGCGGAAGGCACTCTTTTCACTAGGAGGGCTATCGGGCCTTTTTTCTTCACCAGAAACAATGCTTACAGGCCTACGTCTTGTATTGTCCTGTTGCGCTGTGGCTGGCGTTTTTTCAGCTGCTGATGTGCCTGACACCTCAGAATCAGATGAGTCTGAGTGCTTGTTTGGGGTGCCGCCTATGCCTGCTTGCTCCGGCTCTCTAGGCGGTGAGGAAGGTGCGCCAGTTCCGCTCTGGCGTGGGCCCCCGCCGCCACCACCGCCGGACAGTCTCTTAGCTTCTCTTATAAGCTGTTTATCATGAGAACTACTCGAGAGAGCGCTAACGTTAAGTATTGAGCCAGGCTCTATGAGAGCGCTCCCTGTTTCAAGGACAAAAGATTCTTCTAGTTTACTGGCAACAGTCCGAAACAGATCAAGCAGCTTTTGTATAGCTCGACGGCTCAATCCCCTAACTGAATATGTATGTGCATCCTCAATGCTTTTTTCTCGACGCTCAATTTTCGCTCTTTCATCAGTAGGGGGGTGGGAATCCCCATCAAGCTCATCTTGTGGTCTAGTTAAAATATTATGGATTTCCGCCAGATCGGCTTGAACATGTTCCATGCTTCTGTGTAGCTGATACGTTACTCTAGCCATTTCATACGGATTACCTAGACTTACATGCAGCATGTCTGCCAGTTTGCGCCACTCTGGCTCAATTTTATCAGAAATAGCCTTAACTACTTCTATGTGAGAGTTAAGTTTTTCTAGGTCATCTGGGTGGAGTCTATACGTTGGCTTAAAAAATGTTCCTTCTCGCCTGGGTTTTTCAATAGCTCCTTTCATTAGATCTTGATAAATGGTTAAAGATCTGTATATTTCATATGCTTCTTTTAACAAGACCTCACCAATAACTGCCTTGTCTCTCGAAGACCTTTGTTCAGGAGATTCACTTAACTTTCTCAAGTAGTCATACACATTTTTAGAAAATGCGCGACGGTCGCGATTTAGGCGGTAATCAAGGTCGACACATACTGAATTCAGCTCTAGATTAAGGGCTTTTAATTTTTTAGCTCTTTCGTTTGCTTCTTCCTCTCTTGTTTTAGCCTCTTCCGCGGCACGTTGAGCCGCATCACGCGCCTCTTCTGCGGCGCTAACCTGCGCTTGCATGGCCGCCAGTTCTTGTGCTTTCTCGTCGGTATGCTGTTCGCTTCTTGCGTTAGCTTGATCGGCGGCCTCACGTGCTTGCGCGATTTCCTCTGTAAGGGCGGTTACTTGCTTTTGCAACGCAGTCTTATCAGCTTGGGTTATACGTAGTGTTTCCCTCAGCTGATCTAGTTCTGTTGTAAGTGCCTCTTTCTCTTCACGAAGCTGATTGTTCTCATCTTTCAAGTTCTGAAGATCAGTGGTGAGTGAACGCACACGCTCTTCTGCGTTTTGAGCTTTTTCTTCAAGGTCGGCCACATTGGCTTCAAGTTCTGCTCGGGCTTCTTCAAGCTTCTTTTCGGCTGCTTCTTTTGCTGCTGTGGCTTGATCGGCTGCTTCACGCTGGGTTTGTAGCTCAGCTTGAACATTTTCCAGTTCAGTGGTTGTTTCAGCGAGATGCGTTCTAGCTTCTTCAGCGTCTGCATGGGCTTTTTGCAATTCTGCCGCTTGGGCATCGAAACGACGTTGACGTTCCTCTTGAGCTTTTTTAGCTGCTTCGAGTTGGCCCACAACTTCAGCATGTCGCTGTTTAATCTGCGTGTTTTCTTCTTGAGTTTTAATCACCGCTTTTTCTTGCGCAGCAAGTTTTTCGCGAAGCTCTTTTGCGCCAGCCGTATGGCGTTCTGCCTCTTCCGCTTTAGACTTTAATTGCGTTTCTTGCTCCTTTAAGCGCTGTGCAAGCTGCATGTTTAATTGTTTGAAGCGTTCTGTTTCCTCTTCGGCGGTTGCTTTGGCGGTTGTTAAACCTTCAAGCTTTTTGTTTAGTGCATCGTTTTGTGAGCGATACATTTCCGCTTGCTGAGTATGATGCTCATTGCTTATACGTGAGCTTTCCTCAAGCGCCTTTTTGGCTGCCTCAGTCAGCTGCATGTTATGATTAAGGCCCGCAATGGTTGCTTCGGCTTCTTTGAGGCGCGCACCGTTTTCTTCTAACGCTTTGCGTGTGGATTCTAGCTCATTTTCTGCTGCATCCTTTGCTGTTTCTGCGCGCTCAGCACGTAGGTCTGCCTCTCGTAATGCCGCATCTGTGCTAGCTTTTTCTGCCTCAATTTTGCTTACACGTTTTTGAGATTCCTCAAGTTGCTCACGGAGTTGGGCTTGTGCTGCTTCTGAGGCACTTACCTTTTGAGTTGCCGCTTTAAGCTGTGCCTCAATTTCAGCTTTCGCTTTTTCAACTAGTTGGGCATTAGCCTGCGCTTCGTCAATTTGGTCTTGTAACGCCTCATGTGCCTCACGCTGGGTTTGAAGCTCACGCGTTAGCTCATCCACTTTGGCCGCTGCTTTATGGTGGGCGGCTTCTTTTTCTTGCGCTTCACTTGAAAGGCGTTCAACCTCATTTTGTGTTGTTTTGTTTTCTTCCTCAAGAGCCTTTCGTTGTTCGTCAAAGCGCGATTGCATAGCGGCCAATGCCTGACGGGCCGTTTGTGTTTCGTTCCTTGCTGTCTCAAGGTCTTGGGCTAATCGTTGCGATTCTTCTTTTGCTTTCTTCACCTCTTCTTTAAGAGCTGTAACCTGATTCGCTTTTTCGTTTAGCTGACTTGTTAATGTGTCATTTAGCTTCCTAAGTTGTTCATTCGCTTTGTTAGCTGCGTCTAGCTGGCCTTTAAGTGTATCTAGCTCGCCTTGTTGAGTCTGCACTTTCTCTTTGGCTGCAGCCGCTTTTTGGTTTGCTGCCTCAAGTTGAGTAGACGTCTCTCGTTGCTCTTCTTGAACCTTCTCAAGCTGTTCACGTAAAGAGCTGAGTTCGTTATCTAGCTTTTGATTCGCTGCCGCAAATTCTGATAAACGTTGCTCATCGTTTTTTGTTTTCTCTTCTGCCTTAGCAAGTTGTTGCTGAAACTGCCTTTTAGCTTCTGACAATTCAGTTGCAAGGGCATCGGTCCCTGCTCGCTGTGCGTCGAGCTCACGTTGCAAGTTTTCTTTAAAAGTTTCAGCTTCAGCTAGGTGACGGGCGCTTTCTTGGGCCGAAGATTGAGCGCTTGCTAATTCTGCGCTCAACGCTTCAACACGCGCTGACCTTTGCTGTTCATCAGCTGTTCTGTCACGCTCAATTTCCACAAGTCGCGCCTCTGCTGCGTTAAGGGCCGTTTCTTTTTCACGGAGTTGCTGCTCTAAACCTTGCCTGGCGTGTTCTGCAGTCTCAAGTACCTCTTCTCTGGCTTTTGCTTGTGCCTCTGTGCTTGCTTTTTCTTTCTCGAGTTCGGCCTGTTTTTTGCGGAGAGCTTCTATTTCGTTTCTTAAGCGTTCTTGTTCTGCTGAAGCCCGCTCTTGGTTTTGTTGGTACACGCGGTGTGTGGTTTCTTGTTCTTCGTTTAAGGCTTTGAGTGCCGTTTCGAGTTTAGGAACTTTTAATGCGTGTTGCTGTATTTCTTTTAATTTTCTTTCAGCACCTTTTATGCGTGCTACAAGACCGTGTAGTTTTTGTTTTTTTATTTGTAGCTCGCGTGTTTTGCCTTCATAAAGTGCGACCATTTCACGTAAAAGCTGGGTCTGCTGCCCAGTCATTTGTTGTACAGCGAATATTAACCTGTCATCAAAAAGTTCTCGGGGCCTAGCGCCAGAACCCAGCACTCTTCTTGGATACGTTTTGTGTGCGGTTCTGTTTATGACGGGTGGCTCAGATGTGCTACGTTTAGCACGAGGAGGTGTGATGGGCGCCACCTCTTCAGGTTCATCAGCTAGGATGCGAATCAAGCTTTCCACCATCTGCTCTCTTGTTGTGGCTTCACGCCACATAGAAAACGCCGAAGCATTTGTTAGTATCTCACGCGGCTCACCGAGGGTGCGCGCTAAAGCCCGCACGCCCGATTGACGCATTTTCTTTCTTAAATTTTCTGCTGCCCTTTCAGCCGCGGCTATTTTCGCTTCAAGTTCTTCTTCTGCGGTAGTTCTGTTATCCAGCAATGCTTGTAGGCGCTCCACAGCAGCCTGCTTTTCATTTGCCTCTGCATGAGCCCGCTCAACATCCGCCTCTTTCTGCTGAACCTCTTGTTTAAGGGCTTCAATTTCTTGGGTCTTAGCTGTTAGGTTTGCGTTCAAGTTATTTAGTTCAGACTCCCGATGAGCTCGTTCCACATATAAATCACGGAGCTTTTCCTCTTGCTTTGCGGTAATTGCTTGCGCTTCGTTCAAAGCCTTTTCAGCCTGCTGTGTTTGTGTGCTTAATGTTTCTAGCTTTTCTTTTAGTTCGCTATTCTCACGAGCAAAGAGCGCTTCTCTCTCGCCAGCCTTCCGTTCTGACTGCGCCTGGAGACCTTCTAACTCAGCACGAATTCTCTCAACTTCCGCTGAGGCGTTGGCAATCTCCTGCTCTTTGGTTGTTATAGCTTGTTCACTGTCAGCCAGCTGACGTTCTTTCTCCCTTAGCTCCACGCGCAACTGATGCGCTTGCTCCTCTGACTCTTGTAGGCTTTGGCGGGTCTCGATTAACTGGCTTTGCATAGCCCGTATAGCGTCGCGGTCTGGGCGCTGGGGTGCGTGTCCCTCCAAAGCTGTGTTTAGGACTTGTGCGGCTGTCGTTTGTGCCGTTCTTAATCCATTGTAGTCTTTGTGGGCCACAGTGGCGGCAGACGTGTTTTCTAAATCATATAACCCACCGTCATGATAAAATGACCGAGCATGCAGGGGCACAGAGGCAATGGCCGTACTGAGCACAAAATATCTTAAGAGTTTTGATGAAGATGTCCTTGTCATGTTTATATCCTCTTTATAAAAAATTGACCTGTTAATATCTCATTAATAGTGCGTAACAAGTTAACAGTCAAGCAAGTTGTGTAATTTTCACCTATTATTGGCGCGTTTAATGACAAACAACAAAGAGGCCTGATCAAGCGATAATACTTACTGTCATTTATTAGTAATAAAAATGTTTCCTAATTTATTAAAACTATGTTAATTTTAGGATACTACTAATGTTCAATTAATAAACAAATGGCAGCAACATGGCAATTACGTGGTTACATGCGCGATTTATTGAGGTCAAACTTGACCGCTTTAAGCTCCTTGATAACATAAAAGATGTGCATGAAAACAAAAAACCTATACAGACTTTAGTTGAGTCAACTGATGCAATGTTAGAGGCATTTACAAAAGAGGTTCGCGCGTTTTACAACTCGCCCGAGTCGAGCGTTTTTGTAGATTATCCTAAAAACACTATAGATTCTATTTTATGGGAAACCGTCAATACAATTCAAATGGCAGCGGTTAATGAGCTGAATCATGCAGATCTACCTTTTCTTATTGAGTTTCTCTCAACTGACCCTGGTAATGAAAAACAAGCATGGGAATTGTGGAGCAAATATTGGTCTAGCTTACGCTACACCGCCCACTTGGATCTTCACACATAACCCTCCTTAGTTGTAAGTATGAGGGGGGAGTGGGTCATAATCAGCTCGGGAATGTAAGAAAAGCGGTTGAAATTCTGGAAACAATGTTTTTTTGGGAATTTTTGAGTTTTGGTTGCGGGGGCAGGATTTGAACCTACGGCCTTCAGGTTATGAGCCTGACGAGCTACCAGACTGCTCCACCCCGCGTTAAGTAAGTTATATATAGTCTATCATTTGTATTATGTCAAGAAGCATTTACAAAAAATTAACTTTTATCTTAAAGCCCCGGCTTGCCTAGTTGACGCCTACAAAAACGCAGGAATAATGATCATGTTTAAGCCCCTCTGAGGAAGCGGGGGCAGATATATTAGATATCAATACCCAGCACATCCTTCATACTATATACTCCGGCCGGTTTATGCATAAGCCACTTGGCGGCCTGTATGGCCCCTATCGAAAAAATGCGGCGGTCTTCTGCCTTGTGCTTAAAATGTAGGGATTCGCCATTTCCCAGGAACATCACCTCATGCTCACCAGCTACCTGACCTCCGCGTATGCAATTCATGCCAATAGAGCCAGGCTCCCGTTCGCCCGCCCGGGAGGTCACCCAGTTGCGGTCTTCTTTTTGCCGCCCGCGCGCCGCCGCCTTGGCCAGGTTAATAGCGGTGCCTGACGGAGCATCTTTTTTATAGCGGTGGTGGGCTTCCACTATTTCGATATCATAGGTATCATCTAGCATAGCTGCCACCCGCTCTACTATACTGCGTAGTATGGTAACACCGACGCTCATGTTAGGTGCAAACACCATAGGAATGCATTGGCCTTTTTGTAAAACAATATCTTTTTCATCCTTCTTAAGGCCTGTGGTGCCGATCACAAGAGGCTTGTTAAAGGCAGCGCAAACCTCCACATGGCTTAATGTGGCTTGGGGGCAAGTGAAGTCGATGAGGATATCGCTTTTTTCCACCAGCTCTTGAGTGTTGGTATGACTAAAAACGCCAAGAGGCTCCTTTCCCACTAAAGTGCCAATATCAATGCCGTTAGCTGCAGAGCCTGGGCTAACAGTGCCCCCAGCTATTTTGAGGGCGGGTTCGTTGGCGAGTATTTCCGCCATAATGCTGCGCCCCATTCGCCCCGAGCAGCCTAAAATGCCAATTCTCATGGTGTGTTCCTTTATTTTTTTATACGCCAAAATAACGCGAAAAAGGTTAAAAACTCAAGCCGACCAATGACCATAGCCAGCATAAGGAGATATTTCACCGCCGGTGTAAAGTGGCTATAATCACTGCTAGGGCCAATAAGGGCGTGGATACCAGGCCCTACGTTAGAAAGCATGGCGAGTGAGGTAGCAAAAGCAAGGCTCAGATCAACCCCGCACAGCCCTAACAAAAAACTAAGGCTCAAATAACACAGCACATATATGCTTGTAAAAGCAAATACTAGGCTTATCACATCTTCACTGAGAGGGCGCTTGTTATAGGTAGGAAAAAACACGCCCTTTGGGATAATGATTTTTTTGAGATGCAAGGCGCACGCCTTTAATATCACGATGAGGCGGAATATTTTAAGCCCCCCCGCTGTGGAGCCTGTGCCCCCGCCAATGATACACAAGGCCACGCAAATTACTTTAGAAGGAGCATCGAAAGACGCGAAATCCACCGTATCAAAACCGGCAGTGGTAAGCAATGAGGTTACCGTAAAAAGGCTGTGTCGCAGGCCTTCCAACCACCCCAGGGTATAAGACAGCCTAAGGGCGATCACAGCTGTGGCTATAAAAAGTGTTTTAAAAAATGTACGCACTTGCTCGTCGGTGAACAGGGGCTTAAAGTTACCACGCCACACTTTTATTTGTAAAATAATAGGTAAGCCCCCCATGAGCATGAAGAGAACTCCAACCATTTCAGCGCCAATATTATTGAGGGCTTGGAATGAATCTGTGTGGGGAGAAAGCCCCCCTGTGGAGATAACTGTTAAGGCATGGTTAAGGGCGCTAAAATTATTAACCTCACACACTAAAAAAAGCAAGTAACACACAATCGTCACACCGGCATACCAAAACAAAATAGCGGCTGCAATTTGAGAAAAGCGGGGGAGAATTTTTTCGGAGCGGTCGGAAAACTCGGAGCGCATGAGTTGGCCGGCCCCGAGTTGCAAGGCGGGCAGGGTAGAGATCACCGCTAATATAATGCCCACGCCTCCGAGCCATTGCAACACTGAACGCCACAAAATAATGGTGGGGGAGATTCTTTCGAGCACAGGTAGAATGGTGGCCCCCGTCGTGGTGAGTGAGGAGAAGGCCTCAAAACAACTGTCGACGAACGATAATGTTTCTGTGGAAAGGTAAAAAGGAAAAGCCGCTAAAAAACATAAACTAAACCAGCTCATAGTGGTGATAAGTAAGGATACGTGTGGGGGAATGCTTTGTTTGAAAGACTGGTTGAGCCCTAGCACCAAACTGCCCCCCACAAACAAGCCCACACTGCCGGTGATTATAAAGGCACGCCACTCATGGTGTGATTCTAAAAACAACAAATCGCCGATACCTAGTGCTAGCGCCACCAATGAGAGCAGGGCGTAAATAAAGCCAATCACTTGGAAAATAAGTTTGGACTGCAGCGTATAGCCTCTTTTGACTCCTATATTACATGCCCACGTTGCAATTTCAAGAATGTAATAAATAGGAAAATAAAAACAATTTCTTGACATTTTTTGCGGGATCACTATGAGTAGTACATATTAACGTGAGAATTATATGAAAAAATTCAAAAGATATTGTTTAGTAACGAGTTTGATGTGCACGGCATTTGCAATGGGGAGCGACCCGTTTTGTAGTGAAGATGTTCCCTACTCAAGAGAGATTAGCTCCCAGTCCGTTACCTCTTTCCCCAGCCAAGGCTTTCCTCGGAAGAGCATGGCCAAAAGAACCAGCCTATCCTTAGAAATGGAGAGTAAAGATCACGATAGTGACGACGCTTGGTCGACATCTTCATCTGAACGATCTGTTGCGTCAGATTGCGATGGTGTTGGCGTAAATAACCAACTTGACCAGCCCCACCAAGATCAGGTGGGAGGGTTTGCTAAAGCCATTGCAGCTTCACTTAATAACATCTTGGGCGCAGATGAGGCAAATGCCGAAAATACACGCGCTGTTTTAGATTTTCTAAAAACGTTTGACCCTGGTAAGCCGACACGAAAAAATTGGGAAAAGACATTTAATGCATATGCTTACCAGACGTTACGAGGGAATATACTAGACGGCCTAACCACCCTGAGTGAGGTTGTTCACCTACCAGACGTAGGGCGTAATATAGCTCTTAGCGTTGCTTACCCCCTCATTTCTGCATTTAGTAATTTTGTCCCCGGCGTCAAGCCGGTCTCTAAAGTTTTAAGTTCTTTCCTTAAGGCCAGAGGCATAGTTATGGGAAATAACGTAATCAATCAGGGCTTTGGGAATAGATTAAAGAGATATACTAAAGGAGCAATAAATGCATTAGATAAAAATGTTGGGTTGGGGGTGTATAAGCTTACTAAGCATTTATCTGATGACTATGATAGAGCCGTGGTTGCTACATTAACTTATAGCCCCTCGGCGAGGGAGAGACCTACTATCGGGGTTATGATTTGTGATATTTTGTTTGATGTGAATATGGCTTTGCAGAATAGGCAAACTAATGAGAGAGTAGATTCTGAAGATATTCAAAACCCTCAGCGCTTGCATGCTCGTATTAGAGATTTGCTCTTTCCACCCAATCAGGGAGGCCAGGAAGCGATTAGCAGGAATTTAAATCAAGACGGCCAAGCCCACGAAGCCTTCTGGAACGCTGCCTCTGCCGAGTGGGTTACTACCTTCCAAAATGAGATTGTTCGTTTACAAAATGATTTGGCCACGCTAATACAACAATCTATTCAAGAAGCACTTAGACCCGTAGAAGAAATGTATAGACATGGAACAGAAGCAGTCGGTCGTGGGCACAGGGCAATTTACGATCAGGAGCTCTCGGGTTGGGGGCGTGTTCGAAATGGTGTGGCGGCTTTACTTCACCTGGGCATGGGTTATGAAAAAGCAAAAAACGTGTTTGAGAACATGGATTTATCTATCACTTTAAACCAGTTTAACGAGAAAAAAACGGATGCCCTTTGTGCCCTTGAGGGCCTTAGAATGATCTCTAAGGCGCTTTCGATTCATGGCCAATTTAAACTTGTTCAAGAAGCGGGGGCACTTATGTATGATGCGCCAAACATTTCCTTGCAGCTTGCTCATTATATTACAAGCTTACCAGCTGGCTTGTGGCATTTAGTGAGTTCTATCCCTCAAAACACATGGTCTCTTATAAAAAGTGTTGCTTATGGCCCTTTCATTTTAGCGGAAAGGGCGGGTTACTACGCTCAAG
>JAUIKZ010000013.1 GCA_030433125.1 Alphaproteobacteria bacterium
GCCCGAAGCAAGGGGTGGAGTCAAGCGAGCCCCGGGCCCCTGCAGATTTTGCGTCAGCAAAATCGAAGGGAAAGGGCGACCTTGACGCTACACCGCTTTGGGCTATCTTGTAACAAAGCAAAAAAAGAAACAATTCAGCCCCCCTCAAGAAACCATTTTGAAATAATCGCTTTTTATATTAATTTAAAAACAGGGAGCTAAATAGCTGCTGAAGCCTAGCTTTAGAGGAAAGTCCGGGCTCTCAGGAAACACGGTGCCAGATAACGTCTGGCGTGGGCAACCATAGGGAAAGTGCAGCAGAAAACAAACCGCCATTCTGCGGAATGGTAAGGGTGAAACGGTGAGGTAAGAGCTCACCGCACCTCTAGCAATAGGGGTGGCAGTGTAAACCCCACCGAGAGCAAGACCAAGTAAGAAGGCGCTTGGCGTTTCGCCAAAAAATGCGTTTCCTCATTGTCTTCGGGTAGGTCGCATGAGCGGCTCGGCAACGAACCGCCCAGATGAATAGCTATTGCGCCTTTGGCGTACAAAACCCGGCTTACAGCTCCCTGCCTTATAGGCCAACGCACAACAAACATCAGGACACTAAAAAAACCCGGACGCACGTGTGTCCAGGTTCAGCACCAAGAATTGACCACTTCAGCGATAGAGCTGGTCCTTCTGGCAGGGCGCCCTATATTCCCTTGGCCGCAAACCTGTCTTTCAACTGCTTAATTAAAGGGATGTCGGCGGGGGGCACAGGGTAGGTGTGAAGCTCGCCTGCAGAAACCCATGCAATTTCTTGGTTTTCAAGAGGTGTCGGCGCCCCTTGCCATGTATGCGTAAGGTACACAAGCATCACCAACGCAAAGGCATCATACTCTATAGACAAAAATGTGAAAGGGCTTAAATCAGCTTCGGCGATGTCAATACCTAGCTCTTCCTTCATTTCGCGTATGGCGGCGGCTTGGGCTGTCTCGCCTGGTTCAAATTTCCCACCGGGGATCTCCCAATACCCAGCGAGGTCTTTTCCACTCGGACGGCGGGCAATGAGAATTTCATTGTGCTCATTAACCAACACAACGGTAGAAATAAAAACGGTTTTAGTGGCCATGGGACTTTTCCTTACTTGAGTGATAATTTTTGCATTTCCCATTTGATGGGCGGCGCACTGTAGTCTTCCTCTTCGTTCACCACATGCCCTTTAACAAGCAACTTTTTCTCGCCTTGGAAGCGCACAATTTTAAGGGTGTTCTCTACTTTAAACATCCAAGAGGCGCCCTCGGCCGTGGTCACGCGGAAGCAGTCATCACCCACTTTATATATGTCACCGTTAAATTCAAAGGTGGCGCAATATTGATAGTTCTTGATGGGGGAGTTGACGAAATCTTCACCGCGCACATTTTGCTTAGTCACGTATATCTTGCGCTTGTGGGTATAGGGCAGACCATACTCCACACGCTTCGACATCATCTCCATCCATTGATGGCTTTTGTCGCCATAGCGTTTGGATTTTGCTTCTTGCACAATAGTTTGCGGTTGGGCTGCTTCGTTGTTCGGAATTAAAAAGACGCTACTCCCCACAAGTAAGGGGCCTTCTTCACCATTCACCGCTACCTCAAAGTTAAACGGTGCGGGGGGCAGGTCTTCCTCCCGTTCAAAAATTTCTTCGCTTTGCACATTAATAACGGCGAGCGTATTATAGGACTGAAGTTTTTCATAGCCTAAAAAGCGTGACCCCACAGAAGAAATAGAGCGATTTGTGAGCAAAGACTCCACCTCATGCGATACCTGCGGCGGTTCTTCCGTAAAGAAAAAACCGCCCTGAAAATGGAAAAACGCAATCATGGTTTCAACTTTGGTCAGGGCCTCATCAATGATGGCGGCATCATATTCAAACTGATGCCAGTTAAAAGTTTTCCGAATAGCGTACAACAGCTTGAACTCGCGCAAGAGAGCTCGGATGCTTGTTTTGTTTTCGGCCCACGATTCCACAAGGTGCGCACAGAGACCGTCAATTTGCTTGAGTGTGTTGTTAATGCGCTTTGGGGGCATTTTAAAAAATAGCTGCGCATACAAGATGCCCGCCAAACACGCTAATTTTTCATTCAGCGTTTCGGCCAAACCAAGCAACGAGGAGGTTTGCTTAAGCTGCACAAGGATGCCTTTGAGAAGATACTCTTTAAAATCATCGCGGGCGCTTTGGGCATAAAAGTCATAGAGTTTGATCAGGTTTACCAGCCTTAAACCAGCGCTTTCAGGGTGCCATGCCACCTCATGATAGCTTTTTTGAAAGAGTTTCATCCACTTGAGAATAAGATGCCGGGCCAATGCGCGACTATTAAAGGTGTTAGAATTATAAAGTATATTCAGCCACTCAAAGCCATGAATATAATCATGCACACCCGTAGCGGCGTCATGTATATGATAAAAGGTGTCTACATCAAAGTTGTAAACAGTGCCTTTGTAAACGAGCCGCCCCTTAGCGAGCTCATTTCCTGTGGTGATGTTTAGCACATCGTAGAGGGGGGGTAAAAAAACATCCTTTGATGGGCGGCCTGTTTGCAGCAGGGGGTAAACGGGAGATTTAACAAAATTCTTTTTAAAGAACTTAAAGCCTGCATGTATGTAATCTTTAAAACCGGTCATGTACCTACTACCATTTGCATTGTTATTAATGCAGATTAAGCAAAACTTTGTTAAAACTCCGTTAACAAATTACTCTTCAGCCACACCCATACCAATAATATTATAGCCCGCATCCACATAGTGGTTTTCTCCCGTTACGCCTGCGCCTAGGTTCGAGAGGAAGTAAAGGGCCGCGTTGCCTACATCTTGGCGAGTGGTATTGCGCTTTAAGGGGGCTGTTTGCCTTGCGAACTTTAACATTTTACCAATGCCGCCAATGCCGGAAGAGGCTAAGGTGCGAATGGGGCCGGCAGAAACACTGTTTACACGAATCCCGTCCACACCGAGGTCGGCCGCAAGATATTTTACGCTGCATTCAAGAGCCGCTTTCGCCACGCCCATTACGTTGTAATTCGGGATAACCTTTTCGGCGCCATAATAACTTAACGTGAGCATGGAGCCGCCCTCTTTCATCAGTGGGGCGGCCGCCTGAGCCACAGCGGTAAAAGAGTAGCAGGAAATGTCGAGGCTGTTTTTAAAGTTGTCCCGGGAGGTTTCTACGTACTTGCCACGTAGTTCATCCTTATCGGAAAAGGCAATGGCATGCACAACGAAGTCGAGGTGACCCCATTCTTTTTCAAGGGTTTCAAATAATGCTTTAATGCTTTCGTCTGATGTGACCTCGCAGGGGATAGTGAGGGTGCTGCCCACACGTTCAGCTAATGGCTTGATACGTTTTTCAAAAACCTCGCCTTGATAAGAAAAAGCGAGCTCAGCCCCATGGGCGTGCAACGTCTCGGCAATACCCCATGCGATGGAATGCTCATTTGCAACCCCCATGATAAGCCCTTTTTTGCCTTTCATTAAATCTGTAATCTGTGTCATAAAACTCCTTAAAAATTAATTGACGTTATATTAATATGATAGCCTTTTAGAAACAAGTGGTTTATAATCTAGAAAAAGGTTAGAGCAAACCTTGAAATGATGATGTTTATAACTACATCATATTTATATTAAAACGAGGATCAAAAAATGGCACGTAAAATAGTAGCAAAAGCCCTTTTAGCCGCAGTGGCGGCAGCACACATACAGGCAACTGAATTTTTAATACCTGTGGGATTAGAGGATGCAGGGCAACAAGGGATGAGGCAAAATGCCATTGCTTCAATTCGCACATCTTTAGATATGTATTCTAGCTCGCCTGTGGCAGAACATGCCATGCGTGTTTGCTTATATCAGTGCAGTTTCGGCGATTACGATGAGGCGGGTAGTGCCAAGAGATTGTTTGGCCCTTTGTCTGACCCCATTAAATATATATTAAACGATGAGCATAATGTGACAGATATCATTGGCATGTTGCGCTACAACCCCCGTGATATGGAAAGTGTGATGGGGGCTCTTAACCTTAGCGACTTACGCGCCTATGCCGATCTAATGGATGAAGTGAATTCTTTCTTGAGTACGACAAAACCGTCAGGTGTTTTAGATTCGCCGTCGCAAAATGCTTCTGAGGCTGAATGGAGAAACTATTTCAATGGCTTAGGGCTTTTGCCGGGGCAACAAATGGTTGTGGCAGAAGACTTTGTGTTATCTTCCTCCTTAAACATGCCTGAGGAGAAAGAATCTGGGTTCATTGTGCCGAAAAGCTACACAGATGCCCTTGGGGAAGAAATGTATGAGGGGATCACGAATTGGGCTCGCGCTACCTTTGAGCATACGCCGTTTAAATCTGTGAACTTTGCTATTCGCTTAGGTGGCAATTATACCCCTGGGGTACAAAATTATAATGGCGGGCACTGGGTGTCTCTGACCGTACAACGCGATGGGGCGGTCAGTTTTGTTAACTCCTTTGGGGCCAGCGAAAGGAATTTAGCGCAGCATGTGGTAAACCACCTCAATAATGCGGCAATTATGAATGCAGAAGATGGTAGCGCCATTCATTTCCATCTTCACGGCAATACAGGCACAAAAGGAACACGCCGTCAGAAAGATGGCGTATCTTGTGGGGTACACACCTTTTTAAACACATTGGCCATGGCGCGCTATGGGTCTATTGAAGGGGTGGATCATTTGTACACGTTGATTGACCACGGCATTATTAATGACCTTGAATCACTCTTTGATGTGTTTGAATCTCGCCAGAGAGTTGATGCCATTTTGCAAAAAGTAAGCAGTCGTAAAGCAGCGCCTAAAAATGTTGATAAGGTAGGGAATGTTTTGCGACTTGGTTTTATGGAAAAAGCAAGACGCATGGCGCCTGTGGCATAGCCAAAACCTACGCATTAAATAAGGGTGCCTCCGCGGGGATGACATTGAAGAGGGTGAGGCAATGACAAAACCGGGGGTGTGGTAGGATCACAAATGGTTAAAAAGAAATCCCCAGCCATGGGCATCAAACACTAGTCCTTCAGCGTTTTTTCAGCACCCTTATGTTTTTCATGCGTAGGCCCTGCCTGCCTTCCCCCTAAATCATCCCTGCTCCAAAAAATCCAAAGCTAAAAAGTTAACAGTTTATTAATAGTTTCTATTTATAATTTATAAATATTTGCTTAACCAAAAGGATAAATTGAGGGTTTTTAACGCCATATAACCTTATCATAGAGGGGCGTGTAGACTATTTTGTTTGCTTTTTAACTTATATATGTAGTAACAACCTGCAGAAAGGAGCCTATTAATGAAAAAAATATATTTTATAGTATGCCTTGTGGTAACAGCTATTTTTTCTTATGCGCACGACACTATTTCTCAAATAACACAGTTTCTCACGCAATATGGTGAGCATGTTTTTGAGGCCTGTAACGTTAGCTACAATAACTATACGCCCTCACCAGAAACGCTGAATCGCTTTATGCTGAAAGATTTTTTTGCAACAAACGGAGATGTTGAGGTGGAAAAAAGCGGCACCATTTTATATGACGCCCTCGCCAACTGTATCTTCATTGGTTTTAGAGGAAGTGAAAATTTGGCAGACTTAAAGCGAGGCTTATACGCTTTTCAACAACCGGCTGACAAGCTAGGGGCAAAAGGCTGCCATGTTCATGCGGGGTATTATGATTATTACACAAAATCTCGCAACAGCTTGTTGACCCAACTTAAAGCTGTTATCAAAACAATTCCCCGCAAACAGCGCACCAAACTGAGCCTTTTCACCTGTGGGCACAGTATGGGGGGCGCCTTGGCAAGCATAGCCCACGCCGACCTGTTGCACAGAAAACAGCGGGTGAATAACTATATGATTAGGGTGAATAAAACCATTACCTTTGGCGCCCCCAAGGTGTGGTGTAAAGATGCTGCCACCTATTTTAATAGCAAGCTAGCCTCTAAAACAATACGCGTAAACCATTGGGACGACCCCATACAGCACCTAAGCCCCTCTATCGGCAACTTGCTCTATTGGTGCAAACATTATGCACATTACGGGCAAGCCGTTAACTTACCGCCTCACCCTGTAAACGTGAACTCTCATAGTTTAAGCTTCTATCAAGAAACGCTTGCTAATATGAGGCCAACGTCTATTCAAACAGCCATAGAGCAGGCCTTGAATTATAGTCATCCTTACCATCCCTTATTAGTAACCAGCCACAAAATGGCAGCTGCCACCAAAAAAGTTGTGGGCTCCCTTGTTAAAACGGCCACAAAAAAAGTAGCTCAAAGTACGTTAGACGGAGGTGCCTTTGTAGCCCGTAAGGCTGCAGAGGCTGCATCTGCGGTTTGTTCACCTGTGTGGAGCGCGGCCACGTCTTTATTCAACGCCACCCAAAAGCTTGCCTCTACAACATTAGGTGTTATTGGCGATGCCGCAAAAGGGGCGGCTGAAGGCATAAACCGCTTGGCTGAAGCCACAACCCGCCAAGTTTTTAGAGGGTTCAGAGCCTTGCGCCACTTTGTGAACCGAACGCCGCCCACGAACGCTGGGTTTGGTTTTGTGAGGGGGTCCTAAAGCCCTGACAGTGCTTTAAGAGATAAAACATGAGGGCAGTAACCCTAAAATGGTTGCCGCCTCTCATTTCTGTTCCTCTCGTCCTTTGCTATATCCCCCTTTATTCCCCGGTTACTCATCATGCCTGCCTGCTGGGGCAGGGGGCTGAGATTGCTCAGTCGGGGCATAATCGTCCTGTCTCAACCTATATGCCTAACTTTTTTTAGCCCCCCACTAATAAACTTAGGGTAAAATAAATTTAATCTATTTATAAAAGCTTAGTAAATTTTGTATAGTCTAATCAATAAGGTTTAATATTTATGGCAGCAACGGCAAAAGATATTTTAGAAAATTACTACCAATATGCAGCGCAACAAAACTATAATTCGCACTTTGTAAGGTCGCTGCTGCGCGCCTTGCCCGCTGACCACATTACCATTTTGGGGCTAGATGGCATTAAACATTTGGTAAATCAATGTTTTCAATCTCTTACCAATATTAACCAGCAGCATGAAGATATTTCTATTTCGGTGTTTAACACCACCCACTACGCCACCCAAAAAGACTTGGGCACCACCTTGCTGGTCGCAGGGCCTGATTATAGCTTTAATACCGACTCATTGTTGAGCGAGCTAAAAAGCCGCGGTGTTGAGGTTGAGTATATGCTGTATGGCACGTCGCAGCATGCGCCGGCCGCTGCCCCTTCCCACCAAATGCGCACATCGTTTCCCAGTGCCGTTACATATATGCAGCTGACACAGGTATTAAGCTTTGAAGAGATTGAGGCCCTCGAAAAAAATATCTACAGCATTTATGAAGAGCTGCGGGCGGTTAACCAAGACTATGGCCCTAGTTTAGAGCTCCTCCACAACAGCATGGATGCTATGCAGCCCGAGCATCGTGAATTATGCCAGTGGCTTGAAGAAGAGCATTTTAAATTTTGGGGGGCAACGCTTAGCACTGACCCTAATAACGCCTATGGCTTGTTGCGCACACCGCCCTACGCCTCTTCTTTTCTATCCGGCCATGCCCCTAACCTGATTGATATTCACCCAACGGCCCCCCTTATTGATGAGCGCGAACCTTTTGTGCAAATAAACATCCCTCTTAAAAATAAGGAGCAGACCTTAACTCTGGTGGGGGCTTTTACCCGCAAGGGAAGGGGGCGGCATATTTCTACGGTGCCTGTGGTGCGTGAAAAGCTGGAGCGGGTTATTGGTCAGCTGGAACAGCAAGATAACTTTCTGCATCACAAAGAGGCTTACAGTGTGTTGGAGAGTTTTCCATTGCGTGAGCTTTTTCTTATGGCGGAAGAGGAGCTGCTGAAGCGGCTTCAGGTTATTTTGTCTCTGCCGGCGAACACCCTTAGCAAGGTCTTTATAAGCCCTTTACCGCAAGGGCTTTCGTTGGTGGCACTTATTAATGAGAAAAGCTATAACGATAAATTGAAAAACAATATCATACGCTTTTTGCAAGAGGAGCTAAGTACCCTGGCCACCCACCACACGGTAAAAATGACTCCATTTGGTATGGCGCGCCTGCACGTGGTGTTGCCGCTTTCCGCGCAGGAAACGCTAAATGAGGAGGCGCTTCGTAAAGGCATCGAGTCACTTTGTCGCTCTTGGGAAGATGCTTTTAAAACCCTTTGTGTGCAAAATTTGCAACCTCTTGAAGCCGAAAGGTTGTGGGCGAAATATGCACCGGCCTTTTCGGATATTTATAAAACCCAACACACCCCCGAAGAGGCGCTGGAGGACCTTACTTATTTAGAGTCGCTTCTTACCAATGACACGGCGCTAAGGCTGAATGTGTCGATTATTGAGGAGGAGCCGTCCACGGCTGTTTTGGTGATTTATAAAAAAGGGGCGCCTCTCACCCTTGATAAGTTGTACCCCTTACTACAAAACATGGGTCTCAATATTCAGCAGGAAACACCCTATAACGTGAATTTCTTGCGGGTGCGCGATGATGTGTGGATTCATAATATTACGGTTACCAGCCAAGGCGTTCCTTTAGAGAACCTTCACACGTATAAAGATGTGTTTGTGCAGGCTTTTTATGCATTGTGGCACAGTGAAACCCCTGTGGACCCGCTTAACTCCTTAACACTTAAGGCGGGGTTGTGTTTGCGGGAAATCGATTTGTTGCGGCTGTTTGTAAAGTATTTGCGCCAACTCAACTTTAGCTTTAGTGGTGGTTATATTCTAAAAGCACTCGTCAATAATCATGCGCTCACGCATAAATTGGTGGCGGCCTTTCATTATAAGTTTAACCCTCGCGAGGGGGCGTTAGGAGATGCCTCGGCCTTTGCAGCTTATATGGAACCCTTGTTGGAAGAGATTTCGGACATTGAGCACCCTGATACCTTCCGGGTGTTTTCCCGTTTAGCCAATTTGCTGGAAGCGGCACTTCGAACGAACTTCTTTAAAAAGGATGGGGCTACGCACAAAGCGCTCCCTTACATTTCCATCAAGTTCCGCAGCAACGATATAACCGACATCCCTAAACCAGTGCCCTATGCGGAAATATTTGTATATTCCGATAAATTAGAAGGGGTGCACCTACGCAGTGGGCCAGTATCGCGCGGGGGGTTGCGTTGGTCTGACCGGGCGGAAGATTTTCGCACCGAGGTGCTGGCACTGGTAAAAGCCCAAAACGTGAAAAACGCGGTGATTGTGCCCCAGGGCTCGAAAGGCTGTTTTTATGTAAAAACGCCATCCCCCACTCGTGATGATGCTATTGCGGCTTATAAGCAATTTATAAAGGGGCTGCTTGATATTACCGACAACCGGGTGGATAGCCAAGTGGTGACGCCGCCAAACGTGGTGGCTTATGATGGCCCCGACTCTTATTTGGTGGTGGCCGCTGATAAAGGTACGGCTACCTTCTCGGACATAGCAAACAGCATTTCGCAGGACTATAACTTCTGGTTGGGTGATGCCTTTGCCTCTGGGGGCAGCCAGGGCTATGACCATAAAAAAATGGGCATCACATCCCGGGGAGCGTGGGAGGCGGCGAAACGTCACTGCCATGAAGAGCTGGGGAAGCATCCTGAAAAAGACCCTATAACCGTGGTGGGTATCGGTGATTTATCGGGCGATGTCTTTGGAAATGGGGTGTTGCTCTCGCGCACTATACTGTTGCAGGCCGCCTTTAATCATCAGCACATTTTTCTTGACCCCACCCCAGACGCGCAAAAAAGCTATGACGAGCGCTTGCGTATGTTTAAGGCGTTTCCTACCCGCTGGGATGACTATGATAAAAGCACCATGAGCGAGGGGGGGATGATTATTTCTCGCGCCAGCAAGGCCGTGGAACTCACTCCTCAAGTAAAAGCGTTCCTCCAAACCGAGCGCGATGTGCTGAGCCCCAACGACATCATTCGCCTGATACTTAAAGCACCGGTTGATATGTTATGGTTTGGGGGGATTGGGACCTTTATTAAGGCGGCCCATGAAAATAATCATGATGTGTCGGATAAAGCAAACGATGACATTCGGGTGAATGGGAAAGAGGTGCAGGCTAAAATTATTGTGGAGGGGGCTAACCTCGGGATCACCCAACAGGGCCGTATTGAATATGCGCTCAAGGGGGGGCGTATCAACACAGATGCCCTTGATAACTCAGCGGGCGTTGACTGCTCCGACCATGAGGTAAACATTAAAATTTTGTTGGCGCATGTGATGCAGCAAAAGAAGCTCACGCAGGACCAACGTAATGTGTTGCTGGAAAAAATGGAGAGCACTGTGGCCACTCATGTGTTGCAGCATAATTATTTGCAAAATATAGCGATCAGCTTGGCGGAGTATGAAAAGGCCGCCATTTTAGAAGAGCACGCGCAACTTATGGCGCGCCTGGAACGGGCTGAGTTCCTCGACCCTGAGCTTGAATTTCTGCCAGAAGAGGAAGAGATCGAAAAGCGCGCCGGCAAAAACCTTGGGCTCACGCGGCCCGAGCTGTGTGTGTTGCTTTTGTATGTAAAAAACTACTATTTCCAAAAATTAATGGCCATGCCTGAACTGCTGGATGACCCTTATTGCAACCGCTGGTTGTATGCTTATTTCCCGCAAGAACTACACAACGATTTTAGCGCGTTTATTGAGGCGCATCCACTACGCCGCGAGATTATCGCCACCCAAATTGTGAATGAGATAATCAATCGTACGGGCATGCATTTTATTGCGCGTCTTATGTTTCAAACAGGGAAGTCCTTTGAAGAAATTTTGCTGGCCTATGTGGTGACACGCCACCTATTTGATATGGAGTCTACATGGGAGCGTCAACAAACTTTTGAGGCGATGCTAACAGGGCGCAAGTTTTTAAGCTTCATTACGCTGGTGCGTCGCCTATTTACCCGCTCGTGCTTGTGGTTGCTCACCCATCTGCCCAATAAGTGGTCGTGCCTCACCGATCTTATAACGTCATATGAAGGCACCTTCCTCCGGGTGTTGGAGCAATTTGAGGCGACGGCCCCAACCTATGACAATGCCCAAGACCAGCTGTTAGAGCATCTGCACAGTAAGCTGCGTGTGCTGCGTTTTACCACCATGCCCTTTGCCCATGCAAAACACTTTGAAGACTCTCTCCAACACTTCGTGGCTGTGGGCGAGCTGTTTGGCTTTAGCTGGCTGTTTGTGAATCTAGAAGAAACGGTGCCAGAAAGTTTTTGGCACAAGATGCTGCTTCATGGCACACGCCATGATTTGTATGACTTACAAGGGAAACTCACCTCGGCATTGATGAAAAAAATGAATGATGAGGGCCTTTCTTTTGAGCAAGCTATTGTGCCTTATCACGAGGATATCGCCATGATTCGGGAGCTTGTGGAAGAAATCAAGCCTAAAAGTGCGAAGGACGCGTGGACATTATCGCTGCTTGCGCGACATTTGCGGTTGCTAACCGAGAAAGTATGTGCTAAATAAGTAGTCATAAAAATTACTTATCATGTCATTAACAATTGATTCCATAAAATTAGCAAGTAATGTTATACTTGCACCCATGACAGGCGTTACAGACTTACCCTTTCGCAAAATTGTGCGTAAACTAGGGGTGGGGCTTGTGGTGAGCGAAATGATCGCCTCACAAGCCATGGTGCGTCAAACCAGGCAATCTATGCAAATGTCGCAACGCTCCCCCGAAGAATACCCTATGGCCGTGCAATTAGCGGGCTGTGAGCCCGAGGTAATGGCGGAGGCGGCCAAGCTCAATGAGGATATGGGAGCGCATATTATTGACATCAACATGGGCTGTCCGGTAAAAAAGATCGCCGTTAATAGCCACGCTGGGGCGGCGTTGATGCGGGATGAAACAAAGGCCGCTAAGATTATTGAGGCGGTTATTAAGGCGGTAAAGCTACCCGTGACCCTTAAAATGCGCACGGGCTGGGACGACAGCAACCGCAATGCCCCGCGCTTGGCGAAAATTGCCGAAGACCTAGGGGTGAAAATGATTACGGTGCATGGGCGCACCCGCAAGCAACTGTACACAGGTAAAGCCGATTGGTCGTTTATACGCACCGTTAAAGAAGCGGTCAGTGTGCCTGTGATTGGCAATGGAGACGTGGTGATGGAAGAAGATGCCTCCGCCTTGCTCGAAGCCTCTGGCACAGATGGTGTGGCTATTGGCCGTGGCGCTTATGGACGCCCTTGGTTTTTGAATCAGATTCAGCATTACCTAAAAACCGGAAAAAAGCTGCCAGACCCGTCTATACCTGAACAATACGCCATAATTAAAGAACACCTTGAGTCGATCATGAGCCATTATGGTCATGACCGTGGGGTGTTTATTTCCCGTAAGCATTTGGGTTGGTATACCAAAGGGCTAACGGGGTCTGCGGACTTCCGGGGGGAGGTAAACCAAACCACCACCTATGAAGCCCTTGAAAAGTTGGTTGATAATTATTATCAATCTGTAATAGAAAATGTATCAACTATAGCATCATAAGTAGAGTATAAAAATGAATGTAAAATCAACCTCCTTGCAAGATATCATTCAAATAAAATTAAAATCCTATTTTGATACATTAAACGGCAGTTTCCCGCCTGATGGCATCTATGACATTATTATTGAGCAAGTAGAAAAACCTCTCCTTAAGCTCACGCTCGCGCATACGGGCGGCAACCAAATTAAAGCCGCCAAAATACTGGGGATTAATCGCAATACTATTCGCAAAAAAATAAGCCATCTAGACATAAACCTAGATGACATAAAGCAAGAGTCCACCTAACATGGCCGCGCACCTCCCACGCCGTCTTTCTTATCTCTATCACGTGATAAGACAAGGTGTGAATTTAAGATCCCTCACAAAGGTTCTTATTATATTGGCGGTTTTGTCGGGGCTCGCTACATACCCTATTCTTACTAACAAATTTCAATTTGCAGGTGCCACCATTGTGCAGATGGCCTACTTGTTGTTCTTTTGGAACATCTTGCTGCTGTCGGCCTTAGCGCTTGTGGTGATTATTCGTGTTACGACCCTTTATGTGCGACGGCGACGCGGGCTTGGCGCTTCCCGCTTCCACAGCCGGTTAGCCTTTATCTTTAGCTCGTTTGCTATTGTGCCCACGCTTATTGCCGGTTTTTTTTCCACCGCCCTTTATGAGCGAAGTGTGCAGGTGTGGTTCGACAGCCTTACCAAAGGTATTATCGAAGAAGCCTCATCCATTGCGGGGTTGTATCACCAGGAGCTCAACCAATCGCTTAAAAGTGATGCGCTGGATGTGTCTTACGCGCTACGCCAAGAAATTAAAACCAACCCTAACAAAGAGCGCCTCCAACAGTTTGTGGACCAGGTTCAAAAAAACCGCGGGTTAGCCGAAGTGGCGATCTATAATAATAACTTCGCCCCAGTGGTAATGGCGCAGAATTCTTATGTGCTTCGAATAGAAGAAATAGACCATGAAACAAAAGTCCGGCTTCTCCGCAACGAGATCCGCGCCTTTGTGAACGATAAACGAACACGCGCACGGGTTATGTTAAAAGTCCACCCAAATCATGATCTGTTTTTGATGGTAGGGCGCCGCGCCAACGAGGAAGCCTTTGATTATTTGCAACGGGTAAAGCTATCGAAAGAACGTTTTATTGCGCTAGAAAAACACCGCTGGGAGCTGCGCATTTACTTCTTTATTACCTATGCGCTTATCACCATTTTGTTGTTACTTACCTCTATTGTGGTGGGGGTGTCTTTGGCGGATTACATTTCTAAGCCCGTTGAACAGCTTATTCAGGTGGCACAGAGGATTAGGGCTGGGGACTGGTCAACGCGGGTTGAGGTGCAAAATAATGTGGTTGAGTTTTTGGGGCTTGCCAGAGCTTTTAACAAAATGATGGCCTACATTAACAACCAGAAGCAAGCCCTTGAGCTGGCTAACGTGGAAATTGAAGAACGCCGCCGGTTTATTGAAACCACCTTAGCGGGTGTATCCGCTGGGGTGATTGCCCTGGACAATAACAACAAGGTTATCTTGTTTAATGCCTCTGCTATCAACACCTTGGGACTGCGCAGCCCAGACACTTACATCGGGCGGGATGTAACAAACGTATTGCCCCAGGTAAAAGAAATATTTTTAAACAGCAAGCTCTACCCACAAGAGCCCATCACGGATAACATCATTATTAATGTGAAGGGCAGCGCCAAGCACTTGCTTATCCGCATTGCGGCAGAAATTAATGAGGGGGGAATGATAGGGCAGGTGATTACATTTGATGACTTAACAGACCTTATCACGGCACAGAAAAAAGCTGCCTGGGGCGATGTGGCGCGCCAAGTGGCCCACGAAATTAAAAACCCGCTCACGCCTATACAGCTCTCTGCCGAACGGTTGAAGCGCCGGTTTGCCCCCCCCCCTGATGACAAAGACAGCGAGGTTTTTAACACCTGCGTAGACACCATCACCCGTAAAGTAGATGATATTTACCGGATAGTGTATGAGTTTTCATCTTTCGCACGGATGCCGCAGGCGGTGAAGAAAGAGCACAACCTATTGCATATTATAAAATCTACCTACAACCAAATGAAGGCTGCTTACCCTCAGGTGGCGTTTGCCTTCGAGTCGCAAGTAGAGTCAGCCACACTATTTTGTGATGAGCAGCTGCTGACACAAGTAACCTTGAATATTCTCAAAAATGCCATCGAGTCATTTGAAGATATCCAAAATTCTACTTCAGAAACGCACCAAATTAAGGTATCGTTTACAAGAGAGCCGGGTTGGTATGTGGTGAGCTTTCAAGATAATGGATCTGGCTTTACAGAAGCTGACCCCATGCAATATTTGAAACCCTATATAACGACAAAAAAGAAAGGATCTGGCCTTGGTTTAGCGATTGTAAAACGAATTATAGAGGAACATGAAGGCACTATAATTCTTGAAAACGCAGCCGAGGGTGGAGCCAAGGTTATGATTAAATTACCAGATGTTTTAGGAAAAGCGCATGCAATATGATGTTCTCGTAATTGATGATGAAGCCGATATTCGGATGGCTATCGGCGGTATATTGGAAGATTTTGGGTACAACCCCATTTCGGCCAAAGATGGTGAAGAGGCGTTTAGGCTGTTTCAAGAGCGCAAACCGCAGATTTGCCTCATTGATATTTGGCTGAATGACCAACGCTACGACGGTATTCGCCTGCTCGAAATGTTTCACCAAATTGAGCCCGACATCCCTAAAATTATGATAAGCGGGCATGGCACCATCGAAACAGCCGTTAATTCCATTAAACGGGGGGCTTTCGATTTTATTGAAAAGCCCTTTAAAACAGATCGCTTGCTACTAACAATTTCTCACGCTATAGAAATCTACAAGCTGAAACGTCAGAATGCTGAGCTCAAACTGGAGCGCCCTTTGGCGACACAAGAGATCTTCGGCAAAAGCCCAGCCATTAAGCAACTGCGCCAACTTGTTAGCAAAGTGGCCAACACAAACAGCCGCGTGTTTATTACGGGAGAACCAGGTTCCGGTAAGGAATATATCGCGCGTCATATTCATGAACACTCCAAACGCAAAGAAGAACCCTTTGTGGTGTTGAACTGTGCTAACGTGGAGGATGACTCCCTTGCGGAGACATTTTTTGGAAGTGAACACAACAACGAGATCAAGCTAGGTTTGTTAGAAAAAGCCCACCGCGGCACCTTATTTTTGGATGAAGTTACCGACATTCCCTATGATTTACAAGCGAAGGTAACCCGTGTGTTGTCGCAAAACTCATTTAAGCGCCTGGGTGGCGAAACGGTTATCAACACAGATGTGCGTGTTATGGCATCATCGTCGCGCAATATTCAAGCCGCCTTAAAAAATGGTAAGATGCGGGAAGATTTTTATTATCGCCTTAATATTGTGCCGGTGCGAGTGCCGTGTTTGTCTGAACGCCGCGAAGACATACTACCTCTTCTTAACCACTTTATGGAGCAGGGCTACTATTTATCACCTTCTGTGAAGAAGCGTGCCTTTTCGAAGGAGGCAGAAGATATTATCCGCCAATATGAGTGGCCAGGCAATATACGTCAGCTTAAAAATATGGCAGACTGGCTGCTTATTATGAGTTCTACCAGCAAAACGTCGGCGGTGATTCAGCCGGCCGATTTGCCCCCCGAAATTAGCAATATAGATTCAGGGAGGGGCAACAAGACTGGGCTTCCGCATGACTTGATCAAGCTTCCGTTAAGAGAGTCGCGCGAGCAATTTGAGCGCTTGTATTTAAGTAACCAAATCAAGCGTTTTTCTGGTAACGTCACGCAGACAGCCAACTTCATTGGCATGGAACGTTCGGCGCTACACCGCAAGCTCCGCACATTGAGGCTTACGAAGGAAACGGTAGCGGATGAGACCCAATGAAAATAATTGTGTGTGGCGCCGGTGAAGTAGGCACCAACATCATTAAACAATTATACGAAGAAGGAAATGACCTCACCGTTATTGAGCAACGGCCAGAGGTGGCTAAAAAAATAGACTCTCTTTTTGATGTGCAAACCATTGTGGGTAAGGCCAGCTCCCCTAGCATTCTAGAAGAAGCTGGCGCCAACAAAGCCGATGTGATTATTGCCACTACGTCCTTTGATGAAGTAAATATGGTGGTGTGTCAGCTTTCAAAACATGTGTTTGATATCCCCATTAAAATAGCGCGCATTCGCCAAGAAGACTTTAACGCAGCCCATTGGCGACACATATTTGAGGATGTGAATTTCCCCATTGACATGGTGTTGCGCCCCGAACACGAGGTGGCCCAGCATATAGCCCAAGCCATAGAAATCCCGGGGGCTTTCGATTATATAGCGGCTTCGAAGTTAAAAGCGTTTAGGGCGGCTATTATTGGCGTGGATGTGGAAGCGGGAGCCGCCGTTATCGGCCTTAATGCCACCACTTATAGCATCGCTTTTCCCCACATTCCTTTAGCTATTTTGGCGGCGCATAACAGGGCAGGGGTGCACTTTTGTGACAACAACTATAAAATTCAAGCAGGTGATAAGGTGTACATAGCTGCACCCCATGACGCGCTGCCAGTGGTGCTTGAGCTATTTGGCTATACGACAGACCAAGACAAAAAGAAAATTGTGATTGCCGGGGGAGGGACCATAGGCTTGTCCCTAGCGTTACAACTAGAAAAAGCAGGTTACAGCGACATAAAGGTGATCGAGAAAGAGGCCGCCCGTGCCCGCGAGATCGCCCCTTTACTGACGCGCTCCATTGTAATTAATGAGGATATTGCAAGCCGTGAGACGATGCTTGAACAACAAGTGCCACAATGCAGCCATTTTGTGGCTGTCTGCGATAATGAACACATCAACATATTAAGCTGCTTACAAGCCAAAAAGATGGGCACAAAAAACAGTGTTTGTTTGATCAATTCACAAAATTTTCATGAGGTCACTGACGCTTCCTCCATTAATAATGTGATTGTGCCCCACCAAATTACATTGGCCAGTTTAAGGCAGGCCCTTACACGAAAATTAAAAACGCAAATATTAAAGTCTGTCTTTAACCAGCGCATCAACATGGCGGTGATCAATATTCATAAAAACATGCCGGTGTGTGATAAAACGATTAAAGATCTATATTTGCAACGATCCGCCTTTGTACCCTTGTATGCGTATGAAGATAAAGTTGTGTTCTTGCCCAAAGCCGAAACGGTGTTGCATGGAGGCAGCAATATTCTTTTGGTGTATGAAAGCCACAGCAGCGATTATGTTAACTCCTTGTTCCAAGAAGAGGTGGGCTATTATTAGGCGCACATTCAGCGGTTCACTCATGAGTGACAAAATCGCTTAGTTTTAGGGCGTGCCTCGGACGTTCTTCATGCGGTGGCCCTGTGGCCCTTCCTCTATGCTGTACTTGTGGTGCTAAAAGCACTATAACTTAGATTAGTGATTATGAATATAAATTAACGAATAACTGAGGGGGCTTTTTTACCCATGAGTATAGATTTTGATCCTGTCAATTACATACACGTGCGCGGTGCACGAGAGCATAACTTAAAAAACATCAATGTGGACATTCCTAAGGGGCAGTTGGTGGTGATCACGGGCGTGAGTGGCTCTGGCAAGTCTTCACTGGCCTTTGATACCATTTATGCGGAAGGGCAACGACGCTATGTGGAAAGCTTGTCCGCTTACGCGCGCCAGTTTTTAAACCTTATGCAAAAGCCGGATGTGGATAGCATTGATGGTCTTGCCCCCGCCATTTCTATTGAGCAAAAAACCACATCTAAAAACCCGCGCTCTATTGTGGGTACGGTAACAGAAATTTATGACTATTTGCGCTTACTCTACGCACGTGTGGGCGTGCCATATTCCCCCGTTACAGGCCAGCCCATTGCCAGCCAAACCATTAGCCAAATGACTGACAAGCTGTTGCACATGGACGAGGGCACCAAGCTGTTATTGCTGGCGCCTGTGGTGCGCGACCAAAAGGGAGAGCATAAAAAGCTTTTGCAAGACATTCAGCGCAAAGGGTTTGTGCGGGTGTTGGTGGACGGCGAACAATACCAAATAGAAGAGGTGCCAGCCCTCGAGAAAAACATAAAGCACACCATAGAGGTGGTGGTGGACCGTCTGGTGGTAAAATCGGGGGAGGCGCAACGTTTGGCCAGCTCCCTCGAAACAGCGCTGAATTTGAGTGACGGGTTGTGTGTGGCGCAAGATTTTAAAACCGGCGAACGCACTCTCTTTTCCACCAAATATGCCTGCCCGGTGTCGGGGTTTAGCATCCCGGAGATTGAACCGCGATTGTTCTCCTTCAACAGCCCCCATGGGGCATGTGCCACGTGCGATGGCTTAGGAGAGAAAATTGTGTTTAGCCCCGAACTGGTGGTGCCTGACCCCACAAAGCCCATGATAGAAGCCATGCAAGTGTGGGCCAGTGAAACGCCGGGATATTACCGCAGCATGCTAGAGAGTGTGGCGAAACACTATGGCGTGAAAATTAAAACGCCTTTTAACCAGTTGCCACAGAAGGTGCAAGATGTGTTGCTTTATGGCTCAGGCAAAGAAAAAATTGAGATTCACTTTGAGGGGGAACGCATCACCTACACTAATAAACGCCCCTTCGAGGGAATGATCCCCTGGCTGGAGCGGCGCTATCACGAAACAGAAAGCCAGCGCATTCGCCAAGACTTGGAGCGTTTTCAAATCAACATGCCTTGCGAAAGCTGCAAAGGTGACCGCCTCAATGAACGGGCCTTGTGTGTGAAAATTGATGGCCAAAACATCGCGCAATTTATTCAGCTCTCTATTAAAGAAGCCGACGCGTGGGTAAAAGCATTAGAAGAAAAACTTACCCCAAAAGAACTTGAAATTGGTGCCCGCATCCTCAAAGAAATCCGTGAGCGCTTGTCCTTTTTGGTGAACGTGGGGTTGAGCTACCTCACCCTAAACCGCAAGGCGGGGACCCTGTCGGGCGGGGAAAGCCAACGCATACGGCTAGCCTCCCAAATTGGCTCGGGGCTGACAGGCGTGCTGTATGTGCTGGACGAGCCCTCCATTGGCCTCCACCAGCGTGACAACCAAAAGCTAATCGACACGTTGCGCCACCTTAAAAATCTGAATAATACGGTGCTTGTGGTGGAGCATGACGAAGACACCATGATGGCCTGTGACCACCTGATCGACATGGGGCCAGCGGCCGGTGTGCATGGGGGGACGATTGTGGCCGAGGGAACCCCCGACGCTGTTATGCAATGCGAGGCCAGCGAGACGGGTCAATACTTAAGCGGCAACCTTCAAATTGAGGTGCCGAAAAAATTACGTAAAGGGAATAAAAAACACCTGGTGGTTGAAGGCGCCACCCTTAACAACTTGAAAAATGTTACTGCCAAGATCCCCTTGGGCAAGCTGGTGTGCATAACCGGCGTGTCGGGCGGTGGGAAGTCATCACTTATTATCGGCACCCTCTATAAAGAATTGGCACGACAGCTTTATAAAAGCAGTGCACGCCCCGGCCCGCATAAGGCCATCAAAGGCCTGGAACACATTGGGAAGGTGATTGATATTGATCAGTCCCCCATCGGGCGCACCCCCCGTTCAAACCCGGCCACCTACACCGGCGTGTTTGACCCTATACGTCAGTGGTTTGCGGGGCTGCCAGAGGCCAAGGTGCGCGGCTACAGCCCAGGGCGTTTTAGTTTTAACGTGAAGGGCGGGCGCTGCGAGGCCTGCCAGGGCGACGGTGTGCTAAAAATTGAAATGCACTTCCTGCCCGATGTGTATGTGGAATGCGACCAATGCAAAGGTAAGCGCTACAACCGTGAAACCTTAGAGGTCACCTATAAAGGTAAGTCCATCTCCGACGTATTAGAGATGACCGTGGAAGAAGGCGCTGCCTTTTTTGAGGCCATGCCTGCCATTAAAAATAAATTGGATACACTGTTAAAAGTGGGGTTGGGATACATGCAAATAGGCCAACGGGCCACCACCCTTTCTGGCGGCGAGGCCCAACGGGTGAAGCTCGCTAAAGAGCTCTCTAAACGGGCAACGGGTGACACCCTATACATCCTCGACGAACCGACTACCGGCTTGCATTTCTCTGATATCAAAAAACTCCTAGAGGTGCTGCATCTGTTAGCGGATCAGGGAAACACGGTCGTCGTCATTGAACATAACCTGGATGTGATTAAAACAGCCGACTGGATTTTAGACATCGGCCCGGAAGGCGGTGATGGCGGCGGCACACTCGTAGCACAAGGCACCCCGCAGCAGGTCTCTACAGTGAAAGCCAGCCACACAGGGCAGTTTTTAACACGGTATTTTGGGTGAGCCAGATCTCCTTATATATTATTCTTTTTGCTTACAAGAAAATATTCACACATCCCTAAAGCAAGGGGTGGAGTCAAGAGTAGGGCGCGTTCTGCAGCGGCAGCACGCGGGGGCTGGACCTTCATTGGGCGTCCCGCCCAA
>JAUIKZ010000066.1 GCA_030433125.1 Alphaproteobacteria bacterium
TTTTTTTTAGGGGCTCGGGCGGCGACTCAATCACCTCAGGAGGCGCGTTGTACCCGGCGTTAAAATAACGATAAGCCCCCATAACACCCACAAAAACCACCGTGCTTACCACCACCCCCTTCACGAAGGCATTATTCCACCACGGTTCGGGCGACACCTTGCGGACGGGCCGCCGTTTGGCTGATGCTCGGCGGGGGCTTACGTCGTCTTGACTCATTTCTTCTTCGTTATAGGGGTAAACTCGTTTCATTACATTTCCTCCGCAGGTTGCACACCAAAAATCCTTAAGCCTTCAGCCAACACTTTCTTCACTCCCATAATTAAGGCTAAGCGTGAACTGGTTGTGGCACGGTCATCACTAATAAACCGAAGCGCTGTATTTTCTTTGCCTTGGTTCCACAAGTTATGGAAGGCAGCTGCCACATCATACATATATTGTGCAATTCGCTGCGGATCATTGGTGCTTAAAGCCGCATCAAACGTTTTAGGCCACTGGGCGAGCTTTTTAATAAGGTCAACGTCTGCCTCATCAAGGGCATCAGATGTTAACTGTTGCAACAGCGTTTCTGTGTCCAAGACCCAATCAGGATGCAATTCCTTTGTGTTGCGAAACACCGAGCAAATGCGGGCATGGGCATATTGCACATAAAACACCGGGTTATCTTTTGATTGCTCTTTCACTTTTTCAAAGTCAAAATCCAACGCTGACACGTTTTTGCGGGTCACCATCACAAACCGCAAAATGTCTTTCCCCACGGCATCAATCACCTCTTGCAACGTAATAAAGGTCCCGGCTCTTTTCGACATTTTAATAGGCACACCATTTTCCTTGAAGTGCACCAAGTTACACAATATAACTTTGAGCGTTACTTCGTTATTGGACAGCGCCTTCACCGCCCCCTCTAAACGTTTCACATACCCCTTATGGTCAGCGCCCCACACATTTATTTGGTGCTTAAAGCCGCGCTTATATTTGTGGTAATGGTAGGCTATATCCTTGGCGAAGTAGGTCCACTCCCCATTAGCCTTTTGAAGCACACGGTCGATGTCATCACCAAATTCTGTAGATTTAAACAGCAGCTGCTCTTCTTCTTGCCAGTCATCAAAATCAAGCCCCAACGGTTTTTCAAGAACCCCACGATACGCCAGCCCCTTCTCTTTCAGCTTTGCCACCACTTCTTCCAAAACGCCTTCGTCCACCAACCAGTTTTCAGAGGTAAACACATGGTGCTTGATATCGATTTGAGCCAGATCATTTCGGATAAGATCCATCATAGCATTAATGGCAATGGGGCGTACTTTCGCAAGCCACTCTTCTTCTATTCCATAAATTAAGGCATCACCGTATTGTTGTTTAACAGCTTCTCCAACCGCTTTTAAATAGTCACCTGGATAATACCCTTCTGGTATAAAATCTATGGTGTGCCCACATGCCTCTAAATAGCGCAAATGGGCGGAACGACCTAGGGTTTCCGCTTGTGCCCCGCCGTCGTTGATATAGTATTCACGCGTCACGGTGGCGCCGGCGGCTTCCGCCATGTTAGCAATCACATCCCCTACAACCGCCACACGGCCATGGCCGGCGTGCATGGGCCCCGTGGGGTTTGCGGACACATATTCCACATTAATAGCCTCGCCTTGAAGAGGTTGCCGTAAGAGTTTTTCTTGAGACAACGCATAAGAAAGCCAAACTGTCCACGCTTCGAGAGTAATGCTCACATTGATAAACCCCGGGCCAGCCATTTCAGCTGACTTCACATAAGGCAATTCCATTATGTGCCGGAGAAGAGCTTCTGCCAGCGGCTTAGGAGACTGCCCCAATTTTTTGGCTAAAACCATGGCACAGTTTGTAGCAAGATCCCCATGAGAGGAATCGCGGGGCAACTCTACCGTTACCGGCTCAAAGGCTTCAGTCGGCAGGCTTTCATATAGTGATTGGGCAATTTTAGTAATGTCGTCTTTTAGTTGTACAAAATAATCCATGGTAACCTTAATTTTTAATAGTTGCATGTTATAAGAATCGAACGAAAAGTCAATTAAATGTGCGCGCAAAATGTGACGTTTGCTTGAATGTTATAAAGATGAGTGCCTAAAGGGCAGAAAGCAACGTGGATATAATGGTCGGAGCGGCGGGATTTGAACCCACGACCCCCACACCCCCAGCGTGGTGCGCTACCAGGCTGCGCTACGCTCCGAAACCATAGACGCACTATAATTTTTTTTAGCCTTGATTACAACATCTAATTACTTTTCATCCGGGGCTTAACTTTTCATCAAATAGGATCCAAACGGCAACACCATGCCCTCCGTTATCTGCAACCTTTTTTATACTAGTTTACCATTTTGTAACTTTTGCGCTGTTTAATAAGGGCAGAACAAAGTTGGTACGTTCATGGTTAAAAAGGTACATCTATTTAAAACACTGGAAGACCGCGTGAAGTGGGCGGAGGCCCGGCAGCGGCTTATCGCGCGGAATATCGCTAACAGTGATACCCCCGGTAAAAAACCCTTCGACCTCGAACTAAAAAAACATTCCTCCGCAAATGCCGGCACGATGGCACGCACCCACGCAAAACATATCGACACAAAAGGCGGCTTCTCTAATAACTACCGTATCATTGAAGATACCGAAAACACCGATCCATTTGGCGAAGGTGGCTCCAGTATTAATGCGCAAGCCGAACTGGTGAAAATGGCCGAAACCAAAACAAAGCACCAAGGCCTGCACACCATCTACACAAATTATGTAGGCATGTATAATCAAGCGCTGAGTAAGAGGTAATCATGGCAACGAAAACGAACAATAGCGGCTTACAAATATCAAACGCACTAAAAACCTCTGTGTCGGGTATGCAGGCTCAAAAAATACGCATGCGCATTACCACAGAAAACTTAGCGAACGCTAACATGCAAGCGCAAAACCCGAACCAAGACCCGTATAGGGCCAAAACAATCACGTTTAAAGAGGTTATCGATCCACGCACCGGCACAAGCCAAGTGTCTGTTGCAGAAATAGGGCGCTCACAACAAGAGTTTTATCAAGACTATGACCCCTCGCACCCCGGCGCCGATGAAAATGGCATCGTAAAACGTAGTAACGTCAACACCATGCTCGAGCTGATGAACATGCGCGAGGCACAACGCAGTCATGAGGCCAACCTTCAAGCCTATGAAGCCAACCTCGATATGCAACGTCGCTCACTCGATCTACTTAAAGCACGATAGGAGAAACACAATGACAACCCCCATTACAGCCGTAACCACCCCCATTCAAACAAGCAGTCCGCTAAACGTAGGCACATTAAATAACACCAGCGCCAAGCCTGGCGCCTATTTTGGTGATTTGCTCAAAAACCTAGGTTCCGAAGCCCTCCAAAGCAACAAACACGCGGAAGAGATGGCACACGCCTATGCTAATGGGCAAGTAGACTTAACGGATTTAAGTTTTCAATTTTCCAATGCAAATCTTCACTTCAACACGTTTCGCACCATCTTAAGTGAAACCGTGCAAGCCGTGCGCGAAGTGACTCAAATGCAAATCTAAATCTTTGTAGTGGCATTCAAAAAATGGCGCTTGGGGGTAAGATTGTGAGGCCTAAGGTTTACCTCCTTACCAGATATATTGTTTTTTTGCTTACAAGAATAATAATTCAAAGCCCGAAGCAAGGGGTGGAGTCAAGCGAGCCCCGGGCCCCTGCAGATTTTGCGTCAGCAAAATCGAAGGGAAAGGGCGACCTTGACGCTACACCGCT
>JAUIKZ010000014.1 GCA_030433125.1 Alphaproteobacteria bacterium
TTCGCACAAGAACTGCATGCGCCGCTTTAGCTGCTTCTCTGCGGCTTTGGTTTCAGGTACTTCACGCAACCAGTGGCGTAATTGCACATCTTTGGCAATATAGCGCCCACCAATTTTCATGGCCATTTTCGAAGCCAGCTCGGGATAAACGGCCGTGCTGAGCAAATCGTAACAGGGCGCTAAGCTTAATCGCTGTTCAGTATAAAGCCACGAGAAATTCTTCCCGTGGGCGTCGGCGTTACCGATCAGATAATTAAAAATCACCACATCCAAAAAGCGCAGTAAATCTAAGGCGGGGCTGCTGGCGCAATTTTTGATCAACTCTTGGCACTGCCCCAAACTTGGCCCCCCTTCCCGTTCATATTTGCACTCGGTCGGAATGCTTAGCGCCTGGCAGAAGTCCTCTTGATGAAGCCGCTGCACCACGCCTGTGGGGAGGCGCTTTCTATCGTAACGCTCAACAATGTAACAAGGGGTATCACCTGCCATATGAATATAAACAGCGGGCGCCTGCAGCCCCACTTGCTTCGCTAGGCGCATACAAAAATATTCGTTAAACACACTGCTGTGTATGCCCTCAATAACCGGCTTTAAAATGTGGGTGGTGGGGGCATTGCCTTTTATTAAACGCACCTGCCCATTTTCATACCCCACCGCCAGTTTATTTTGAGCTCCAGCCAAGGAAAGACGCATATCACTTTCACCAGCCATCATAGGCCGGCGCTTAATAATAGCTAGCACCTCTTGCAGTGTTGCGCCATCAAGAGGCTCTACCACTCTTTGCTCAGCGGAAGGGGGTGCCTCACCGGCCGGGTATAATGCCAACGCCCCAGCGCACTCGCCGCCTACAGCTTCTAGTAACGCAAAGGGGTTTTTATCTGACACCCCCAGGTAACGTGCCAGTTTTGTACGCACGCCTTCTTCTGGTAAAATGCCAGCGAAAAAAGGGCGTGCTTTGCTGTCATCATAGGCGGCTTCCTGCAACGGCATTGACACTGAAATGGCCCGCCCCTTTCGAGCTAGGTAATTTTCGTGGTATGTAAATGAAAGCTGCCCCGTAACGGTTTGGGTGAGGCTGCCTACTTTTGTGTTGTCCCAATACACATCAAGAGCACGACCGATCATATAGCCACTCCGTCCACTGTCACCTCAAGCCCCAGCATTTTGAGCACCATCAACACCTTCCCTATCTGGCACGAGGCCTTACCCTGCTCGAGCTCTCGAATAAAACGCACCCCTACCCCCGCGGCAGCGGCCAGCTCCGCCTGCGTCAGTTGCTGCTGTTTGCGTGTGTTTTTAATAATGTCACTTAACGTTTGCATTTCCACCATAGCCATAAACCCTATAAGGGTGATTATAAGCGATAAGCACTGTATTAGTCCACTAAAAACCCGAACGGGTTTATTTTCGCCTCCCGACTTGGACGACCAGAATGTAGTCCCGAACGGGTTTATCTTACCCCCCGAATTAGACGCCTAGGGGTGTAGGCCCGAACGGGATCATTAAAGCGAATACTTTTGAAAATCCGAGCAATCGTCCCGAGCGGGATCATCTTCCTGGCGAGGCTCATTATTAAAGACAAGGGCAAAACAAAAGGCAGCTTTCGCTGCCCACTGATAATTACTATATCCTTACTTTAAAGAAGGCTGTTCTTAAAAAAGAAAATCCTCCCCAATATCAGCTGCTTCGGCACCAGGATTCTGCTCGCTCTCATTTGAACCAAACAAATCAAAATCGTCATCATCATGAGCTTCGTCTTCATCAAAACCAAATGTACTCTCATCTGAGGGCGAAGGCTCACCGAAGAAATCAAAATCATCCTCCTCTGGCTGAGTATAGAACTGACTTACCTGATGAGGAATTTGGTTGGCCCTAGCTTGGGGGTGCAGTTGAACTTGGCTGAATTGTTGCATTTGAGGCGACACCTGCTGTGGTTGTGGGGCAGCCTGTTGTGGTCGACGAGGTTGTTGTGGCGCTGCATTATTGTGGTGCTGCCAATTACTAACAGTCGTTGAGATATTGCCCTTAGCATTATCGAAGGCCCCCTCAAATTGATTGGAATTATGCGCAATATTTTCACCAAAGGATTTCGCTTGATTTACAAAACCCATAAACCCGCCTTGCCCACCGTGAGAACGGGCTTGCTGAAAATCATTTTTCAATGAATTGAAAGCATTTTGATATTGCTGCCTATTCTGCACGACATTTTCTACGGAACCACGGCCTGCATTATAGGCCCTATCACCCATTTGGTATTCTTTGCGGAAACGTTGGGGCACTTGCTGGGGAACTTGCTGCTGACGAGGCAGCGATACAGTATTAGGTTGGGGAAACGATTGACGAGGTTGCACCGCTTGAGATGGGTCATCAACACTGTCGTCAACTGCATCGTCATCATCGAGAAGATCGTCGAATGGGTCACCTTCATCTCCCCCCCCTGCGTTGCCGCCTGGCACGTTTACCCCCACTTGAGCGGCCAACTCACGCGCAGTTTCAGAGTGCTGCCGCGCAACATTCCGTACATTCTCCACATGCTGGGTGGCCTGCTTTGCCACATTATCTACCTTTTTTACGGCGTTACCTACTTTTTTTAAGAAGTCTCCGAAACCAGCATGCGTCGCTGAGAACGTGAAACCAACTAAAAAAAGGGCCTTAAGTTTTACAGAAAATGTCATTACTCTTCCTCAATATATTCTAAAGAGTAACAAACAATTTTTAAAAAAAGGTTAAAAGGGCGGGAGTGTTTATATCGAGAGAGGCCTACGCCTCTCTATATTGCTTTTCTTCTTTTTCGCGTTGCTCCTGAGCCTCAAAAGATAGAGTGGCTACAGGTCGCGCATCGAGGCGAGCTACAGCGATAGGTTCGCCAGTGTCCTCGCAATATCCGTAATTGTCTTTTTCGATCCGCCTTATAGCCTCTTCAATTTTACGGATAAGCTTCCGCTCACGATCACGGGTGCGCATTTCAAAAGCCATATCCTGTTCGTAAGTAGCGCGATCAGCCGGGTCAGCCTCGTGTGCAGCGCCCTGCTTAATTTTACTCATCGCGTCATTATATTCTTCTACCAACTCTTTGTGCCAATTTTCTAACTTTCGCTTGAAGTAAGCCTTCATAATAGGGTTCATGAACTCCTCTTTATCCGTAGGCACATACCCCTCTGGAATGATTGTATCTACCATGACCTTCACCTTTCTTTTTTTTGATGCGACTATATGAGTTTTTTAATTTTAGCGCAACAACTATTAAATGTCTAATGATTTGTCATTTTTGTTGTTTTTTTGGAGGAGGAGGAGAAAAAAGAATGCAGGGAGAAGCAAGCGTATAAGCACTCCTCCCGCATTAAAAGGTTTAGAGAAAACCCGCAATCGCTTTGGCTAGGTTTTGCTTCAGAGGTTCTTTGGCATCCTCAAGCTTCAGGTTTACTTGGTTTGCTGTGGTCATCATACGCGTGCGGTGAAGTGTCCACTCTAGCTGGCGGTGATACATACCACTTCGGGTGGTGCTAGATCCAGACTGAGCTGTGTAAGCCACGCTTTCTTTAGCACCCGGAGCATTTATGCGTTCACCAATTTGTACGTCCGCAATGATGTTGTAATAGACATCATCAATAAAACTATCCACCAAAAATGAACCCAAACCGACGGCAGCACCAATAGCCCCACCACCTATAGCATAAGAGGGAACATTGCTGTAGTTGCCACTAGATGCCGCCAACACACCCCCAGCGGCAGCACCTATAGCAGCACCGTAGCCAAGAGATAAAGCAGCCGCATCTTCTTCAGCGTAACGGCCCATTTTTAATATGTTTGCTTCGAGCGTGTGGGTGGCATTTTTGGGGTCATCCACCACGCGAATGCCCTGCGCAGCAAGTTCTGCCCTGAGAGCCTGCTCGACCCCTAGTGATTGCCCAGTGTTGTTACGCACTCTCACGTAAGCACGCATTTGGGCTTTCCCCACAGGCTCTAAGAAGACGCCTTCGTTAATGTTGGTTTCAATACGGATATCACTTTTTTTAGCAGCCATCACTAGTTTACCACAACCAGTTAATGATAGTGGGGCTCCTAAAGCGGTTAGCACAAATAAGGCCGAACGCATATGTTTACGCATAAATGTCTCCAGTTTTTATATTTGATACAACATATGCGTGTAAATTATAAAGAAAAATCTTTTCTTTTGCAGGCACCTTTACGAAAATTATCTTGCAAAATCCTTTATTATTACTTAATAGTATGATCAGAAAAGACAAGGATTAATACATAATGGCTAATCACCAATCGGCTTTAAAACGCATACGCCGCGACACAAAACGTCGCCGCATAAACTTGAACCGCTTAAACCGTGTTCGTACATTTATAAAGAAGCTTCAAGCTCACATCTCAAAAGGTGATAAGGCTGCGGCTCAAACTGAGTTCAAAACAGTGCAAGCAGAAGTTATGCGCGGCGCGTCTAAGGGAGTTATGCACAAAAACACAGCATCTCGTCGCATCGCACGCTTGAACGCACAAATCAAAGCAATGTAATCTAAATGGGCTCACCGTCTCAAAATCTTTCCGACCTTTGGGAGCGAGCCCAATCCTCTTTTGAATCTACCGAGGGGTATGGCCCCTATAAAAATTGGATTGCACCTCTTAAACCTGGTAACAAGCTAGGGGGGGTTTTGTTTCTCGAGGCTCCTACGCGCTTTATTCTTGATTGGGTTGCTAATCATTATCAAGAAAAGTTATTAGCCATATTTCAGGGGCTTGACCCAAAAATTGAGGCTATAAAACTTGTTGTTACGGGGGACGCCCCTTCACAAACTTCACCTACGCCCGCCCCAACAGAGGCAAACACAGACGCCACAGAAGATGCCCTCACCCTTCACTTAGACCCGCGTTTTACCTTTGAAAACTTTGTGGTAGGCAAGTCTAACGAGCTTGCTTTCGCGGCCGCTCAAAAGGTGTCAGAGGCCAAAGAAGTGGCGTTCAACCCTCTGTTTTTGCACGGCGGCGTGGGGCTTGGTAAAACCCACCTTATGCACGCCATTGCGTGGAACATTAAAAAAGTTCATCCCGATAGGGTTGTTATATATCTCTCCGCTGAAAAGTTTATGTATCAATTCATCAGCGCCATCCGCCAAAAGGATACCTTCTCGTTTAAAGACAGGTTTCGCTCAGTAGATGTGCTGATGATTGACGACGTGCAATTTATTGCAGGGAAGGAATCCACACAAGAAGAATTCTTCCACACTTTTAACGCGCTAATAGACCAAAAAAAGCAAATCATTTTATCGGCCGATAAATCGCCCAGTGACCTCTCTGGTTTTGAAGAACGGATACGCTCCCGCCTGGGGTGGGGCCTGGTGGCGGATATTCACCCCACAACCTTTGAATTGCGTTTAGGCATCTTGCAAGCAAAAGCCGAAAAGCTGCCGCCTGAAACGTTTGTACCTAAGGATGTGATTGAGTTTTTAGCTGGCCACATTAACACGAACGTTCGTGAATTAGAAGGAGCTCTAAACCGGGTGGTCGCCCATGCCTCGCTTGTGGGGCGTAACATTACCGTGAGCATGGCACAAGAAGTGTTAAGAGATCTCCTGAGAGTTTATGACAAGCAAATCACCATAGAAGATATTCAAAAAAAAGCCGCGCATCACTTCAATGTTAAGCTCTCAGATTTACTGTCTTCAAAGCGCTCCAGTGAAATTGCTTTGGCGCGTCAAGTGGCCATGTATCTATCTAAAACCATGACCAGTAACTCGCTGCCCGAAATTGGGCGACGTTTTAACGGCAAGAACCACACCACTGTTTTACATGCTGTGAAAAAGATCGAGTCGCGCGCAAAAGAAAGTTCTTCTTTACAAGAAGACATAGCTGTACTAAAAAGAAACATACAAGGGTAGTATTTAGGCATGCACATCCAGATATCGCAAGAAGCTCTGCAATCAACAGTTAGTCTCGCCTCGAGTATTGTTGAAAAAAAGAACACTCTTCCCATTTTAGGTCATGTGCTTTTGCGCACTAACGAAAACACGCTCACCATTCAGGCCACCGATTTGGACACAAGCATTGTCCGTGACCTAGAAGCAAATATTATTGAACCCGGTCAGATTGCCTTGCCGGCTCAGCTGTTAAAAGAGATTGTGCGCCGTCTCCCCTCCAGAGCGCTTATCGACATTAAAACAACCGACACCAACCGTACCACACTTACTTGTGGAAGCAGTGTGTTTAACTTGTCATCACTGCCTGGGGAGGATTTCCCTTCCATTAGCACAGAGGATAGCTTCACTCATGAGTTTGACATTAAAGCAAAGGAGTTAGCTTACTTACTGCTTAAAACCCGCTTTGCCATGTCCACAGAAGAAACCCGTTATAATCTAAACGGTATATACTTACACCTAGCGGAGCGTGATGGTGAACGCTATTTGCAAGCCGCTGCCACCGACTCTCACAGGTTGGCTGTGGCACATATTTCTGTCCCGACCGGGCTAACAGAAATGCCTGGTATGATCGTATCACGGAAAACTGTAAACGAGTTAGTGCGCCTTATAGACGAATGCAATGCTGAAGATGCTATTAAAGTGCATGTAGCGTCGCACCAAATTAGTTTTCATTTGTGGGGGACCACATTCCTCACCTCTCGCTTGATTGATGGCACGTTCCCTGATTATGAAAGCTTTATCCCCTACAAGAATGATCGGTGCATCATGCTTGAAAAGCGCAAGTTCACGGACGCCGTAGAACGTGTGTCTCTTGTTGCAGGCGACAAAACGCGCCCTGTTAAGTTTTTCGCCGACAACAATAACCTTCGTATAGAAGCACTAGACTCTGACCTCGGGGACGCCGTTGAACAAGTGGAAGCTGATTTTGCGGGTGAACCTATTTCGGCCGGTTTTAACAGCCGTTACCTCACAGACATTTCACAGCAAGTGTCGGACGATTCTAATATTGAATTAAGGCTAGGCGAACTTGGCTCACCTTTACTTGTTAAAGAAGTAGGGTCAGAATCACACCTAACGGTGGTGATGCCGCTTAGGGTTTAATAAGCCGTTGTGCCAAACGCTTATATAAATAGCCTCACCTTAACAAACTTTCGCAATCTCAGTCGGTTTGAAATAACGTCAAATGCACAGAACATTGTTTTGCATGGCCCAAATGGGGCTGGGAAGACCAATGTTCTAGAGGCTGTTTCTTTTTTTGCGCCGGGGCGTGGTTTGAGGCGTGTGGCTGCATCGGAGGCTATTCCTTTTGGTTCCAGCTCACCCTGGGGGACGCATTTAGGTATAACTGAGGATGAAGAAGAATACGAACTCTCTACGGGCTTATTGTCCGCTCACAGCACAGCTCGCACCTCTAACAAAAACGGTGTAAAAATCCCTCAGCGTGAATTATGGGACTACCTAAATATATTCTGGCTTACCCCGGCACAAGATGGGTTGTTTTTATCTTCACCGTCTGAGAGGCGCACGTTTTTAGACCGCATGGTGTATTACACAGCCCCCCATTATTTAGATGCCCTTAAACATTATGAAAAAGCCCTTAAGGAACGTAATCATCTCCTTAAAAATCAGCCCTACGATGCCGCTTGGTTTAGCAATATCACAAAAGTGCTCACGCAGTATGGTATGGATGTCGCTAAAGAAAGGGTGAATTTTGTAACCCAATTTGCAAAATTCAACCAGCAATACCCTACCCCCTTTTTGGAAGGCCAACCCGCCTTGCAGTTGATCGGCCACGTAGAAGAAAAGCTTATGGAAGTCCCCGATGCTGTTAGTGCTTTTGAGGAGCTGCTGCAACACCACAGAAATGAGCATAATCATGCTAAAACCACGTTGCACGGCCCGCATCGCAGTGACTTCTATTTAACACATCCGCGCTATGGCACTGCCGCCAAATATTGTTCCACGGGTGAGCAAAAGGTGTTGTTGTGTTGGTTGGTTATTCAGTTTATTCGTTTTTTACAAACGCAAACTAACAAGTGCACTATATTGCTTCTGGATGATATTGTCTCGCACCTAGATGTCAACCATCGCTCCAAGCTTTTTAATGCAGTTAATTCTCTTCATATTCAAACATGGTATACAGGCACAGAGAGTGACATTTTTCAAGGGGTGGGTGATAACGCAGACTATTTCTCTCTTGATAAAAGAAAAACCCGCCACATAGAGTAGCGGGCTGAATAGAGGTTAGGTGATCAAGGTTTATTCTTATTGTTATATTGTTAAGCCAAAAGGCTTATTCCACAAAACAAGCTTGCAACTCATCTAAGCAAAAATCTTTAGTGAGGCGCCCCTTGAAACGGCTTTGTTCCATTTCTTTATTACTAAAAAAAACCATACCTAATGGCTTTCGACTATTCTTAATTAATCTAGGAGAGGCAGATACTTCAACGGGCATTTCAGCTCTACCATAAACAAATCCGTCTTTCGTTACTATATCTATCATGACCTTCATCCTTATAGCCTTGTTACAATTATTTTTTAGCAGAGTTTTTTGTTGGCAACAACATACAATTTTGCATATCCAATTATTTAGCTATGTGTCAATGTCAAGACGGGATGACTATTCCACCAAAAGCCCAAGCACAGCTAGCGTTTCGGACGGCTTTAGCTCTAGGGATAATTCATTTTTCGTAATGGGATGAATGAGTTTTAATGATTTTGATACGAGCAAATGCTGCTCTTTGGCAAGCCAATCAGTGCTTTGAACCAGCTCATTCCCCTTTTTAGGACCTCTTCCATAAAATGGATCATTCACGACCCCATGCCCTAAAGAGGCCATATGCAAACGAATTTGGTGTGTGCGCCCTGTTTCTAGCTCACACTCCACTAAACTCATAAGCTTCCCAGTTTTTAATACCTTATAGTGGGTGACAGCCGGCTTGCCCTTCGAATGAATGGCCATGCGCTGCCTGTTATGAAAGCTGCGCCCAATGGGTTTGTTTATAGTGCCTTCTGGGGGTTGTGGGGTGCCCCAGCATAAAGCCCAGTAGGTTCTTTTAATGTTGTGGGCTGCTAACATGGCCGACAGCGCCTTGTGCGCCTCTTCCGTTTTGGCGGCCAACATTAAACCCGCAGTCCATTTATCTAAGCGATGAACAATACCTGGCTGTTTTGCACCTGAAATGCCCTTTAAACTATCACCACAATAGTGCAACAAGGCGTTAACCAGCGTGCCACTTGGGTTGCCTGGCGCCGGGTGAACCACCATCCCAGCCGGTTTATTTATGACAAGCAAGTGCTCATCCTCAAAGTAAATATCTAGGGGAATCTCTTCAGCTTCCATATGGGATGCTTCTGCTTGAGGGAGCCTTAATGTGTAGTTCTGGTTTTCTCTTACGATGTCAGAGGTCAACAGCTTTTTCTTATGAGAAGCTCTTACACAGCCGTTGCTTAGAAGGCCTTTTATACGCGTGCGTGATACATCAAGATCATGCTCCTTGAGCACCTCTACCAAAAACATGTCGAGTCGTTTCCCCACATACTCTTCGGTTACAAGGAAATTGAACTCTTGTTGCATCATTTCTTTGAAACGTACGGGTTGTCACCACCGCGGTAATAGAGACGCACCGGCACACCTTGTGTATCAAAGGCATCTCTTAGGGCGTTTTGCAAATAGCGATCATAACTTTTGGGGATCTCTTTCGGCAAGTTGCAATAAAGCGCCAAGGCAGGCGGACGGTTTCGCACTTGGGTGGCGTATTTAATTTTCACTCGCTTACCATTCGCAGCCAATGGTGGTGGGTTTTGGGTTGTGACGTAACTCACCCATTTGTTGAGTTGAGACGTTGTGAAACGCAGGTTCCAGCGGTGATACACTTCAATGGCCTTATCTAGCAATTTATAGATGTTATAGGTTTCAAGCGCCGAGATCGGAATAACCGGCACATCCTTCATAGCGGAAAACTGATTCTCAAATTTATACGCCACATCGTCTAGGACTTTGCGTTTATTTTTTACGGCGTCCCACTTATTAAGAGCGATAACGAGCCCTCTTCCCTCATCAATCACATACTTCGCCAGCTTCATGTCTTGCTTTTCTAACGGGGAAGTGGCATCCATTAGCAGTACCACCACATGCGAAAACTCTATGGCGCGACGAGCGTCACTAATGGAGAGCTTCTCTAGTTTTTCGTGGACCTTTTGCGATTTGCGGATACCCGCGGTATCAACTAATTTGAGGGGGGTATTTTTGTACTGCCAATCGATACTAATGGCATCGCGTGTCATGCCCGCTTCGGGGCCGGTGATCACACGCTCTTCTTTTAAAATAGCGTTTATTAGTGTTGATTTTCCCGCGTTCGGCTGGCCAATAATAGAAAGCTGCACATTCTTATTGGCTTCGGCTTCAGAACGCTCTTCTTTGAGTTGCTCGTTCACGCGATCAACCGTCGGCATAAGAGCATGATACAACTCTTCGAGCCCCTGGCCATGAGCCGCCGAAAACGCAATGGCATCGCCTAAGCCTAGGCCATAAGCCTCACCCAGCAGGTCCACCCGTTTGCGGCCATCCAGCTTGTTCACCAGCAAAACTACTGTTTTTTCAGAAGCCCGCAATTGATTGGCAATGTCGCGGTCTAACGGTGTCACGCCTTCCTTGCCATCAATCATAAAAACAATAATATCAGCAAGATCAATCGCCTTTTGAGTTTGTGCTTCCATCACCGCTTGTAAGTTTGAGGTTTTTTGCAACTCCAAGCCAGCGGTGTCCACAATGGTAAAGAACAAGTCGAACAGCTTACCGCGGCCTTCACGCCTATCACGGGTTACGCCCGGTGTGTTATCCACCAGGGCGTGCTTCTTGCCTATAAAACGATTGAAAAGCGTAGACTTACCCACGTTTGGGCGGCCTACAACCGCCACTTTACAGAGATTATTCATATACGTAGACACTGCCTCGTAAGGAGAGAACGATCAACTTACCATTCACGATGATGGGGTTAGCCGCCACGCGTACAGGCAGTTCTTTTTCTTCTTCCACATGGCCTGTGTGCGGGTTGATGATAAACACATGCCCCATGTCGTTCATGACCAGAAGCTTACCGTTGGCGAGTAGGGGACGGTGCCATTTCAGTTCGGCAGGGTCATAAGAGGCAGGCTTCCAATTTCTCACCACCTCTCCTATGTCTAGGTGCCAACGCAACTTCCCTGATTGGAGGTTAATAGCCTCTACGCTACCTGTAGGGGTTATATTAAACAGGTGTGTTTTACCCATCGCTGGGGCATGTAAACTGCTGGTGGGTGCCTTCCAAATGCGGGCACCATTCAAGAGGTTGTAAGCTGACAACTCCCCAGAAAAGCTGGATGAATACACGCGACCTTGATGAATAACAGGTGACGCATAATTATGCACGATGGAGGAAAAGATGTCTTTGCTCATGGACGGTGTCACCGTTTTCACCCAGCGTGGTTTGGCGTTCTCACCAAAATTCACAATGTCACCGCTTGGTAAGCCTAACACCTTATGCTTACCTTCTACGGCTAAACGGCCATTCCCCCAGAGCAACAAGTCTTCTTCTACACCTTCATATTTTGAAAGTTGCTTACCTGTTTTTTGGTCAAATGCTAAAACAACATTGTCGTGTGAGACTGTGTACACCACCCCGTCATGCACATGCAGGGCACCGCGGATAATGGTGTCGGTGGCAGCGTTCCACATGAGCGTGCCGTTACTGTTGAAGGCGTACACACCTTTTTTAGAAGGCGTAACAAACACTTGGTTGGTTTTTGCGTCAACGGTTAAGCCGCCGCCATCATTGGCGTCTTCTATTGTATAAGACCAAAGCTCTTCGCCCGTGGTAAGGTTCGCAGCACGCACAGTGCCGGCTGTGTCAAGCGTATACAAGCGGTCATTAGCCACAACGGGGGATGTGCTGTTTTTAATGCTCCACCAGCCACCGCTGCCAACACTGTAGCTATAAAGATTCTCAAATTTCCCGCCCCATTTGTAGTGGCTAACGTAGTTTTGTGCATTGGGCTCGAGCGCTACCCAGTTTTGGTTTAGTTGCGCAGGCGGAATAGTTACGTTATGCGCATCAAAATTGCGCTGCTCATAAAAAGAGCCCGAAATGGAATCTTGCTCCGAAATAAGAGCGTCCTCTAACTTCGCATCAGTGGGCAACCCTTCACTGCAACCATATAAGGTGAGGAGGCTTAAAGCTTGTAAAAATGGTTTTAACTTCATGTGGCTCTCTTTTGTTTGCTTGAAAGTTTGTGCGAAATAGTGGCGAGTATGGCGCCACAACGCACTTTAATGTGTTCAACTTCGCTAGACGGCTCATTCAGCACCCGGTCGCAATAGTCTTTCGCCTTGGCGTAATCTTGGTCTTCCACGGCATATTGCGCTAACAGTTCGCAGGCTAAAAACCTATGCTCATTTCCAGGAACGGCTAAATCTTGAAGCCTTTCAATGACTTGCGTTTTTGGCATTTTCTCATAATTGTGGCCTAACAGGTTTTTAGCCATAATGTAAGTGGCTAACTGACGCACTGATTCAGGATTGTTTGGGTTGTTGGATACATCTTTCAAAATATCAACTGCCTCAACCGAAAAGCTGCCCTCGGCTGCTTGCTTTTGGAGCAAATCTACTTTGTGAAACTGAGCGATCACGCGGTAAATTGACAAATAGCTTGAGCTAGCTTGCTCCTCTAGCTTTGAGAGCTTCTCTAGAGCCGTAGTGATTTGATTGTCATCAATAGACACCAGCGCATGTGCATACAATGCGGCCGCCCGGTTTGATTGCTGGCGTTTATAGCTGTCCCATAAGGACTCACCCAAAAAACCTAGCAACACAAGTGTAACAAACGTATACACATAGCCTTTGTACTTGCGCCAAAAATTTAAAAACTGTTCTTCTCTTACATCATCTTGCACCTCAAGCATTAATTCTTGAGATTGCTTTTCTGGTTGTTTCATGGTTAAATCCTTAAACCTTTAAGGTTTTTATACTGGGTTTAGGGTGAATAATCAAGGTTTTCCATATTGGTCTCAACTAAAAGACCTTAACAAACAAGCTGCAAAAGCGGGTGAGGTGCCTGTGTCGGCTTTAATTGTTATGAACAATGAAATAATTGCAGCTGCCCACAATTTAGTAGAAACCACCAAAGACCCCACAGCCCACGCCGAGATGTTGGCCATACGACAGGCACAGCAAAAACGGGGCACTAAATTTTTAGAGAGCGCCAGTATTTACGTTACCTTAGAACCCTGCCCCATGTGCACCCACGCCATTTATTTAAGCCATATAAAAGCGGTGTACTTTGGCGCCTATGACCCAAAAGTGGGTAACATGGACCACACCTGTGCGCCCCTACGCACCCGCGCTCCTGCTACAGAAATTTATGGGGGCTTTGAGGAACACCACTTTAGCCATGAATTGAAGACGTTTTATGCGGGGAGACGGGGGCAGTGAGCAGCCACGCTAGATGGAGGCTGTATGACCTCCATCTTTCTTTGGTTTTTAGTATATATGTGAGTTTTTGTTAATGCCTGTTCAGCGCTGACCAAGCGGGATCGGTGCCATCCATAGGAGTGACTACTTCACGCTCATTGGTGCCTGACACATCAATGGTGTAAACCCTTGCCACACCTTGCTTGCCACGCGCCGAAGGGGGACTACGACGTGTGTAAGCTATCACCTTCCCATTTGGCGCCCACGTTGGGCCCTCCACGAAATACCCTTGCGCAAGCAGCCGCTCGCCTGAACCATCCGGGCGCATCACACCCACATAAAAGGTGCCGCCCAGCACTTTGGTAAAGGCAATATAGTCTCCCTTGGGCGACCATACAGGTGTGAAATAGCGGCCAGAGCCAAAGCTTAAACGCTTCACCCCACTGCCATTCGCATTCATCATAAAGATTTGTGGTGTTCCTTCGCGGTCAGACACAAAGGCAATGCGACGTCCATTTGGCTCCATACACGGTGACGTATCAATGGCATTTTTTTTGGTAATGCGCACGGTTTTGCGTGTAGCAAGATCCATTTTGTAAATAGACGAAACCATATCTTTCGCAATGGAGAACACAACGGATTTACCATCAGGCGTAAAGCGCGGCGCGTAGCTCATCCCCTCAAAGTTACCCAACAGCTGATGGTTCCCCGTGACGAGGTTATAGATATATACGCGGGCGCGGCGGTTCACGATAGCAAAGTAAATCAGTTTTTTGTTATCCGGCGAAAATCGGGGGGTCATCACCAAGGAGCGACCGGTAGTAATGAACTTATGGTTTTCACCATCAAAATCCATAATGCTCAATCGCTTTACGCGTTTATTAAATTTACCGGACTCAGCAACATAGGCAATGCGCGTTGAAAAATACCCCTTCTCACCTGTTAGGCGCAGGTAAATAGCATCCGCAATCCTGTGGGCCAAGTGTCGCCAATTGTTTGCATTGCTGGAATAGGAGTAGGCCATCAGCTTGCGCTGCGCCACGGTGTCATACAAATACACGTTCACCGTGATGGTATTAGCATTTTTCTCGATGGTGCCATATAAAAGGTTATCCGCCCCTTTGGCCTGCCAGCTTGCAAAATCAGCCTTACCCGGTGTTTTGCTGCAAACGGCGCCCTGCTCTGACTTCGCCACCACTTTCACAATACCCGCACGGCTTAAATCGGCAGCCACTAAGCTCGAAATATTGCGCCCATAGGAAAATGTTTTTTCTTTATTGTTGTAAAAAGCCAACACTGCCACAGGCGTGGCCGCGAAACGCCCCTTTCCCACTTCCACATTAATAATGGCCTGAGTTGGCGTTAAAAATAAAATGGAAAAAAAAGCACAAAATGCTTTCAATAAATATTTCACTTGTAGTCCTCTCTTTATACTGCTTTAATATACGTGAACCCACCAACTATTGTAAATGAGGTTTTTTCATGAGTGTGAAGTTTATTATAGTTCTTATGCTATCTATGATTATGTTGTACGCCTACCTAACTTTTGCGAGCCCTGAACCGCAAAAAGAGATGGTCGTCATAGAAAGAGATGTAACAAAATTACCCGAAAATGCTTTCAAAAATTGAGTCTTTTATTGAGCACTTAATTGCGTTTAAGGGGGGGAGCCTTAACACGGCTAAGTCATATAAATATGACTTATGCCACTATGAGCGCTTTTGCGACTCCCAAAAATTGAACCCCTTCAGCAAGAAAGGGGTTTTTACATATCTAACCCACCTCAACAAAACGGGGACATCCACCGCCACAGAGCGACGACGCTACGCCTCGCTCAACCATTATTTCACCTTTTTGAAACGCGAAAACGAGATTGAAGAGAACTTCCTAGATAACACCTCGCCCCCACGCCGCCAAAAGACGCTACCTAGTGTGCTGAGTGAAGCGGAAGTGGACAGTTTATTTGCGGCCTTGGAGCAGGATTACACCAAAAAAGATAAACCACGCTTAGCCTTGTTGCTAGAACTTTTTTACGCCACAGGCGCCCGGGTGAGCGAAATTTTGGCCTTACGGTGGCGCGACGTGTTGTGGGAGGAAAGATGCCTGCGGATTTACGGTAAGGGTGATAAGGAGCGGCTTGTGGTGTTAACAGAAACGGCGTATACAAAACTAAAAGAATATGCAGGGGGTCACACACCGCCACAAAATGCTTATCTTTTCACCTCTGCTCGCACAGGCAAACCTCTTACACGGCAGCGCTTTTTTCAGCAACTAAAAGAGCTAGCACGCCTCGCAAACTTGCCGCCAGAGACAGTGCACCCGCACGCACTGCGCCACGCTTTTGCGACGCACCTTTTAAAGCGGGGCGCTAACCTTATGACCCTCAAAAACCTTCTCGGTCATACTGATATTTCTACCACCGAAATATATACCCACCTGACGCAAGAAGACCTAGCCGCCACCCTCAAACAACATCACCCCCTGTCAAAGTTATAAAAAAATTAGTCAATTAAGACAAATTTAAAACTCATTCTCTATGATTGAAACAAGAGAAGAGATAAGTTTTAATGGCAACGCCTTCAAAAAACCAACAGTTAAAGCCGCCAAAGCTTTTCCAATTATTGATGGAAAAACAAGAAAGTGTGCCCGATGCGTTTTACGAATTTGTTTGGCAACATGTTTTTCATAAGGAACCTGTTGAAACAGAATCGCTTGCCAAAAAACTAAAAACAGATCGGAACATCTGTATTGGCAAGTACACTTACGAAGTAGCCGAAACAAAACTAAAACGTATTAATTATATGTCGAACAAGCACAAGCATGATTTTAAATGCCGCCTAGAGGAAGTGGGGACAAAATGATTCCAAGGGAGCTAGAAGAATATTTAAGAAAAGCGGTTGATTGTGCCGCCAACTTAAAACATGAATACACCACACTGGAGCATCTTGTGTACGTGGCTTTGGAAGCCCCCTCTTTACAAGAAAAACTTCAAAAGCGCGATGTAAATGTGGCAGCCTTACGGCAATCCATTTGGTACTTCTTAACTAATGAGCTGAATTACCTTAAAAAAGAGTTCGTCTCCGACTCCCTGCCAACCGTTGCCTTTCAACGGGTGTTGCACCGGGCCGTGCTAAGCGCACAACGCCACCAGCGCAACCTGCGTATCCTTGATTTTTTTAAAGCGATGGAAGAAGAAAAAAACTCCTACGCTCTATACTTTTTGTACACGTTTAACATCGTGCCATCACAACTTGAAGACAAAAAAGTTAAAACGTGGACACGCATTTCGGAAGACACCCCCAACGAAGGGCAGAACAAAACACCTAGCAACGCCCTCACGAAGCCCGAGCGCGAAAAAGCCAAAGCCGATAAAAGCGCTGAGGCTAAAACCAAAACGCAGGCCGTGACCTACCCCGCACTCACCACATATTGCGTTGATTATAATGACAAAGCCCGCAAAGGCCAAATTGACCCTCTCATCGGCCGCGAAGAAGAAATTGAACGCATGTGCCACATTTTAAGCCGACGCAAAAAGAACAACCCTCTTATTATTGGTGAGGCCGGTGTGGGTAAAACAGCGCTTGTTGAGGGCCTTGCCTATAAGATTACGGCTTATGATGTGCCCCCTAACCTCATGAAGGCGCGCATATTTGGCCTTGATATGGGCGCCCTTTTAGCCGGCACCCGCTACCGGGGTGACTTTGAAGAACGCCTGAAGAATATTTTAAGTGAAATTGAACGCGTGCCTTTTGGTATTTTATTTATTGATGAAATCCACACCATTGTGGGCGCGGGCTCTACACACGGCGGAGGGCTCGATGCCTCTAACTTACTCAAGCCAGTGTTAACCCAAAACCGCATTCACTGCATTGGGGCAACGACTCACAAAGAATACCGCAACACCTTTGAAAAAGACTCGGGCCTCATGCGCCGGTTCCAGCGGGTAGAAGTGCTCGAACCCAACATCAATGACGCCGTGGAGATGATCAATAAAATCAAATGCGCCTACGAGAAACACCACCATGTAACCTATAGTAACGAAACAGTGCAGCACGCGGTAGAGCTTTCAGTGCGCTTTATCAACCACCGCGCCTTGCCAGATAAGGCCATTGATATTTTAGACGAAGCCGGGGCCCGCTTTAAAAACTTTACGGCTAACAACCCCGTGGCCATCACACCCACGCATATTGAACAGGTGGTCGCCCTTATGGCCCGCGTGCCTACCGCAAAAGTAGCCACCGATGGCCGGGAAAAAGTACGAGACCTTCAAAAGCATTTACATACCAACATATTTGGGCAAGACCAGGCCGTAGATAAAATTGTAGCCACCTTAAAGCTTTCTTACGCAGGCTTGCGTGAAGCTAACAAACCCATAGGGTCCTTCTTACTTGCAGGCCCCACCGGCGTGGGTAAAACAGAGCTTGTGCGTCAAACAGCGGATGCCCTCAGCCTTAAATTGTTGCGCTTTGATATGTCAGAGTATAGCGAAAAACACAGCGTCGCCAAACTGATCGGCAGCCCCCCGGGCTATGTAGGCTATGACCAAGGCGGCCTATTAACGGAAGAACTCAGCAAACACCCCTACAGTGTGGTGCTGCTCGATGAGATCGAAAAGGCGCACCCCGACATTTTTAACCTTTTGTTACAAGTTATGGATTACGGCTTCTTGTCTGATTCCACCGGGAAGAAGATAGACTGCCGCCACGTCTTGTTATGCCTTACCTCTAATGCTGGCGCCATGGAGATGATAAAGCCTACGATTGGTTTCCACCAGGGCGACGTTATGACAGAAGCCGGTGAAACACAAAACCTGCAAAGTCATTTTTCGCCGGAGTTTCGGAATAGGCTTGACGGTATTTTAACCTTTAATGCCATCTCCCCCGAAATGGCTCGCCAGATCACTAAAAAATTCATGGGGTCCCTTCAACGCAAGCTAGCCGAACAAAACATAAAACTGTCCGTTACCCCACAGGCTATCAAGTTTTTAACCTCCCATGGTTTTGATGCGCTGATGGGGGCGCGCCCCTTAACGCGGTTCATCCAAGAAAAAATTAAAGAACCTATCGCGGAAGAGATTGTAAACGGCAACCTTCAAGAAGGCGCCACTGTTAAAGTGAGTGTGTGTAAAAACCATCTCGAGCTGCATTTTATACCCGCCGCTAAAGAAAAGCTCAACGAATCAGCCCTGTTTGAGGAGGAGGCCTCATAACCTTGTTTACTTAACGTCAGGCAGCTGCTCCCAGCTGGTGGTGTAAAGAGGCGAGGTCTTTTCTCGCCTTCCCTGCCATTTACTCTGCGACGGCCGCGCTTTCAGCCCATAGCGGCCAAAGCCAATAGAAAAACGACCACACTTTTTCTGAATTGCATCTAACGCCTCCATCAACGCGGGCGCCTCCCCGATATGGTCATACCCCCCTTCTTCTGGCACCATGCTCTGCTGCCGCGGCGTGTGGGCTTGCACCAGCTCAAACAACATAATCCCCGCTTTTTTATAGGCGTGACCCGGAACATATACTTTTTTAACTAACGCCTCCACCCCTTTTATAAGCTGCAGGGTGTTATTAGTGGGCGCCTCAAAATTTAACACCGCGCTGCCAGAGGTGACGTTTTTGCGGTTTTTATGGGGGTTAGTCCGCACAAACACCCCAAGCGCACTTGCAAACTGCCCCGCCTTACGCAGCTTGCGCCCCCCAGCATGACAAAACTGCACCAGCGCCTCTTTCAAGTCTGCCAGCTGTGTCACCTCCTCACCAAAGGACCGTGAGATCAACCGATTCTTACGTGGCTCCGGCGCATCTTCAAGGGTAAAACAAGGCACGCCCCGCAACTCAAAGGCTGTCTTCAACCCCACCACCGTAAAGTTTTTCCGAATAAAAGCATTTGTCTTGGATGTAAAATCATACACCGTATACACCCCCAAGCTATAAAGCTTCTTCGTGTTATTGCGCCCAATGCCCCACACGTTTTCGATCGGCGTTTTCTTAAACAAATCTGTGTAATCGGCGCCTACATAGCACACACCATCGCTGCGCTCCTTCGCCATATTGTTCGCTAACTTAGCCAGTGTTTTGGTGGGGCCAAACCCCACCCGCGTGGGCACCCCCACCCATCGCCAAATAACATCTCTAATTTTCCGCCCCCATTCCAAGGCGTCTGTGGGCGTTATATCGAAAGGGAAATAAACAAAGGACTCATCCACCGAATATACTTCTACCTCAGGGGCAAAGCGGTGCAGCACATCCACCACCCGCCGTGAGATATCCCCATACAAACTAAAGTTACTAGAAAACACCTTTACATCATGAGCCTCAACAATATCCCGAAACTTAAATAGTGGCGCCCCCATGGGAATTCCCAAAGCTTTCGCCTCTTCCGAACGGGCAATCGCACACCCATCATTATTGCTTAGCACAATGGTGGGTTTACCATTTAAGTAGGGCGCAAAGACACGCTCGCACGACACAAAGAAGTTATTACAGTCCACCAATGCATACATCACAGTTTGTGCACCACGCTTGTAACCACACCCCAAATGTGAAAATCCGCCTCCTCAAACACATCGATGGGGGCATACTTATAATTTTCCGATAACAATTGCACAGGCGGCGTACGTTCCGGATTAATACTAAGCCGCTTCACGGTGAGTTCACCATTTAATACGGCGATCACCACCTTCCCCGACTTTGGCTCCAGCGAGCGATCCACAATTAAAATATCCCCCGCATGGATGCCGGCATTAATCATGGAATCACCCGTGACCCGCACAAAAAAGGTAGCGGGCGGGTTTTTAATCAGGTAGTCATTCAGGTCGAGCTTGCCCTCTAAAAAGTCTTCTGCGGGAGAGGGAAACCCTGCCTGCACCGCATTAGAAAACAAAGGCAAGGCAGCTTTTTTATTATACTGAGGCTTTAGAACTTTCATATCTCTACTGCTTTGTTTCACTGTAGCATGATGCGCGCAAGAATGGAATTCTCATTCCACAAGCCCCCAGGGCTGACGCATCTAAAATAGATTGACAAGAGGGGAGATGCATGGGTGAATGCGTGGAAAGCAAGGACGCAACATGGACGAGGGCATCAAGAATCT
>JAUIKZ010000015.1 GCA_030433125.1 Alphaproteobacteria bacterium
GCGGCTCTTGATGAGCGTAATATTGTGCAAGAGCGTTTGTTTCATCAAAAAAACCATGATGCAAATTAAGCTCCGCCAACGCCTTAAAATAAAAGCTCCCTAGTTTTTCTTTATTTCTGATAATGTTTTGGTGGGCGCTTAAAAAATCTGTTAGCTCTTCTTTTTCAACCCAATCTGCCTTTTCCCTAAAGTCGGCTACGTGCTGCTGCAAGTCAAAGGCAAGCCCCCCTTTTTTATAAATAATTAATGTATTGTCATCAACTATCTTAAATTCAAGTGCATCATTTTTCTTTTCAACAACCACGCCGGCCACCGTTGGGTGCAGGCAAAAATCTGCTGTATCAATCTTATGCGAAATATAATCCTCATATTCTAAAACCGGAAAAACGAGCAGGCTGTTTGGATAGGCCTGGTTTTTACTTGTGATGGGGTTATAAATTTTGCCTTTGGTTTTAATTATAAAAAAGACATCATCCGGCTTTAATATGGGTTTAACGGATGATTTAAGAGAGGAAAGCTCACCCTCTAAAGTTTTTAGTGTGGCAGGCTTTGTGAATGCCACATATGGTGCTTTTTTAAAAGGCGTGTCCTTGTACACAACCCAGTTCCCTAATATAGACCCAATAAAGTAATTGTTCTGCTGAGGTGATTTGTGCGTTAAAATATGTGTATTCCCTTGCTGCTGAATATCAAATAAGCTTTGCGTTTTGGGGCTAAGTCTAAATGCGGCCTCACTCTCTTGTAAGTAGACGGTAAATTTTTCATTAAGATATGCCGCCGCTATGGCGTGCTTCTGTGGCACCAGCAACGGCTGCGACTCCTTAAGGAAATTAATGATATATGTGTGAAAGGCCTCTTCTGACACTAACTGCGGGTATTCGATGGCATGCCCGAAAGTTTTAGGGATGCCTTTCTGCTTTTTACGCAGCTTTGCGTTCAAGTAGCTTTCGCGCTCGGCTAGTTGCTTGAATGCCTCATTGATAAGGGTTCTTATTTTTTCATCGTCTATCTCATCTTTATCGATTTTTTGTTCAATGAGTTGCGGGTTGTCTTTTAAGTATTGTTGCAGGTCAAACTGTTTAGAGGCCTTAATAAAGGAAGTGGCACAACACAATAAACAAAGCGAAAAATAAGTCGCTGACCTTTTAAGCATTCTTTTAACCGTTTGTTCACTATTGAGAGAAAATGGTTAATAATTGGTAAAGACTTTTAAAGAAAGAAAAAGGCCGCGATTGCGACCTTTAGTGTTGGTTGCCGTTTTTTTAGTAGGAATCCATTTGCGGAGGACCATAACCTGGCTCAGGACCAAAATCATCACCCTGGGGGCCAAACCCTGGTTCAGGAGCACCCCACTCAGCTCCACCATACATGCCTGGTGCATCATAAGGACCTTGCGGGCCGGGCATTGGGCCAAAGCCACCGCCTTGGGGGCCAAAGGCAGGCTCTGGGTCACCCCACTCTGCTCCACCATAAGCGCCAGGCGCATCATAAGGACCTTGCGGGCCGGGCATTGGGCCGAAGCCACCACCTTGAGGCGGGCCATAAGGATCTTCCTGACCTATTCCCGCAGCGCCTTCCATGCCACTGGCAACCGCACCAGTAGCCATATCCGCCATGGCTGCTCCAAGTGGGCTGTCTCCCATAGCTTGGTGAAGCTCGTGTCCAAGCATACCTGTAGCTATCTCACCTAATCCGCTGGCCTGCGCAAAACCAGCAGCCGCGCCAGTGGCACCTTTGGCTGCGTTCAGCAATCCGCTAAAACGGCTTGAGCGTTCTGCTGGGGCGCCTGGGCCAAAGCTGTTAGGTCCTTGGTTTTCATTAAATTCATTCTCGTTGAATCCAGGATTCGCCGAACGCGATCTAGCGTTGGGTTGAGCGCCCCCTCTACGCATGGTATTTCTGCCTCTACTGTTTGTAGGGCGGTTAGCGTTAGCTAAAGGGCGCTGCCTCACGTTTCTTGCAGATGGGCTCCGGCTATTTGTTGCACTGGCCCCACTTCTGGAACTGTTGCGCCGGTTGCGGGTGGCTCCCCGACCCCTCGGGGCATTTGAAGCCGTCTTTCGTCTTTTGGTGGGACGCGCTGATGGCGATGCTCCCCTGTTGTTGGAGCTTGCCCTTTTGCGATTGGCTGGGCTTGCTGACCGAGTTTTACGTGTAGGTGTTTTTCTAGTTCTAGCACGGGTTTTCCTGTTTCCACTAGATCTTGCTCGCGGGCTACGTTTAGCCCCCCCCGTGGCAGCTGCTTTTCTGCTGCGCCTTGCCGCCTCAATTTCTTCGGGCATGGCTATAGAAAAACCCACTATAGCGACCACAAAAAGAGCAAAAGCCCTTGTGATTAATTTTCGTAGTTTTGCAAACATTTTTCCCTCTATGTTTACGCTAATACTAAAGAAGACATATTAATATGCGGTTAAAAAGTCAAAATCTGGGTGATTGAGGGTCTATAATTTGTAACCTACAAGCCTAACTGGCAGCTGCCACACTCGTGGCTCTCACTTAAGTTAGAAATAAATATGGCAAACTTCACCGGCTCAAAGAGCAAAGTTATGAACTCCTTAATTTATAATGTGTTTACTATTCTATGCTATAAAATAAGAGTTGTTCCCGATAGTTGTTTCCATAATTAAAAAACATTGATCTGTAAATTAAAATGTTTTATGGTGTAAAAAGTTGCATCATGCGATAATTTTTTCAACACGTTTACAGGTAGTTGGTACAGTTGTTTAAAAACTATAAGATGCTAAGAGAAACTAGAATAATAGGTATCACAATGACAACAAAGAAAAATGATAAAACAGAAAAACAGCTGTCTTTGCAGGACACTTTTTTAAATAACATGCGTAAGCTTAAGGCACAAGTTGTGGTTTTCTTGGTTAATGGTGTAAAGTTACAGGGTCAAATAACCTCCTTTGATACATTTTCCTTGCTCCTAAAACGCGACAACCACTCGCAATTGGTTTACAAACATGCTATTTCTACTGTTATGCCTGTTGAGGCATTTCAGATAAACGGAATGGGCGATTAAGATTAAGAATAAAGACGTTAGTAATCACGTGTCAGATGACCAAAACATTAAAAATAAATCTGACGCGAACACAAAAAGTAACACAGCAATAATTATTTACCCCCGAGATGCTGAGCTTGGGAATGCACAAGATGACGCTTACAGGCTGAGTGAAGCTGAAAGCTTGTTCGAAAACTTGGGGGTAGAGATCATTTCAAAACAGGTCGCCCCACTCAAAAAACACACTCCCGCCACACTCATTGGTGGGGGCAAATGTGAAGATATCAAATCACTTGTAGAAGAAGAAAACGTAGCCGTAGTATTCGTTGACGCCCATTTAAATGGCATCCAACAGAAAAACCTCGAGAAGTTATGGAACTGCAAGGTCATTGATCGCACCGGCGTTATTCTTGAAATATTCGGCATGCGTGCCCGCACATTAGAGGGGCGCCTGCAGGTTGATTTAGCCACTCTTAGTTATGAAAAAACGCGACTTGTGAGACGCTGGACGCACCTGGAACGTCAACGTGGTGGGCTAGGAAAAGTGGGTGGCCCTGGTGAGTCCCAATTAGAAATCGACCGGCGCTTGCTAGATGAAAAAATAAACCGTATCAAGCGCAAACTTGAACATGTTAAAAAAGTGCGCGCCCAACAAAAGAAAAACCGCAAGCGCAGCCCTACACCTCATGTGGCCCTGGTGGGCTATACAAACGCAGGTAAATCTACGCTTTTTAATGTATTGGCCAATGAGGCGATTTACGCGAAGGACCAGCTGTTTGCTACGCTTGACCCTACCATGCGGAAAATTCACCTTCCCTCCAATGAAGAGGCCTTTCTTTCTGACACGGTTGGGTTTATCACCGACTTACCCCACGAGCTAGTGGCGGCTTTTAAAGCCACACTTGAAGAGGTTATCGAAGCCGACATTATTGTGCACGTGGCAGACCGCAGCGCCGACACCTTTGAGGGGCAGCAAAGAGCGGTGTTGTCCGTATTAAAAGCGCTAGGCATTGACACGAACTCAAAAAAAATACTGCACGTGTGGAATAAAGCAGACTTATTAGAGAGTGAAGAGTTTGAGCGATTTTCAACCATAATAGACAGAACAGATGATGTGGTGCTCACCTCTACCAAAACAGGTTATGGCCTCGAGGATTTGAGAACCTGTTTACGCAACCTTATTCACAGCACTAAAAAAGTTGTAGAGTTTCATTTGCCATACACACAAGCTTGGCTCGTAGAGTGGCTGCGTCACGAGGCCTCTCTAATTGAATGCTTTTTTCAAGATGATGTTATTTACGTGAAGGCGGCCCTAACACCCAAGCAAGAATCTTATGTTTACTTAAATGTCAGGCCGTAAACCAAAGGGGTTATTGTCCAAGGGCTTCGTCTAGCAAGCTTTGGCTACACAGCCCCAGCGTCACGGGGTTACGAGGCTTAAGCTCTTTATAACGCTTGTGCGACTTATCCCGGATAGTCTTAATCGTTTGGTTGGTGGTGCCCAATAAACGGCAAATTGTCGCATCTGTCATTTCTGGGTGTTTAGTGATTAACCACAAAATGCCATCGGGCCTGTCTTGGCGGCGCGCCCGTGGTGTGTAATTTTTAGGGCCTGTTTTTTTTACCTTGCGCACATCTTGGCTTGCTTTTAATAACTGTAGATGCGCCGTTGAGTCCTCTTCACAGCGCTTAATTTCTTCAGCTGTAAGCTGATTATTCAAGATGGGGTCATAACCCAACATGGCGCGCGTATCGCCATCTGCCATGGCTTGTATCTCAATCCGGTGGAGCCCGCAAAATTGCCCTATTTGCTCAAATGTTAGCGTTGTGTTTTGTAACAGCCATACCGCCGTGGCTTTTGGCATTAAAGGCTTCTGCATAATAATGTTCCTTTATATTATAATTCAATGCTTACAAAATACATGATCTCCCGCAAAAGCTCAACATAATAAATGCTTATTTTTTGGGCAGGATGTTGTTTGGTTGTGCTGCGTGTGTGGTTAGTGCTAACCGCTTACATAAATTGGAAAGCTATATATCGCCCTCCATTAGTTTCAAAAAAACATAAAAACGCAGGATAATGTCAGCATGATAGCCAGCACTCGAAGCAAGGCCTTAACAGCGCCGAGCGATCCCTAGGTATGTTGACTTAAGGGTAAAATGGAGCGAAGCCGGTGGAGAAAAAAAGGAGAGAGCAAACAAGCACTCTCCTCTCAAGCTTTATACTACTCCTCGGCGGCGGGGTCTTCATCCGCCAATTCTAAATCGAAAACCAACCCCGCATTTTCACGGATTTTGGCTTCAATCTTTTTAGCGATATTAGGGTTGTCTTTCAAATATTGACGCACGTTCTCTTTGCCCTGGCCAATGCGGTCATCGCCATAGGAGTACCAAGAACCGGCTTTATCAACGATGCCCGCCTTTACGCCGAGGTCAATCAACTCACCCATTTTGGAAATACCTTCGCCATACATAATATCGAAGTCTACGGTTTTGAACGGGGGTGCCAGCTTGTTTTTAACCACCTTCACACGGGTTTGGTTACCAATCACATCGTCTTTGTCTTTAATGGCGCCCACACGCCGGATATCCAAACGCACAGAGGCGTAAAATTTAAGAGCGTTACCGCCCGTTGTGGTTTCTGGGTTTCCAAACATGACCCCAATTTTTTGGCGAATTTGGTTAATAAAAATCACCATACATTTCGTGCGCGAAATAGAGCCCGTTAGCTTACGCAAGGCTTGGCTCATAAGGCGGGCTTGTAAGCCCATATGAGAGTCGCCCATTTCGCCCTCAAGCTCTGCACGGGGTACAAGGGCGGCCACACTGTCGATAACAAGCACCTCAACCGCGCCAGAACGCACCAAGGTGTCTGCAATCTCTAGGGCCTGCTCCCCAGCGTCGGGCTGTGAAATTAAAAGGTCGTCCACATTCACGCCAAGCTTTTTAGCATAAACAGGGTCGAGGGCATGCTCGGCATCTACGAAGGCACAAATCGCCCCACGCTTTTGAGCTTCGGCCACAGTGTGTAAGGCCATGGTGGTTTTACCCGAACTTTCAGGGCCATAAATCTCGATAATGCGCCCGTAAGGCAAACCGCCAATGCCCAGCGCCAGGTCTAGCCCTAAAGAGCCCGTTGAAACCGAATCAATCTCGATGGCCTCTTTTTGCCCCATTCGCATAATAGAGCCCTTGCCAAAGGCACGCTCAATCTGACTCAAAGCCGCATCTAAGGCTTTAGACTTATCCATAAATAACTCCTCATTTAACTAAGTTTATACTACATAAATACGCGAGAGATGGCTAGCGTATTTACTGTATTTAAAAGAATGATTGCAGAAAACAAAAGTGGGATTAAAAGTACCGTTTTTGTGTGCTGTAACGGCAGCAAGGGCTGAGTTCTTTTAAAGAAGAACATGAACCCCTTAAAGGGCGGAAGCCCGGAGCAACAAAGCAACCGAGCTTCCTACACCGAAGGAAGGCGCATGGCACATCCTACGGCTTAATTTATTTATAGCAAGTTAGAAGCTCACTGTCAAGCGTGATGTGAACATTCCTTTCATGCCTTCAGATGACGCCGCCGCAGTGGCATTGGCATCAAGGCTAACAGCTTTAAACTTGTAAGCTGCGTTTAAGCCCAAAACGGCATTTACAGGAAGCTTCTCGGTTTCGGCCGTTGTTGTGCCGAAAAACTCTTTGTCAAAGCTTGCTTTGTTCATAAGCTCTGCACCTGCATAAGCACCAAGCATTAAGTTGTCACTTGCTTTAAAGTTAGCACCCACTTCAGCTGTGATAGTGTTAACATTTACATCTTTAAAGTTAACAAAGCTATCAGTGTAGTGGTCTAATGTTGTGTTAGCATATGTAACGCCCGCGAATACAGACGCGTTTGCAAATGGCTTCACATAACCGAGGCTGTATTGAGTAACGTTTGCAAGGTCAAAACCAACGACGTTACTTTTCGCATAAGAGGCCACCACAAAGCCGTTACCAGCTTTGATTTGCGCCCCACGAACCGTGTTGCCGGCAGTGTCTTGTGCCTTAACCGCCGCCAACTTAGTAGTGTTGAGGTTAAGGTTTTGCGCTGCTAAAGCAAAAGCTGAGCCAGTTGACGCACTCGCCAAACGTGACCCCACCGCTGAGTGTGATGGTGTAAGGTTAAGACCGGCTGACGTGATGGCTGTGGTGCCTGTATTTTGAATGCTTAAAGTTTTAGCGGTGTCATCCCAAACCCAGTTGAAATTTGTGCCTGCGGTTAAGGCAGTTCCATCGCTACTTTGAACCGCCGAAAAGAGAGCCGTTGCAGTAGCTTCATCAGACACACCAGCATTGTCATTAAATTTAATAACCGGGGTTGTAGCGTCAGCAGCCAATTGCGCAATTTTTAGGGTAAATTTGCTGGATGTGCTCCCTACGCGCCATGAAGTTCCAGAAACTGGACCTAAAGTGATTACAGGAGCGTTGGTAGCCGTAAGGTTAGCAAGTAAAGTAGCACCAGTGCCCAAATCAACTTGACCAACTTTTGTGTTTTGACCACTCATTGCGAAAATGGTTGGTCTGCCTTCACACGTTAAGGTGTTAATGGTACCAGCACCGCCTATACCAATGGGGCCGTCTCTACCCATAAGCACAACATGGCCAACTGTTTTATCGGCCTCTACATATAGTGCCCCTTTGTGAGAGAATGTTTTATTTGTGGCGTCGTATTCACCGAGTAGATCTGCTAAGATAGAGAAGCGAGATTTTTGTGAAGACACAAGTTCATGGATGGCGGCTTCATTAAAACCAACCGTTTTTAAATCAAAAGTGGCATCAATACAAAGAGACGACTCAATGCTTTCATTAGTTACTTTACCTTCGATAATTGCATATTTCGCCACTACGGCAGCCTTGTTACTCATCTCATAGTCATAGTTACCTTTGTGGTCAAAAACGCCTGCAGTGATCTCGCCTCCTGTGTGCGCAAAGGTGGAACCGCTAACGTGTCGGCCTGTAAGCAACACACTTGCACGCCAATTGGCAGTGGAGGTGTAACTCTTGGGCTCTTCAGAGTCCTCAAACTTATCATCAAACCAAGTGGGTTGATCATCCTCTGCAAATCTTACCTCTTTGTTACCCGACAAGGAACCAGCAACGGGCTTAAATTGATGATTTTTTATATCGCTTAATTCCTCACCAGCAGGTGAAATGTCTACGATAGCCTTCCCGTTGAGGGCTTGTGATAAGTGTTGAGGAAGTTCATTATTAACTTTAGATGTGGAGCTAGGTGAGCTAGCACCGCCCCCGCCGCAGCCCACAAGGGCCACGACAGAAAGGCTTGTTAATAAACCTGTCATTTTATTAAATTTTGTCATTGTTATCTTTCCTTATTGTTTTTTTTGCTCTTAAAAATAAATATTACGTTGGCCTGTTTATATTAAACTTGATTATGAGCTAGAACCACTCGGCACACCCCAAGATGTACCGTCACTTTTCAGGGTTAATGCTTGATTGTCATCATCACTATTAATAATTGTTACAATATCATCCTTGCTTCCTATTGGTAGTTTGATTATATTACCAACTGCTGTATTATCAGTTACGGTAAAACTGCTTGGGTCTATAGAAGGCAGGACAATGCTCAAACTATCAATTGAACCAGTGACCGCGCTTAGATCCAATGGTATCAATTGTGTAGGTGGCTCGTCGAGGATGAGGGTTTTAGCAATCCAAAATTGTGTTGTCGGATCTTGTACGATGAAACCATTAGCATTCTGCACATTTATTGTCGTTACGTTGTATTCGCCACTTTCAGCCGTTAATAAATTTTCTGCAAAACTTTTTGACCTCACTTGCGCTTCCGTAACCAACACAGCCTCGGTACTAGCCGCTGCTTTTACAGTTGTCGCATTTGCAAACACCCCACTCCAATCACGTGTTAAGTCAACTGGTGTTGAGGCATCTGGTTGTGTGAGGGCCAGTGCTGTAACAGAAGCGGCATCGGTAGTGTAATCACTTGCATTGCTTGGCACTGTTGATGGATCCGCAATCACAAGGCTCGTGGTGTACCCATCCGCTTTCACCACAAGGTTATGGTCTGTAAAGGCATTGTGCCAAACAGCGAGGTTTGCGACGCTATATGGGTCTGGGTTCACAATAATAGTTTCAACGTTTGTGTTAACACCGTCTTCTTGGTCTACATAATTTGCGGCGGTTGGGGTAGGTTCAGCGTCCGTTGACATCAACGATGTATTATCTGCAACGCTATCAACCACAATGGTTTTCAATTCTTTGCTGTTTTCTGCTTTCACCCAACCATCGTTAGTGCCAGGAGTGAAGCCTTTAACAGTAAACACACTGCTTACTTTAGCAAGGTCTACTTCACCCGCTGCATTTGGGCGTACCATAATTTGGGCGCCGTTTAGCGTGATGTAGAGTGAATCTATGTCGGCACGCTCTGTAATAGCATCATTGTCGATAACAAACGTTCTCTTATCATCAGCAAGGGTGCTCATGTTTACAGTTAAAGCATCAGGCAGCGCGTTCACAACACCGTCATCTAACCAAATTTCTCTGTCTACGTTGCCAGCAATAGCCGCAAGAGCTTTTATTAAGTCTTGCGCTGCAGCTTTATCCGGAAAGCTCTCACCATCCGCAAACGCAAACTCAATGTGCAAATTATCCGCTGCACTTGAGAGGTTTAGCACACTATCTCCACTAACTACGAGAGCCTTTGCCGCATCGACACCTTCAATTTTAATAACGCTTACGTTTTTATGAACCTCTTTTGCAACCATAGTAGTAAGGTCTGCTGTGCCACTAATTGTAACCGTTCTGTCTGGTTCTCCCTCTTCCGTTAGGTCTGTCCAATCTATTGTGGTAGCGCTTAATTCAACCTTTCCTGAACCACCGTCACCTTTTACTAGTGCAGAGTTACTAGCTTCTTTGATCGCTTTAGTAAATCCCTGTAACTGTTCTGCTGTTGTGCCCTCTTTTGTAAGGCTCTTCCAGGTTGTGTTAATAAGCTCTAAGGTATTCTTATAGTGGTCACCCGTCTCACCTTCCTCACTTAGAGCTTTTGCTAATGCAGCCTCAATAGTCATTCCACCTAATTCATCTTCTATTGCCGCTCTTAATGCGCTCAAAACATCATCTGAAACGTTAGGGTCGTCAATCTTTGCTAGAATTTTATCTAATTCAGGCATAAACTTGCTTAGGGCGAGTTTTTTGGAGGCCACCATCACATCTGTGGTATAATCAACTGCATCATTTAAAGTTGCTGCAGCCTCACTAACCCCTAAGCTTAGCGCCATTGCTAAACTGGTAGACAGAAATAGTTTTTTGTTGGACATAGTAGTCTTCCTTTCTTTGTTAACCTAAAATTTCTCTTACACTATAATAAAGAGATTAACAGAAGGTTAACAAATTTTTGAAAAGGGGACATAAAGGTTACTTTTAGTAAAGAATTACAGCTAACCCTTTAACTAAAGTTTTTACAGCCTTTGAAGTAAAAAGTAGTGGCAGGTGTCGCCTTTTGAGAGGGCTTTTTGTTCGTAGCGTGTGGGGGGCCAGGTGTGGGGGCGTTCGCTTGCTTTATACTGCACTGTAAACAGGCGCCTCTCCTCTGCCCACACCAGGTGCTCTTCTACCCACATTAAAAACCCAGGGTGGTCGGTGGCAATGCGAATTTCTCCTCCAGGTTTTAACACGCGATACAGTTCGTTTAAGGTAAAATGGTTAATAATACGGCGCTTGTGATGGCGCTTTTTCGGCCAGGGGTCAGCAAACAAAATGTAAACTTCGTCTAAACAACCAGCAGGCATTTTGGTGAGCATCAACTTAGCGTCTGTTTGGCAGAGAACCATATTACCTGGATTGTGCATTGCAATGTTTTGAAGAAGCTTAACGGTGCCCGATATAAAAGGTTCAATGCCCAAATAGTGTTTGTCAGGGTTCGCACAGGCATGCGCATACAAATGTTCTCCGCCCCCAAAACCAATTTCACACACGGTATGTTTACCCGAGTCGTTATTCAACCACACATCTAAGTTTTCTTCAGTCACTTGAAGTGTTGGTAGAAGCTCCGTTAATAGCTTTTCTTCTTCATCTTTAAGGGGGCGGTCATGGCGACGGCCATAGTAATTTCCTAAAGGAGCTTCCCTTTTATTTTTACGCTCAGTCATCGAGTCCTCATATAAATATAATTATATATAGTTAGAGATGTGTTTGTTGTAGGGCCTGTGTATAACGCTCATTAACATCTATACAAACGTTATTAACAAAGTTTTGCACAGTTGAAAACCTTAAAATATATTAGGAGAGCTTGTTTTGAACAGGTGTGGATATTATTAATTGGCTGTGCAGAGACTTGTGTATAAATACGGTGGATTTGCGACTTTTGCACAAGCTAAAACGATTTGGATTGAAACAGAGATTTTGTGCAGCCCTGCACCCAAGCGAATCACAGGTTATGCACAAGCCGGTTGTGCATAACTTGAGGCACAAAAAAGCCCCCACGAGGAGGGCTGTTAGGAGGTAGTTACAGTGCCTCAGGCAGGCAGTTGTGCTGTTTGCTTGCGCGAGAGCAGGGTGTAGAACGCCGGCACCACAAACAGGGTAAATAGGGTGCCAATGGTCATCCCCCCCACAATTACCCAGCCAAGCTGAAAGCGCACCTCAGCCCCGGCCCCTGTGGCGATGGCAAGCGGCACGGCCCCAAAGACCATGGCGCCTGTCGTCATTAAAATGGGGCGTAAGCGTAGTTTACAGGCTTCTGTAACGGCGGCCAACTTACTGGCGCCTTTTTCAACAGCCGCGTTTGCAAAGTCAACAATTAGAATACCGTGTTTTGTGATGAGCCCGATAAGAGTCACCATGCCAATTTGACTGTAAATGTTAAGGCTGCCGCCCACAAAATAAAGCGTTACAGCGGCCCCAGCGATGGATAGCGGCACACTAAGCAGGATAATGAGCGGGTCAATAAAGCTTTCAAACTGCGCCGCCAACACGAGGTAAATAAACAGCACCGCAAAGATAAACACGAACAAAATGTTTTGTGATTCGGTGAGGAAGCTTTTCGCTTCACCAGTGAATTCCACCACGTAATCACTTGTATCTGCCAGTTTCTTCTCGCTCACTTCTTGAATAACGCTAATGGCCTTACCCATTGAAACGCCTTTAAGTTCGGTTTTAAAGGTTACGTTACGCATTTTGTTGTAGTGGGAGATGTTTGTGGTGGTTTCTACAGGCACCACTTCCACAAGCTGGCTTAAAGGCACCAGCACTTCTTCCCCACGGCGTTTTGTTATACGTGTATATAAGTTACGCAAGTCGTCAGGTGATCGGCGATATTCTTCGGGCACACCAACCATAATATCATAGAGCTTGGTGGTGTTTTTAGGGGCGAAGTTACCGGCCTTTTTACCACCGGTGAATATTTCAAAGTTTAACGCCAGGTCTTGCGCGGATAAACCAAGCGTGCTGGCAATGTCACGGCGCAAACGAATGGTGTATTCTTGTAATGTAACCGGTACGAACACATTTAGTTTAATTTTGCCGGCTAGTTCTTTGTGAGCTAAAATCGAATCTCTAAGCTCCATGGCCTTATTCGTGAGGTCTTCCATTTCTCGTGGTGAGCGCATAATAAACTCCATCGAGGCATCAGATGAGCCCCCCCCGCCAATAGGTGAAGCTGATGGAGAAACCTTTGCTTCCAGCGCCGTTACTTCGCGCAAGTTTTCGTTTAGTTTTTCCGCTATTTCTTTATCTGTTTTTGATCTTACTTCCCATGGTTTTAACGTGGCTATTTTGGTTAAGCGCATACCTGTTAATACAAGTAAGCTCCCATCTACATCGTTTGTATTATCGATAATGGCGCTAATTTGGCCGAGAGTGTTTTCAAGTGTTTCTACCGTGGCACCATCAGTTGATTGTGAGCGCCCAGTTAATAAGCCCCGATCTTCTGCAGGCGCAAATTCTTGGGGCACACGGTCGAACAACACATAAAGCGATGCAGCTGTAAAGGCCGCCCCAATTAAAATGACTAAATACCGAAAGCGCATGGCGGTGCCAATAACCTTGTTATATTTGTTTTCCACATATGCTATACCCCCAAACACCCAGCGCATGATATATTGGTGGAACAAGCTTTGTTGGGTTTTTTCATCCGCATGGCCCTCCAAAGACATGCCTTTCTTCATAATTTTAGAGCACATCATTGGAGAAAGTGTGAGGGCCGTTACACCTGAAATTAAAACCGCCCCGGCAAGGGTTAACGCAAACTCGGTAAAGAGCGCACCGGTGATACCCTTGGCCAGAGCGAGTGGCGCATATACAGCTGCTAGGGTGAGTGTCATAGCCACAATGGCAAACCCAATTTCTCGGCTTCCTTTAATGGCCGCTTCATAGGGCGAGTCACCTTTTTCGATGTATCTATAAACGTTCTCCAACACCACAATGGCGTCATCCACCACAAGCCCCACCGCCAGGACAATAGCAAGAAGGGTCAGCAAGTTTATGGAAAAGCCCATAGCGTATAAGAATGTAAACGTTGCAATGAGTGAAATGGGGATGGTAACCAGCGGTATCAGAGCGGCCCGTAGGGACCCCACAAATGCAAACACAACCAAAATAACAAGCACCACTGCAATGCCAATCGTTTCGTACACTTCATCGATAGCGCGTTCAATGAAAGTGGTGTAATCAATAGCCGTTTTGAATTCCATGTCATTGGTAATGCGCTTTGTGAAGCCTTTGCGTTCGCCCTTTAGTTGCGCCACCTTTTCCTTGACACTGTGCGCTACATCAACGGGGCTTACTTCCACTGAGCGGTAAATGGCGATACCCACACCCGTTTTACCATTGGCCATGAAGCGTGAACTGGTGTTAACAGGATCGAAAGAAGCTCGTCCTACATCAGACAGCCGGATAAACTTGCCATCCCGCTCACCTACAATAATCTCATCAAACTTTTCGGGTTTATCCAAAAGAGCCTTCGTGGTGACATTGAACTCACGATTACCACTGCGGATTTGGCCTCCGGGGCGTTCTAGATTTGCGCGGCTAATGGCATTATAAACATCAGCATTTGTCAGCTTGTGGCCCGAGAGTTTGTTTGGATCAAGCCACACATTTAATTTAAAGTGGCCACCACCTACAACCTCCACTCGTGAAACCCCATAGAGTGTTTCGAATTCATTTTGCAGCTCGCGTTCTGCGAAATCGGCCAGCTCGGTTGCTGTTCGTGTGTTGCTGGCAAGCGATAGATACACTATTGGCATGGCGTCTTTATCGGCTTTACGTAACACCGACTGCTGAACGTCGTTAGGCATACGAGAGCGCACACGTGTCATGGTGTAGGTGGCATCCAGGGCCGCCGCATCAAGATTAGCTTCAAGCTTAAAGCGCATAATAATGGTGCTTTTGCCGCCACCGCTTTCAGACGTAATTGTATCAATTCCCTCTATCCGTGAGAGCTCGTCTTCTAATGGTTTTGTAACAGTGTTCTCAATAATTTTTGGAGACGCCCCAGGATAGCCCGTTTCAATTGTAAGAGTCGGGGTGTCAATCTTTGGAATTTCACGCACCACAAGGCGTTGCCATGCTACCAAACCAATGAGCACGATAATAATGTTAATTACCGTCGCAAATACAGGTCTTTTAATACAAACTTCTGAAATTTTCATCGTTTACTCAATTCTTTTTTTATTTGCTGGGTTTATGCCAGTTGTCTATCCTCTGCCCTGGAGTAACATTTTTGGGGCGCTCATATACAACTACGGAGTCTTTCAAAAGCCCTTTTTTAATCTCAATCATACCGTCTTTTGTTTGCCCTGTGATAACTGAGGTTGGGCGCACCGTATTATATTTGATCTCTTGATCAAAATAATAAATGTAAACCACATCCTGGTTTTGCATTTTATAAACAGATGAAACAGGCACCATAATCACGTCTTTATCCACGTGAGTGGTTACAAACACCTGCACAAACTGGCCAGCCTTAATTTTAGCAGAAGGGCTGCTCACCTTGCCGCGCACCAACAGGGTGTTGCCAGTTGTTTCTACTTTAGAGTCAACGGCCATAACCTCACCCTTAAAGCGTGTCGTCTCACTGGGGCCATCAATAATGAATTCAATTTTTTGGCCTGGAGCTATGTTGTCACTGTTATGAGCGGCCACACGGAAGTCTACAAACATGGGGTTTGTGCTCACCAATGTTACGATATTGTTACCCTCTGTAATGAAAGCGCCTACCGAAACCTCCTTCTCACGGATACCTAAGCGGCCATCAAACGGCGCCTTAATAACAGCCTTCTCTAGCATAACTTTTCGCTCATCAGCGGCGGCTTGCGCTTGCATATAGTTAGCGCGGGATTCTTCAAAGTCGTTATCACTTACAAGGTTTTTTGTTTTCAGCTCTTTGTTGCGGAGGTAAACCTGCTTAAGTTGGTCGGCTTTTGCTTGGCGTTGCTTAAATTCCAACTCCAACACTTTTGTGTCGAACTCAATAATAGGCTCCCCTTTTTTGATGTCTTGGCCATCATTAAAATGGATCTTTGCCACCCGACCACGTGTTTCGGTTTTAATTGTTACCTGATTTGAAGCTGTAAGGGTACCAATTGATTTAATTGTGCGCGGGAACTCTACTAACTGAACAGGCTTTGCTTTTATATAGCCTTTTGTATCTTTTTTTGTTTCTATCTTAGGGAAATAGAAATCCATAAGCTTAGGGCCCCAAATAAGGGCAGAAATTCCGAACAAAGCCACTACGGCAACAATTATGGCGATAAATCTTTCACGGGCAGTCATTGGTTATACCTCAATCATATTTCGTTGTTTTGTTTTTAAACGCCTCAAGAGACACAACCTTGTTGTCTTCAAAGGGGTCTTCTTCATCAAATGCTTCACCGGCCTCATCGTAAACAGGCTCAAACATTAATATAAAATCTTCGCTGGGGTCTTGAAACTCAATCAGTGAGTTGAACGGGATGTGTAGCGTTTCTTCGCAGTCATTTAAATTAACGGCTACCGAAAAATAATCTTTAAAAACCTCTAAATTCCAAAAGTGGTTTTCTAAAATAATAGTGAGCTCTTCTGGGTGGCTTTCTAAAATGTAACCAGGCACCACAGCTTGCGGGTGATCAGGCCTGAAGGTGATCAGAAAATGCTGATGCCCCGACAACCCCTTGTGAGCGGTGTGCTGAAGAGCTTTTTTTACTATAAATTTCAAGCTTTCACGTGTTAGGTGATCGTAATTTATTTTCGCCACAGTTAAGCCTTTCGATTTTTTAGTGGGGGCTTCTGTTGCCCGGTGCCCCCAAACCGCAACGTGTTACGCAGCTACTGCTGTAGCGCTTGCCGTAGCACTTGGCACTGCTGCCAAGTTAGCTGGTACACGTGATGCCTTTGTTGTTTTGGCATTCAATTTAAACAGCCCGATAACGGTGGTACAATACCGAATGAAAATTATGCCTTTATTACGCACGTCGATCCTGTTTCACTCCCTCAATATTTTTGGTGGAAGTGCCGGGTACCGCCCCCGGGTCCGTAACGCTTATTCCGCATAACGTTTATCATCATAGTCTTTTACAAGACAGTATCAGTATAACTAACAAATCCCTAAAAATAAATCAAAATCACAACGCATGCTGGAGGCGGGGCGCGGCCCGGCAAAGTAGGGCGACTTGGGCGGCTGTTGTGTGAACGGGGAGGCCGAATTGTTGCATCCTTGTGAGGTCTCTTCTGTTCTTTATCTTTTTATTAATGATCATCTTTTACGTTACTCATAAGAAGGTAAGTAAATTGGAACAAGCAAAAGTCCTTATCGTTGAAGATTTTAAGCCCCTTGTGCATATACAAACAGCGTTTTTAAAGCGGCTTGGTATTGCAGCCGTACAACACGCAGGCACACCGCATGAGGCGCTTGAGCTCTTTCAAAAAGATCCATTTGACTTGGTGGTAAGCGACTGGGGCTGTACACGCTTTACGGGGGTGGACCTATTTCGAGAGATCACAGCGAGGAAGGCCCAATGCCAGTTTGTGTTGTTGCTTCCTTTTAAAAAGCGCGCCGAAGCCAAGCAAGCTGAAACGGCGGGGGTGCGCTTATTGCTAGAGAAGCCATTTACCTTTGATCAGTATGCCCAAGCTGTAGAACAGTGCTTCCAGGTGAAAGCCTCGTAACTAGCTACACAACCAAGCTGGCAAACAAAATACCGTTTGACTTTTATCGTGACTTCCTTCGCAAGATAGTTTATCTCTTTTAAAAATCGCATAATAATAAAAGAGGTATTTATGAACACATTGTTTCGGTCTGCACTCATTTATCTTTCCTTGGGAGCTAGTATTCATCCGGCACAAGCTGTGAGCCATTTGGTGCCCCGGAGCACAGTGCGAACCGCAACAGTCTGTAAGCGTATGGACAGACCATTAGCTTCTGCGGCCCGTCATTATTCAAGTAAGCCTGATATTTTTGTAGATGCTTATTATAGATTGCCTGTAGTTAAATCGAGTGAAAAGTTTAAAAAAATGCTTCCTTTTCTTAACCGAGGGGCCCCTAACCTAAAAAGTGTAAAGATATTAAATCCTGATTATGGCGCACAACTAACTCAAGAAGCAAAGAAAGCAACCGCCGTTATAAACAAGCTGTACAACAGTAAAACAAGTCAACTAGACACTGTGGCTCTGGAGTGGCTGGTAACGCAAGCCTTGCCTATTAATTACAGTAATATTAGTTTTAAGGAAAATCATACTGCGCTCGATTTTCTAATGCTACTTATGACCAGTGAGCTCTACAAGCTGAATGTTATATTATGGAAGGCCGCTCAACGACTAAAACGCGAATGGACTTTTTATACACCAGCTCCTTCTTTAAGTTTGGACGTCCTGGATCTTGCTGATCTTGCTTTAAGCTATTCTGGACCGACAGAAAACCCTAATTTAGTCACGCGGCAGGTCATCAACCGAACTGTTGACAAGTGGCAGAAGATTAGTCACTACTCCAGGCATGTTAAATACATAAGCCTTTTAGAAGGAGGGGTTTTTAAACTGAGGGAGAGCAATTTTTACGAGCCTGAAAGCATCGCAGAAGCTGACGAGACAGAAGAGAAAACCGTTCAAGGGTTTGTGCCTTCAAAAGGGTTGGCTGTAAAATTACTTCAAGAAGAAAAGAGCCGTGTAATGAAGTTATACCAAGACATACCTGTTCACCCCTATGATGAGCCGTATAGCTTGGCTGAAGTGGTTGATCTTCTGTTTCGCATTTTAAATGGCCCATTAGAATAAACGCAAATTAAAAAATGGGTAGGCTGCTAGTGAGTAGCCTCCCTGCCCCCCTCTCTTACGTATCACTTGTGACACTCCGCCTTAGAGTTTAATACACCGAAACCCTGCCTTTTTTAGGGCTCTCCACATAAGCTGTAGCCCTAGAAGTGACATGGTGGTGTTGGGGTGTGGGCATAGCAAAGGCGCCACGATGGAACTGCCATAAAAACTCACTTTCCAGTGTGAGCCTCTATGGCATGAAACAGCTCCGATCTTTTTAAGGACCGTTCGCAACTTCTTAAATTTAACGCGCGTATTGCCACGAGCCACATCATACAAAACGTCGATATCGCCCTCACGTAGTGGTGAGGTTTGGTAGAGCGCTGATTTTATTTTACCGTATTCTAAAGCCCTGCTCGGCACAATAAAGCTGTACTGGTCGCCGCTGTCTAAAAATAAATACTCTTTGCCGATAAGAGGTGGGTTTTTTTGTACGGAGTAAACTTCGGTTTTTGCCTCTGTTCCCATGCGAGCAGGTGTGTCTCGAAATGGAGTGGTGTATAGCTCAGAGGCATTTACAGCCTCTATGAGTGCTAAAATGCCAGCAAAAACAAATAACAAAAAGCGTCTGATCAATAGCATGAAAACAATTCCTTTTTTACAAGGTTGTCAAAAAAGGGTTAATATGCGCTTAATTTTACAGTCTATGTAGGGCGGTTCATAACACAGGATACTTTAGACGCAAGGTAGATATTCCGCTTTGCTCAAGCCTTTACTTCACGCCATCTAGACCTAAAAGACTGTGTGGGTTCACATGGAATGAGACCAAGAGGCCCTGTGTAAATAGGTATGATTAACATACGCCATAGGAGTCAAACCTTGCAAGCTATGATGAGGCCTAAAGGTGTTATATTTGTGCACGGCTTTGGCCGTCTCAAAGCGGATGGCGCCCAGGGAATCGGCGAGCAAGGAACAATGCCTTGCCTCAAGTCTTCTAGCCTCTTCTTGTACCGGTAATAAGAAGCCCTTGCGATACCCACAGCCGCCTAGCACCCTTCATCAGAGAGGTTTTCCTTCTTCAGCTTCTCCCATAACTGCACCGGCCCTTCATACCGCTGACGGTGCTTCTCTAAATTCTCTTGTGTACACGCGTACCGTGATAGCCTATATATATTCTTGTGTAGACCTTTGATCTGCATATTAACCTCCTTTGTTTAGGTTGTTTTATCTCACCTATTTTTGGAGGCTTTTTTATGCCTGTCAAGCCTGTGTAAAGCGGGCATAAGGCGCTGCCTTACACCCCCTTCACACAACGCTCAACCACACCAGCTATTTTGTCTCACATGTATCTGGACTTACACTTTTTCTAAATCCCACACTCCCGCACCGAAAGGTCACGCTCTCAGGGCCTACGCATGAAAAAAAATGAGGAG
>JAUIKZ010000016.1 GCA_030433125.1 Alphaproteobacteria bacterium
ACCTCCGTGACCACTATGGCATTACACAATGCGTATTCCAAGACACAAGCCCCTTCTTCGCTGAGATCGAGCGCTTACGTTTTGAGTCTGTTATAACGGTTACCGGTAAGGTTGTTGCCCGCGATGAAAGCGTGGTGAACGACAAGCTGTCTACAGGCGAAATTGAAATTGCGGTAGAAGACTTTGAGCTTCAATCCGAGGCGGATGTGTTACCTATGCAGGTAAATGGCGAAGGCGACTTCCCCGAGGAGACCCGCCTCAAATATCGCTTTCTTGATTTGCGTCGCGAGAAGATGCACGAGAACATTAAGCTCCGTGCAGAGATTATTGCGAGCATTCGTCGCCGCATGGTGGAGGCCGGCTTTTTAGAATATCAAACGCCTATTTTAACCGCCAGCTCACCTGAAGGCGCCCGTGACTTTTTGGTGCCAAGCCGTTTGCACCCGGGGCAGTTTTATGCTTTGCCTCAAGCACCTCAGCAGTTTAAACAGCTGTTAATGGTGGCTGGTTTTGATCGCTATTTCCAAATTGCACCTTGCTTTAGAGATGAAGATGCCCGTGCGGATCGCTCCCCCGGAGAGTTTTATCAGCTCGACTTTGAGATGTCATACGTGACACAAGACGATGTATTCAACACCATTGAACCCGTGCTGGCGGGTGTGTTTGAAGAGTTTCGCCGCAACAAGGCCGTTTCAAAACCGCCGTTTACGCGCATTCCTTATTTTGAGGCTATGGAAAAATATGGCTCCGATAAACCCGACCTTCGGAACCCCCTTATTATTAAAGATGCGACCGAGGTTTTCCGTGGCTCTGACTTTAGTATTTTTGCTAAGAATATTGAAAAGGGTGCCGTGGTAAAAGCCATTGCAGCTGCCGATGTGGCCGGCAAACCCCGTAGCTTTTTCGATAAGCTGAACAACACCATGCGTGATGCCGGTGCTGCGGGTTTGGGGTATATCTTGTTTGAAAGTGACGAAGCCAAGGGGCCTATCGCTAAGTTCATGACGGATGACCGCTTAAAACAACTGCGAGAGATCACAGGTGTTGAAAATGGCGGCGGTGTCTTCTTTATTTGTGACCAGTTGGCTGGGGCGCAGAAGTTTGCTGGCATTGCCCGTACGCGCATTGCGGAGGAGCTAGACCTAATTGCAAACGACCGCTTTGAATTCTGTTGGATTGTGGATTTCCCTATGTTTGAAGCCGACCCTGAAACAGGAAAGATTGACTTCAGCCATAACCCATTTTCTATGCCGCAAGGGGGGATGGAGGCGTTGTTAAACCAAGACCCGTTGGAGATAAAAGCCTTCCAATATGACATCGTATGTAACGGTATTGAGCTGTCTAGTGGCGCTATTCGTAACCACCTGCCAGAGGTTATGTATAAGGCTTTTGAAATGGCTGGCTATACCCAAGAGGATGTGGACACGCGCTTTGCAGGGATGATCAATGCGCTAAAGTTTGGCGCGCCTCCTCACGGTGGCTCAGCGCCGGGTATCGACCGTATTGTTATGTTGTTGGCCGAAGAGCCTAACCTGCGTGAGGTAGTGGCCTTCCCCCTTAACCAACAAGCGCAAGACCTTATGATGAACGCGCCGTCCAATGTGTCGCCGCACCAATTAAAAGAGCTGCACATCAAAATTGTAGAGCCCCCGAAGAAAGCTTAACCCACAAAAAAAGGCCCACAACGGGCCTTTTTCTTTAGCAGCACACGAACCTAAAAACTCACACCGAGCTTCAGGTTAAAGCCATGCCGTGTTTTACCAAAGTGGCTCACGCTGTAACCAACGCCTGCATTAATGTTGTTTTTGCTGTAGTGCAAGCCTGCATCAACCTTCATCATATTAGCACCAAGCTGTTTAGTGATGGCGCCGTTGTTGTTGAGGTTACCCTGCCACATGGCAAAACCCTTGAAACTAAGGTTCTTGGTGAGGGCGTAATTACTTTGCACACCCGCTTGCACACCAAACACGGTGTTGGTTTTGCTGGTGTGGTTCCCAAAAGCGCTGCTCGTTTTGGATGACACCGTAAGGTAGTTCGCCGCCACAAACGGCTGAAATGCCTTGCCGCCATACACATACCCTACCGATTGCATGGTGAGGAAGTTGGTGTTGTGGGCATCAAACCCAGCTACCTCTAACGCCTTGCTGCCGCTGGCAAATTGCGAGCGAATAAAGCCATAGCCCTTACCCGCTGTGAAGTTATAGGTGGTGTCCATAAGCTTCGTGTTGCTGGTGTCGGTTTTGCCGGTGAAGCCCACTAAGCGTGTTTGCACCGCATGGCGACCAAAGTTATAGCCTAACACTTGCTCGGTGGTGCCGCTCAGTGTTTGACGGGCGGAGAAGAAGGCGCCGGCGGGAATGTCTTGATTGATCGGTATATCTGAATACAGTTCATCTACAAAGTCCATTTCCTGTTGCTGGAATTCAGAGGGTGATAACAGTCCAGCAATTTCATTTAACTCGGGGTTTGCAGTTAAGAAAATACTTTGAAGAGACACTTTGCCTTTAAGCCACGCTAATTCTTGTTCTTTTGCTTGCCATGCATTCAAAGCCCTCTCTGTAATAAGCCCCCAATCTTTAATTATCCTCTGAAGAGCTCTTTTTTGGGCTTCTTTACTATGAGTTGTTTCAATTGTCGAGAAAGGACAATCTCTTACTATTTCTTTCACTAGAATTCGGTGAAGAGTTATTAGCGGAGACACAAAATTCTTACAAACCCTTTTGAACTCTACAGCATTCCTTGCTTTATCAAGGTCGTCAAAAAAAGTTCTAAATATAACTTTTTTTGCTTCGGAGCTTCCAAGTTGTTCCAAATCAGATTTCCCGCAATAATTCATTGGGACAAAACCGCTTTCCCTGTCAGTACGGAAATCGTAATACCCGGCGTAAACTCCTTCGGAATCAGTATCACTGCTATCTGTACTGCTTGAGTCTGTATCACTAGACGAGCTTGCGGTGTCGGCTTCAAAAACAGAATGCTCTTTTGCTCGCCCGTAGAAGGGGGTATGGTGCCAGTCAGTAGTATAAAATACTGATGTATTATTATCAAAGAAACCTGCCGGCTCAGCTTGAGAGAGATTGTTAAGCGTTTGGTCTAATGAGTTAAAAAGCTCATCAAATGAGCTATCAAAACCATTTACCTCAAAAGCATTAGCTCCGCTATCTTCAAAGTAGCTATGGCGCGCAAGGCCATTTTGACCAGAAGGAGACTTAACGTGACCACAACCGGCAACAGTTATAATTAATGCTGTTTTCACAGCGTTTTCAAAAGCTTTTTTCATGTATCCATTCGTTAGTTTGTAATAACAGGGCATAACCGATATCTCTTTATATGTCAATATTACACTAACGGTTGGTACAAAAAATTCTTAGTGAAAATAATACACCTTTAAAAAACACGGGTTAAGACCTTGCTCGTTTTGCCCAGGCTTCCCACGTGCTAGCAAAGCGGCAAATCCACAAAGGTACAGATAAAACCTAAAAACTCACGCCGAGCTTTAGGTTAAAGCCATGCCGTGTTTTACCAAAGTGGCTCACGCTGTAACCAACGCCCGCATTGATGTTGTTTTTGCTGTAATGCAAGCCTGCATCAACCTTCATCATATTAGCACCGAGTTGCTTAGTGATAGCGCCATTTGTGTTGAGGTTACCCTGCCACATAGCAAAGCCTTTGAAGCTTAGGTTTTTGGTGAGGGCATAATCACTTTGCACACCGGCTTGCACACCAAACACTGTGTTGGTTTTGCTGGTGTGGTTCCCAAAAGCGCTTCTGACCTTGGATGACACAGTAAGGTAGTTGGCCGCCATAAACGGCTGGAAAGCCTTGGCGCCATACACATACCCTACCGATTGCATCGTAAGGAAGTTAGTGTTGTGGGCATCGAACCCAGCTACCTCTAACGCCTTGCTGCCGCTGGCAAACTGAGAGCGGATGAAGCCATAGCCTTTACCCGCCGTGAAGTTATAGGTGGTGTCCATAAGCTTCGTGTTGCTAGCGTCGGTTTTGCCGGTGAAGCCTACTAAACGTGTTTGCACCGCATGGCGGCCAAAGTTATAGCCTAACACTTGCTCCGTCGTACCGCTCAGTGTTTGACGGGCGGAGAAGAAGGCGCTGTGTTTATTTTTCGCCATAAGATCTATTTCAGAAAACAAACACAAGATTTGACTTTGGCTCAACTTGTCTTCTTTCAAGAACCATAAGGCATTCAAGAGTTTTGTGTTCTCAGCTAAGAACAATTTGAGGGGGGTTGTTTTACCTTTCAAAAAAAGACGCTGAGTTTCAGGTGTCTGCCACTTTTTGAGTGTGTCTGTTTTTAATTGATCCCAATCCTTTAGTAATGACCGGAGTGCTCCTAGCTGTAGATTCGTACCAGTAAATTTAACTGTAATAAGGGTTTTAAAGCGTTGATCATTGCCAGCTTCCTGGAAACCCTTCTTAATTAATATGGGTAAGATTTTTTTAAATGATCTAAATGCGTATTCAATTTTTTCGCCTGAGTCAGCTTGAGATAAGCTGTTTGCGAAGCGCGTAAAGGTATTCTTTTTAAGCTCTGCAAAAGATATCTTATCTAAATTAATTTTCCTCTGCTGAGTGGAGTGTGCCCTTGGTGTGTATGTTTTTGGTTTATCTCCCTGATGATTCTTTCCATTTTTTGGAGGCATATAATGCTGAGAAGATGCCCCGTAAGAGTGGCTGCGCTTGTCGTCAGTTGTAAAACCTGTTTTTGTATTTGAAGAGGCATTGGAAAAACCAGTTGTTCTACGGCTATGCGTGTTGTATTTGTAGGGTTCTGAATACCCATCCCTGTAACTATAAGAGTTAAAGCCTCTGAAAGTTCGGCCCGGTGAAAAATATATGTTAGCATAAGGAGGATCAGGCTTTATGTAAGGTTTTGGTCTAGGTCCAGCATATCGATCATCTTTTAATGCAGCACACCCTGTCATAAATAATGATAAGGCTGTAATTGATGTAACTTTTAATAGTTTTTTCACTTAGCTTTCCATTTTGTTAATAGATATATAGGAAAACTTACCAATACTTTCAAGGAAAAATATAATATATTTGCCAGTTTTGTGATAATAAATAAAACCTCCGGTTGTCACAAGCATAGAAGCGTGCTGTCTGAAATACAAAAAGTCCCGGTGTGCTTGGACCGTTTCTATCTCTTATAGCAAAGGAGATCCTGAAAAAAGTTCAGCAAGACGTTGGGGGGCAGCAGTGAGGTTCTTGCTAAAGCTGGGAATCGGCAAGAAACCTCAGCGAGAAATGAGAGGTGATGTCTTAGCTTAGCACTTAAAGAGCTCAAAGCACCAAATTGTGGCGTTCGATAATTTTTTTCATTTCAGATTGAACTTTAGCAAAGGTTTCGTTTTCTATTTGCCTAACACGTTCTTTTGAAATCTTAAGCTCGGCGCCCAATTCTTCAAGGGTTTTGGGCGGTTGGCGCAAACGACGTTCTTCTATGATTTTGCGCTCGCGGGGTTTGAGGGCTTTAATGGCACGCTGCAACAGCTGACGCCGTTTCGTGAATTCGTCGCGTCGTAAAATTTTGCGCTCAACATCTTCTCCCTCAAGCCAATCCTGAAACTCCTGCCCCCCATCGCCGTCACCGTCACCTCCAACTGGGGCGTTCAGAGAAGAATCCTTGCCCTGCATGCGTTTTTCCATCCGAATAATGTCGGCCGGGCTTACATCTAGCTCTTTAGCTAGCTCAGCGATTTGCGCATTTGTGGGAGGGCCAAAAATCTCCTTTTCAATTTTTAGTTTACGCAACTTAAAAAACATCCGCTTATGTTTTGCCGTTGCGCTTAGGCTAACCATCGACCAGGATTTAAACACATATTCTTGAATTTTCGCTTTCATCCACCACACGGCATAAGTAGAAAACTTAACCCCACGCGACGTATCAAAATGCTCCAAAGCTTGTGCTAGCCCAAGGTGCGCCTCTGCAATAATGTCTTCCAAAGGCAAGCCATAGCCCTTATAACCATTTGCCACACTGTTAACAAGCTGCCGGTGTTGCTCAACCAGTTTATTTACAAAACGGTCATCATTGGTTTTGCGCCAACTTTTAATAAGGGTATACTCGGTGGTGTCCCCAACCGTACCCAGTTTTTTGGCGCGTTCCAATAAGTTGTTTTTGGGCGCTTCTTTTTTGCGCAACATAGTTTTCACTAAATTAATACAACTTTATCAGTATTAAGTTAATGAAGTGTAAATCTAGAAAAACAGCTTAAACGCACCGCCAAAAGTAAATGACGCCACCTCTTTATCTTGCGTGAGTGGCACGGCAAAAAATAACTCCCCGTGGATGGGCCAATTAAAAGTGGCTCGCCAGCCAGCGCGTATGCTCGTGGCGGTTTTAGCATCATAGTTAGCATTCATATTTTCACGCACGCCTGCAAAACAGGCTCCCATATAAAACTTAGACTCACGCATAAAACGTCGCCATGGTTTATCGATCCCCAACTCAACCTGAAAGCCACCCCCTAGTGACCCTATCAGATAATTATCGGGGAAGCCGTAAGCATAGTTAGCTCCATCAAACACCACACGGTCTTGGTTAAGCTGATGTTGCGGCGCCATTTGGAACATGCCCGTTCCCATTACATAAAGGTCGTTTTTGCTGCGTCCATAAAATTTAGCAAAGGTTTCATTGCGGGCAATGGTTTTAGGGGCCTCCGCGTCGCTCAGCAATTGTTTTTTGTTTGTATACACATTAAAATTCACATAAGTGCCCATCTTGAATAAAAACACCGGTAGTAAATACTCAACATTCCCGCCAAAGCTAAGTTCAGCATTTTGGTCATTATAGCGTGGCACGGCATCGGGGGCGGCATTTAACGTTTCATAGGTAAATCGCCCCCCACCGACTATATTTACCGTGATGGGGCCTTGTCTAAAAATAGGCACCTCAAGTTTACCGAGGGCATCAAAAAGGGTGCGTTGCTGCGTGGCTTTTTTAGCTGAAGGTATAGCATATGGCCGCTCACCAAAACGCCCGCCCGAGAGCTTGAGTGTTAATGAAGCACCGCGCACCCCAAAATAATGCTTGTGGTTGAGCCCCCCTTTAAATGATGTAGGGTTTGTTAAACCGGCGGCTCCTTCCAGCTGTGTGATGTGGCGCCCTAGCAAATTACGCAGCCCCAAACTTGCAAAAACAAACGGGTTTTCCAGGCGACGTTCTGCACCCAGGCTGCCTGTGAAGGTGTGGTGGTTCTCAACATCAATAATGAGTTTGTGTTGTTTGTTTTTCGCCACACTGAGCGTGTATTTAAAATTATGCCCTGTGGAAAGCTCGGCGGTGTGCAAATATTGCTGTGCCCGAAAGAAGTTAAAAGTGGCCGGTTTTAATGCTTCTTTGGCGTAGTAATTTATGAAGTTCATCACCCGCGATTGCCCCTTAACCTGAAACTGCTTCACCGGGTAAGACTTGAAGCTAAAAATAACCTTCCCAGCATTTTTATCCAGCTGTCGCAACTCAGGGTAGGTAGACACAAAGCCTTCCGCATCCAAACGTTCTTTTATTTCTTTGCCCATATGCATAATGTTCTGCGTCGTAGCCAGCTTGTTGGCATAGCGCTCATTTAAGCGTTTTAAAAAACTATGCGCGAGAAGGCGCTCATTATGGGTGACTGCAATTTTTTTAATAACGAAAGGCTCAATAATGTTTTTGGGCTTGGGTGGTTTGTAATCGCAGTTTTTAGTGTTGGGCGCCTTTGTCGGTTTAAAACGCTTTACAATGGGTAACGGTTTTTTTAAACGCGTCCTTCCGATACTACGGCGCTTCCCTAACCGTACGCGCTGCGGTTTTGTGGTAATAAGCCCCCGTTCGAGGCTATAGTTCAATAGCTTTTCATCGAAAGGGATGGCGGGCTTAGCTTCCTTTTCAGCCTCTGCGTCGCCTCCATCGTCAGGCACAAGCGTGTAAAACTCTGAGTCGTCGGCCGCGGCCACGCTCAGTAAACATAGGCACAAGCTCGCGAGGGTTATTCTTTTTATCATTATGACCACCCTTAAAATTATTGTTACAGTTTATAAGCCCCAAAAATAATGGGCTTTGCTCCACACCTTTTCGCCCTTAACACGTATTTCGATCCAGGGGTCTTTGTCTATGTGCGACGTTTTTAAATAACCCACAACTACTTTTTTATTAATAAGAAATCGTTTCGGAGATGTTGTGTTAGGCATTGTGCGGGCAGGTACATTATCTTCCAATGCTATTAGTGTACGTACTTTAGACGTAAGTGTTTTTAATATCCACCCTTCCATGCCTTCATAGTCACGCACTTTCAACCAATTCTCATGGGTGTCAGTAACCTGCAAGGGATACCCATTGGCATGAAGTTCAACTAAAATGGGGTACATGCGCCCAGGCCCTTTACGGATGTTAGCCTTGGCCACCTTTACACTTACAAAGGTTTTTTCTTCGCTGCTTTCAGCTATAACGGGTGTGGCAAATAGCAAGGACAGCCATACAATAATACAACGCATTACCTTCTCCCCGTCGAACCAAAACCGCCGGCGGCTCGCACTGTTTCATCCAACTCATCAACCTCTTGCCATGCTGCTTGGGTGTAGGGCGCCACAACCATTTGGGCCACCCGCTCTTCGGGGTTAATGGTAACCACGTCATGGCTTAAATTGATAAGCAGCACTTTTACTTCTCCGCGGTAGTCGGCATCAATGGTGCCGGGGCTGTTGAGAACGGTCACCCCTTGCTTATAAGCTAAGCCCGAACGGGGGCGAATTTGTGCCTCATACCCTTCTGGGAGCGCCATAGCAAAACCCGTTGGCACCAACACGCGTTGCATAGGCTGTAACGCAAGGGGCTCTTCGATGGCGGCATATAAATCCATACCAGCGCTGTGTTCGGTGGCATAAAAAGGTAATTTTCTACCATGGGGTAATAATTTAACGTTCACGTTAACGCTCATTTTGTGTCCTCATTTTTACTTAGGTTATAAATGCTTACTAGGCCTTGGCACAAGGTTTCCGTTTCACACACCTTAAAGCCTATGCCATGCAGAGAGTTTTGAATATCATCTTGCGGTGGGAAGTCTTTAATGGAGTTATACAAATAACTATAAGCGTCCGCATCTTGTGCCACCACACGCCCCAATAAGGGGAGGCCAACGCGGCCATACAATTTAAAGGCTTTACCAAACAAACTCTGTGGTTTATGAAATTCCATAATCAACAACTGGCCGCCCGGGCTTAACACACGGTACATTTCTTGCAAGGCTTGCTGGCGGTGTTCCACATTGCGCAATCCGAAGCTAATGGTTATATGTGTAAAGGTCTCATCGGCGTAGGGTAGCTTTTCGGCGTAACCCTCCTCATAATGCACCCCATGCAACACGCCATTATTAATAAATTTACGCTTCGCTTGCGCAAGCATCTCGGGGTTGGGGTCAAGTAGCACCAATTGTTTGATGCTAGGTTTGTGTGTTTTGTAAAGATTAAGCGCTATGTCACCACTGCCCGCGGCTATGTCTAACACACGCATTTCTGGGCAAGGCTGCACCATCGCATTAAATCGCCTCTTCCATTGGCGGTGTAACCCAAAACTCATCAGATCATTCATGAGGTCATAGTTTTTCGCAACCGAACTGAATATGCCTTTCACCTGATCTTGCGATGTGCTGTTATCTTTTAACATTTAATAGCTACTATGTTACTTTACATATTATAGTTTTTTAAGTGCTTATGAAAGAAAACTCTGCTTTTTGTGAATATCTAAAGGGCGCTTACGCGGTGCAACCCCATATATCCTCCTTACAGGTGGTGGCTGACTACTTGGCGTGGTATCGCCGTCAGCTTACGCACCCGCATCACATGCATGACTGTATTGTGTTTATGCCCACGAATCGTGCTAGGCGCCACCTGATCAACCGTCTTAAAACGCAGGGAAATGGCATATTGCCGCAAATTATAACGCTGGCTCATCTCGAAGAGCTGCATCCTACGCAACAAGAAGCGGCTAGTTACGCCCAGCTGTTTTTAACCACGCTCAACATTTGGGAGGAGGAGAATCTGTTTCAAGGGCTTAAGGCCAACCGCCTTGATATGGCCCATGAATTTTTAAAGTTGGTGGATGAAATTTACATTGAAAACCTGCCGTTCGACAAACTTCATCAGCTTCACCTGCAGCACATAAATTTCCCGCTTAACCTTCACGACTTGCAGACACTGTTTTTTAAGTTACATGATAAGCTGGCGGCGCAAAACTTGGTGCACCCCAAGCGCCTGCAAAACGAAATTGCGGATGCCATCGCTCACAGCTGGCAAGCTCACCCACGCCAAGCGCCCGTTATTGTGGCGGGGTCTACCGGCACTGTTTACGCCACCCGCACTATTATGTCTGCCACCTTAAATCAACCACTGGGGGCTGTTTTGTTTCCCGCTTGTTTGGCTCAAAACGTGCAGCGAGACACCATGTCGGTGCACCATCCTTTTTATACTATCCACACCACATGCAAAAAACTGGGCACCTCCTTAAAACCACTGCCTGTCACCTACAACAATCCAGCATTTGTAAGTGAATACGTTAGCCCTATACCAAATATTCAACATGTGAAAAGCAACCCACTGCCGCAAAACACCACCTTTCTTGAAGTGCACAACACAACCCAAGAGGTGGAAACCCTCAAAAACCTCACGCTCGAGGCGGTGCATCATAAGCAGCCCGTTACCATCATATGTCCCGATCCTTATATTAGTGATCAGCTCAATGACAAGCTGCTTGAGGTGGGCATCACGGCAGACAACTCCATTGGTATCAATTTTCAGCGCGTGCGGTTGTATCAATTTATTCAAGCGCTCTATGAGGTGCAGGTTAAAAACCACGGGTTAGCGTTGTTACACCTTCTGAATTTTAGCCACCAAGACCATATTACAAACCTTAAGAACCACATAGATTTGGCCTATGTGCGCCCCAATCCTAACGTGTTCATTCACACTTTTGTAGGCCAGCTAGAGCTGTACGCACAGGAAACGCTCCAGCCATTTTTGCAAAAAGACACAACCCTAGAGCAAACTATCAAGCAAGCGGCTACATACTTAAATGTTGATTTTGCGCCCCACGAATGGGCAGCTTTTAACGAGGTGAGCGAGCTTTTAGGAAACACCCATGACCAAAACAATTGGCACGTGCTTTTGCATTTTCTTAAGCAACACACCCTGCGGCCCAACCCCAGTGCAGAGGGCGCGGCGGATGTAATGATTCTCGGTCCGCTGGAAGCGCGCATGCTGGCGAAGGGGCGTGTGATTGTTACTTCCATGAATGATGACGCCTGGCCCAGCCTTAACAACCGCAGCTTGTGGAACAACCGTGAACTACGCCATTATCTGGGGCTTCCCCCTGTTGAGCGCCGTCATGCGTTGGCGGCTCATGATATTCTACAGGCCTTCTCAGGTGAAGAGATCTACTATGTGCGCAGTAAAAAAATACAAGGTGGCATAACGCTGCCTAGCCGCTGGTGGGAAAAGCTAAAGATATTCTTTAAACTCCACCAAAAAAAGCTCCCCAAGCGTGATGAGGTGATAGAGTGGCTTAGCCTGCCCACTGCCCGAGCAGCTACCTTTCAGGCGCCCATTATAACACCTCATCTTTTACCCGCTAAACTTTCCGTGACAGCTATCGACCTATGGCTGCAAGACCCTTATAGTTTTTATGTTAAACACGTGCTGAATTTACGCCCACTTTTAAACTTTGGCGAAACCCAAACACACAGCCAAGTAGGTCAGCTCTTGCATAAAATAATGGAAGTGACCATGCGCAACCCGGGCGCTGACCTGGATGCTATTATAACCACCTGGCCCCTAGCCAATTTCTACAAGGCTTTCTTGCGCCCCGTTATTAGCGACATGTTACGATGGGCTACTAAGGTACGCAACCGAAGCGAGATAAAAACTATCCTCACCGAAAAGTGGATAGAAGCCTCCCTCGTTATCGGTGATCATGTCATAACAGCCTACGCCCGCCCAGACCGCATAGACGTTATGCCAAGTAGCCAGGTTATTTTGGTGGATTATAAAACGAGCACTATCCCCTCCGCGGCTCAGATCCTTCGGTTTGAGCATAACCAGCTAGCGGTGGAAGGTCTCATGCTACAGCAGGGGGCCCTAGAAAATAAACAGCCACACCATTTAATTTTAGAGTACTGGAGCCTGCGTCATAAAAAAATAACAACTGTCGACCAATCCCATCTTGAGAATTTTGCACAACACCTTATGCAACGCCTCGCTCCCTATTTCAAAGGCGAGAAACGGTTTGACATTACAAAAACCATGCTCAATGGCTTCAACGCTTATTATGTTAGCCACTTTGGGCGTTTTTAGACAGGCAATAACCCATACGCAATAAAAGCCCCCAATGCCGAGGGCCTATTTGTTGTTACCATAAAAAATTTTTCTCACTTCAGTTATCGGACCTCAAAGTCAATGCCCACGCGCTTAAAGGCAGAAGAAATAGATCTCTGGTCAGTGTCATACATTCTGTTTTCTTGGCTACCGTGGGGTCGACAAAAATAGCCATAAGCCAGTTTTCCGTTAAGCCTAATTTCAATGCGATTGTGATCGCTTTTGCCCTCAATAACCGTGCCAAATTTTAAGAGAAGCCCCTTTATTTTATTATAAGAATCTTTGCTCGATGAGTTAAAGATGTCATACAGCTTATAGACATCTTTATGATTAATGGGAGCCGGTAACGCAGCTAACTGCTGAGCCGGTAGCCTTAACACAACATTGCGCCCTTTTTCGTCTTTAAATTCCCAAGTATTAATTTTATCCTCTTCGTCTTTTCCCTCTCCATGGGATAAGGCGGGCGTATGAGTAATGCCATTTTTCTCAGCCTCTAATCGCGCAAGGATAATGTCTCTAATTTCAGTTGGCGTTGCTGAAGGAGTTGGTGGCTTTTCAGCCTTATTGGGGGGCGACGCCAAATGATCGGTTACAGGGCCTTCTTTCCTGCCCATAGGCGCCTTGCTGCCAGCTTGCTCCCGTTTGAGGAATTGATTAATAAGTTCTGTGGTACAACGAATGTCTGGAGCGGCTTTTCCGAACCGGTCGTATATTTCAAATTGAAAAATTTGATTTAAAAAGCCTTTGTTACTTCTTAAAAAATCGCATGCTAACGTTTCTTCCAACTCGAGCTCCTTTAACCCCATCGGAGACGGCAGCGTGAGCTCTTCTTTCATAATCACTATCTCTAGTGTATTACGGTACCTTTCTTTTAGTTCAGTTGTTAACGTTTTTGTAGCTGCAAAAAACTTTAGAGTGTTTAAATTTTTTAATGCTTCTTCTCGCAATAGTGGGCCATGCTGAGTATAAAAACCGTATAGTTTTTTTTCTGCTGGGGCCTTTGCAATGGACGATAAAAGTTGAGTATGAAGCTCTTTAAAAAAATAAGGCTCATTAATAAATGACGAAGCGTTTTTGGCGCTCGCGCGGGCGGTTTTCTTTAAACTCAGTTTCGCACGAGGGGTCAGTTCATCTTCAACCTCTTCTGCAAAACCCTTGATGTATGAGGCTGCTTTTGCAGGGCTCTTATTAAGGTTGTAAAGAGTCATCCAATATACGCCCATGTAACTCACAAAGAAATCTAGCGTTTCATTTAAACCGTCCTGGGCAATCTTGTTTTTCAACACACTATTTATAAAGAGCAAACCTGGGTCATCTTTTGTGCTGCCATTTTTTATTCCCTCTAGTTCACTAATTAAGGAGCCAAAATAAGCCATACGCCCCTCCGCCAATGCTCTTGCTTTTACTATGGCGCTAGAGTCGATGCCAGGCGATGGGTCTACTGAGCTTGTATATTCACATACAGACGGGGCGCATTCAGCGCCAAGGGGTGAAGCAAGAAAACACGCAAACACCAAAAGAAATTTTAGTTTTAAGAATATGCTATTCATTCTATGTAGCCTTAGTTAACATACATATTATAGGGATATCTTGACATATGTAAAGTTTTTACACACCCTTATCCAGGGCATACGTAGGAAGTGAGTTCTTTGCACCCAAGGATGCCCCCCCTCACTAGCGATAGCAGTTGTTATGATAATGATAACGCCCCCAAATCGGGGGCTTTTTTATGCTTAAACGTTGAATCTAAAATGAAACACGTCACCGTCTTTCACCACATAATCGCGGCCTTCTTGACGAAGCTTACCGGCATCGCGTGCACCGGCTTCACCTTTACAAGTCACATAATCAGCATGGCTAATGGTTTCGGCACAAATAAATCCGCGTTCAAAATCACCATGAATCACACCCGCCGCCTGGGGGGCTTTGGCATTCTGCTTTACTGTCCATGCTCGTGCTTCTTTAGGCCCCACCGTAAAGAAAGTTAGTAACTGCAACAGCGAGTAAGCACTGCGAATAACTTGCGCGAGGCCCGTTTCTTTCAGCCCCAGGCTTTCTAAAAACTCTTGTTTTTCAGCCTCATCTTCTAGAGCGGCCACTTCCGCCTCAATGGCAGCCGAAATCATCACCACTTCTGCCTCTTGCTGTTTCGCGTAGGCGCGCATTTTTTCCACATGAGCGTTGCCCGAAGTGATTTCCTCTTCCGACACATTGCACACATACATCAACGGCTTCGTCGTGAGAAGCTGAAAGCCTTTGAGCACTTTTGCTTCATCAGCATCCCTAACCTCTAACTCTCGGCCGGGGCGCCCCTCTTCTAACAGAGGCTTTAATTTTTGCAACAGCTCAATCTGCGTAGCTGTATCGCTATCTACCTTCCCTTTTGCTTTCCGCTGCAAGTTAGCTAACCGCTTTTCAACACTTTCAAGGTCAGCCAGAGCGAGCTCTGTTTCAATCACCTCCGCATCTCGCACCGGGTCCACCCCGCCATGCACGTGCGTGACATTGCCATCATCAAAACAACGCACAACATGAATAATCGCATCCACTTCACGGATGTTCCCTAGAAACTGGTTCCCCAAGCCTTCGCCCTTGCTGGCGCCTTTCACAAGACCCGCAATGTCCACAAACTCCAAACTAGTGGGGATGATCTTTTCACTCTTCGCGAGTTCTGCTAATGCATACAACCGTGGGTCTGGCACACCTACCGTCCCTACATTGGGTTCAATGGTGCAAAACGGAAAGTTAGCCGCCTCCGCAGCGGCGGTTGATGTTAGCGCATTAAAGAGGGTAGATTTCCCCACATTCGGCAACCCCACAATGCCACATTTTAAAGCCATATAACGCTCCTATTTTTTATAATAATCTTTTGTGAGCTTCACCACTGTTGAGTGAATAAGCTGGTTGGATACTAACAGGTCCATATTTTTGTTTAAGGTGAGCTCGCGTCCCGTCAGATCTGTCACATAGCCCCCCGCTTCTTGCACCATCAATATACCGCCGGCCGCATCCCAAATGTGAGAACTAACCTTCCAGGCGGCATCCAAACGGCCTGCGGCTACATAGGCCAAATCGAGGGTGGAAGCCCCGCTATGCCTAAAGGATAAAAACTGCTTTACAATCTCACGGGCTTTTTCTTTTTTCTCAAGGTTAAGGTAAAACCCTGGCGGTGCGCTCATGAAACACTCGGTTATGTCATTACGACCTGACACACGTAACCGCTTATCATTTAAATAGGCGCCTGATCCCTTTTCGGCACAGAAAATTTCATTCTTCACCGGGTCAACCGTTATGGCTGCCACAATCTCATCTCGCTTTTTAAGGGCAATGGAAATCGCAAAATGGGGCACGCCGTGTATAAAGTTATGCGTTCCATCGATGGGGTCAATAATCCACGTGTGGTCAGGGTCGGTGCCTTCTACCACGCCCTGTTCCTCCATAATAAAGCCATAGCCAGGGCGCGCTAGTTCGAGTTCTTCCCGCAGAATTTTCTCCACCCGCAAGTCGGTAGAGGACACAAAGTTTTTCAACCCCTTCCGTGACACCTGCAAATGTTCAAGCTCACCGAAGTCACGCAAAAGCCCGCGCACCACTTTTTGGGCCGCACGGCACATAACCGTCATAATTGCCGAATTTAACGGAACCGAAATATTCATGAATTAATCTTTCGCCCTTTCCACAAAGCTGTCATCAGCCGTGTTCACCACAATGCGTTCACCCATATCAATATAAGGAGGCACCATCACTTTCATGCCATTCTCTAAAATAGCCGGCTTATATGAGGAGGCCGCCGTTTGGCCCTTAATCACCGGCTCTGATTCGGTCACTTCTAAGGTCACCCGGTCCGGCAAGCTCACGGTAATGGGCTCTTCATTGTAAAGGGCAATGTTCACCTGCATGCCATCTTGTAAATACTTACTGGCACTGCCAATGTTCTCAGCGGTAATGTGAATTTGCTCATAAGTTTCTAAATCCATAAATACATACATATCACCTTCCGGATACAAATACTGATACGGACGCTCATCCACATACACGCGCTCCACCGCCTCATCAGAGCGGAAGCGCTCATGAAATTTCGTCCCGTCTTTAACGTCTTTAAGCTCCACCTGCATAAAGGCGCCGCCTTTACCCGGCTTCACATGCTCTGTTTTGACCGCGATACACAAGCGGTTTTTATATTCGATAATGTTCCCCGGGCGGATATCGTTACCATTAATTTTCATCTTATTCACCTTAAATTTAGTTAATACTTATACTGGTAGCAAAAAATGCTGCCACATACCAATAAATATATTTGTTCTTTTTCCTAACAAAAAATTAATTAATCGCCCTAAGGCAAGGGCATGAGTCAAGAGAGAAGCGACATCTGCAACGTAGTGAAGATTAGCTTCGACCTTTACGCATGGCCGCCTTAGGGTATTATCTTTTGTATAGGAAAAGAAAAATATAATCTACGCATCTCCCTCAAGTTTTTTAAATATAATATCTTGCGGCTGCAGCGCTGTGCCGGCTTCTATTTCGCGTTCATACCCATCAAAATTGTCCGCTGTTTCACCAAATATAGCCATAATTGTTTCACCTGCTGTGGGCATAATAGGTGCCACCAACAACCCAATGCGGCGAATGGTGTTGAGCAACACAGCTAACACCGTTTTCATACGGGCAGGGTTTTCTTTGCGCAGTGCCCATGGTTTTTGATGGTCAATATAGCGGTTGGCTTCACCAATCAGGGCCCACACCTCATCACACACTTTGTTGAGAGCCTGTAGTTCATAAGCCGCTCTTACATTTTTCAAAGCCTCAACGCTTTGGGTGAGCAAGGCTTCATCTTGTTCTTGTAAGCCCAACAGCCCTGGCGCTTCACCGTCTGCATTTTTCATGACAAAGCTTACCACACGCTGCACCAAGTTACCCAGGCTGTTCGCTAAGTCATAGTTGTTGCGGTTGATGAGAGCCGTCTTAGAAAAATCACCGTCTTGCCCAAAGGTCACTTCACGAATCAAGAAGTAGCGAATGAGGTCCACGCCAAAATCATTCACCAGCTCAATAGGGTCAATCACATTACCTAGTGATTTTGAAATTTTCTGTCCTTCATTCGTCCACCAACCGTGTGCAAACACTCGCTTAGGCAGCTTCAGGCCAGCTGCCATCAAAAACGCTGGCCAATACACGGCGTGGAAGCGCAAAATATCTTTCCCCACCAAGTGCACATCGGCGGGCCAAAAGTTGGTGTAGCTCTCACTTTCCATATCTGGGTAGCCCACGCCACTCATATAGTTGGTAAGGGCGTCAATCCACACATACATAATGTGCTTGTCATCGTTCGGCACAGGCACACCCCAACTAAAAGAGGTGCGAGACACCGACAAGTCAAGCAGGCCCCCCTTCACAAAGCTAATCACTTCATTCCGACGGGAGGCCGGTAAAATAAAGTCAGGGTTCTCTTCATAAAACTTTAGCAACGGCTCCTGCCACTTTGAAAGCCTGAAAAAGTAACTTGGCTCTTCCACCCATTCTACCTCGGCTCCCGTTGGGGCCTTGCCGTCTACAAGCTCTGACTCGGCATAAAAGGCCTCATCACGCACGGCGTACCACCCTTTATACGCATCAAGGTATATATCCCCACTCTCAATAAGCTTATTCCACATATGCTGCACAGCCTTTTCGTGATAGTCATCGGTGGTGCGAATAAAGTGGTCCTTGGTAATATTCAACAGCGGCATAAGGTCTTTAAAATTTTGCGCGCCTTTATCAACAAAGGCTTGCGGATCAACGCCGGCTTTGTTGGCCGCCTTCTCCACCTTCTGGCCATGCTCATCTGTGCCCGTTAAGAAAAACACATTATAGCCATCCATACGCTTAAACCGCGCGATGATATCGGCAGCAATAGTGGTGTAGGCATGGCCTATGTGCGGCTTGTCGTTTACATAATAAATGGGGGTTGTAATATAATAGTTTTTAGTCATTGGCTTTCTCATTTTTAAAGTTAATAAGCGTGCGTGTTATGAGGCTGTCTTCATCTATTTCCTGGCGTTGATACGTCGCATAGTGATCAGCATAATAAGCCCAAAATGTGGGCACATCCTCAATGGGCACATAAACCTTTATCGCCGCAAAAAAGGCTGCTTCTTCGGGCAAGCTTGGCACCTCTTGGTTGCCGTGCCACACACTATATTGCATAACGGCATGGGCGATAAGTTTTATAATTTGGCGCTTCATTAAGGCATCAAGTTCTAATACCGTATTAAAGACGGCCACATCGCCACTTTTTAAAAAGCCCGTCCACTGGTTAAGCAACGTTTTGTACAAGGCTAGAACATCATGTTCCCTCAACCAGCTGATGGCGCCTGGGGCGTTATGGGCGAAGGCGCTGTAAAAGGCTTGTTCTTCCGATGTGTGTGTGCGGCCGCTTGCCCCCAAAAAGGCTTTTAGCGATTCATCACTTAAAGGGTTAAACGTCAGGGTTTGGCTGCGAGATCGAATGGTGGGCAGAATGTTATCCAACTGTTCTGTAACAAGGATAATGAGCGTTCGGGGTGAGGGTTCTTCAATCGCCTTAAGCAACGCATTTTGTGCAAAGTGGTTTAAATGGTGGGCGCGATTGATGACCAGTGTCTTCCATGAAGTATCTCCCACTTTTGTTTGTAAAAAACGCTGCGCCGGCGCAATATCCTCAAGGGTTATTGTCCGCTTATCCTCCGGCACGTCAAGGGTGCAATGGGAATACAATGCCCCCTGGGTGAATTGCCGCTGAATAGTTGATTCAAAATCTAGGGCCTCAAAGCTATGCACGCCCGCTGCCAACATGCGGCAAGCAAGCAACGCAAAACTCATTTTCCCAA
>JAUIKZ010000017.1 GCA_030433125.1 Alphaproteobacteria bacterium
CGGTGCCGGCTTACTTTAATGATGCGCAACGCCAAGCCACCCGTGATGCGGGTAAAATTGCGGGCCTTACGGTGGAGCGTATTATAAACGAGCCAACGGCGGCGGCTCTTGCTTATGGATTAGATAAAAAAGATTCCGGCGTTGTAGCGGTATATGACCTGGGTGGCGGTACTTTTGACGTTTCCATTTTGGAAATTGGCGATGGGGTGTTTGAAGTGCGCTCCACCAACGGTGACACTTTCCTTGGCGGGGAAGACTTTGATAACCGCATTGTGGAACACCTGATTGCGGAGTTTAAAAAAGACCAAGGGATTGACCTCGGTAAGGATGCGCTTGCCCTTCAACGTTTGAAAGAAGCCGCGGAGAAGGCGAAGATTGAGCTGTCATCCTCTGTGCAAACAGAAGTAAACCTGCCGTTTATTACAGCTGACCAAACAGGGCCTAAGCACTTGGCCGTTAAACTAACCCGCGCGATGTTGGAGAGTTTGGTGGATGACCTGGTGAAGCGCACAATAGAGCCATGTAAAAAAGCCCTTAAAGATGCCGGCGTTTCAGCCAGTGAGGTGTCGGAAGTTATTTTAGTGGGTGGCCAAACGCGTATGCCAAAAATTCACGAAGCGGTGCAAGAGTTCTTTGGTAAAAAGCCACACCAAGGTGTGAACCCTGATGAGGTGGTTGCCATGGGTGCCGCTATTCAAGGCGGGGTCATCCAAGGTGATGTGAAAGATGTGGTGCTTTTGGATGTTACGCCATTGTCACTTGGTATCGAAACACTAGGCGGTGTGTTTACACGCATTATCGACCGTAACACAACGATCCCTACCGACAAGAGCCAAGTGTTCTCTACAGCGGAAGACAACCAAACGGCTGTGACGATCCGGGTGTTCCAAGGGGAGCGCGAAATGGCAGCTCATAACAAGTTGCTTGGACAGTTTGACCTTGTGGGGATCCCTCCAGCGCCACGCGGTATGCCTCAAATTGAAGTGACCTTTAAAATTGACGCCAACGGTATGGTGGAGGTGTCGGCGAAGGATAAAGCCACTAATAAAGAGCAGCAAATTCGGATCCAGCCGTCTGGTGGTTTGTCAGAGGATGAGATTGAGAAAATGGTGAAAGATGCGGAAGCCCACGCGGAAGACGATAAGAAACAAAAAGAACTTATCGAAGCCCGCAATAAGGCTAGCTCTATGATGTACTCTACCGAAAAAAACCTGAAAGAGCATGGAGATAAAATCCCAGCGGAAGATAAAGAGGCTATTGAGAAAGCCATTGAAGATGTGCGTGGTGTATTGGAGTCTGAGGATAAAGATGACATCGATGCCAAAACGGAGGCGCTAACACAGGCTTCAATGAAGTTGGGTGAAGCTATGTACAAGGCGGCGCAAGAGGAACAAGCGCAAAACCAAAGTGCTGAAGGTGAGGCCGAGCCCAAAGCTGACGCGGGCCCCAACGCCGAAAACGTAACAGACGCCGAATATGAAGACGTAAATGATGACGAGAAAAAAGGTTAAGGCCCCGCGCCTTAGCCTCCATTCAAGTGAGGATACATGTCGAAAGATTATTACGAACTACTAGGCGTTTCTAAATCGGCTAGCCAAGACGACATCAAAAAAGCCTATCGCAAAATGGCCATGAAATATCACCCGGACAAGAATCCGGGTGATAAAGTAGCTGAGCGCAAATTTAAAGAGATGGGTGAAGCCTATGAGGTGCTGAAAGACACGCAAAAACGCGCCCAATATGACCAATACGGCAAAGCTGCTTTTGATGGCAGCATGGGGGGTGGCCCTGGTGGTGGTGGCGGTTTTGGTGGCTTCGGCGGTGGAGGCGGTGGTGGCTTTAGCGACATCTTTGAAGAGATGTTTAGCCATTTCAGCCAAGGCGGTCGCGGAGGGGGGCCTCAGGGTGGCGGGCGCTCTCAAGCTCAACCGGGGCATGACTTGCGGTATGACGTATCGGTTACGTTGCAAGAAGCCTATGCCGGCCTAGATAAGGAGATCCAGTTTCCCCGTCATGAAAGCTGCACCCGTTGTAAGGGGAGTGGTAGCGCTACAGGTAAAGTGGAACGTTGTGGCACCTGCCATGGAATAGGCCGTGTAAGAGCGCAACAAGGATTCTTTACGGTGGAGCGGACCTGTCATGCCTGTGGGGGTATGGGTGAAACCCTGAAAGACCCTTGTGGGGGATGCGCAGGAAGTGGCCGCACCCGCACCAACAAAAAGATTAAGGTGAAAATTCCCGCCGGGGTTGAAGACGGTATGAATATTCGTCTGATGGGTGAGGGTGATGCCGGTATGCGCGGTGGTCCGAAGGGTGACCTTTACATTGTAGTGAGCATCTTGCCTCACAAGTTGTTTACACGCCGTGGGTCGGATGTGCAAATGGAAGTGCCCATCCCCATCACCACGGCGGCGCTTGGGGGCAGCATTGAGGTGCCTACCATCGATGGGAAGCGCACCAAGGTCACCATCCCTGAAGGCACCCAAACGGGCCATAAGTTTAGGCTTAAAGGAAAAGGTATGCCTATTATGCGTCGCACAAACTATGGTGATATGTATGTGGAAGCAGTGATAGAAACGCCCGTGAAGCTTACGGATGAGCAAAAAGAGTTGTTGAAACAATTGGATGCGTCCCTAACCGGCAGCAATGCGGCGCCTAAATCCACCCCTAAATCCTCTGGCTTCTTCGCCCGGGTGAAAGAGTTTTGGGATGAATGGGGGAAGAAGTAGTACTAGCTAGCTAGACAGATAGGAAGGCGTGGTATGCTTAACTTAATTTCGCAAAATCACCTGGGGCATTTTAAGTATCTGCCCCAGGCTTTGGGTTACAAGATAGAGCGCTTCAAAGGTGTTGATATAATCAATTGTGGCCTGGGCACCAGCATGTTTAATATAGCCTTTGGTAGTATAGAGGGTGAACAACAAGAGGTTCATGGCCATGTTACAGCTGTTATGGACTTATTCAAAGGGCAACCTTTTGCATGGTGGGTGCCCCCCTCAAAATCAAACGCTACACTCGCAACAGTTTTAGAAGAGCGCGGCTTTATTAAAGAATGTGCCGAAGATGCTATGTTAATGGATTTAAGTATTTGCGATCACTCTCCTTTGAAAACCAAGCTAGAGGTGAAAAAAGCATCTGACCCCCAAGGTTTAGAAGACTTCATCAGCATTATCGAGCCCTATGACGCCAACGCCCGAGCTTTTTATGAAAAACTTACACCAGAACTAATGGCTGGTAATGAAGAATTATACGTTGGTTATGCAAACCATGAACCAGTAGTAATTGCCATTTTGTATACCCACGCGGGTACCTCTGGTATTTTTAGCTTAATCACTAAGCCTGAAGCGCGAAATAAAGGTTATGGAAGTGACATGATGCGCTATTTATTGAGTAAAGCTACTGCCAAAGGTAGCCAATACGCCACACTCTCAGCCTCTTCCGAGGCCGGGTATAACATATATGAACGTTTAGGCTTTCAAGCGATGGGACAGTTTGATTGTTATGAGTATGATCCCACTTAATTAATGTGGTTGCCATCTGTGGCGGGGGGCTGGACCTTCATTGGTCTTACCGCCCCAATGAAGCGGCCCGCGAAGCGCGCCGTAGAGGCTTTGGCTTTCCGCCAAAGGCTCGTCCAGCCCCCGCGTAACCGGCCCATCTGAATTTCCATCATCCTTCTGTGCTGCAAGGGCCCTTTATTTTTGTTGCAAATTATCTATATTCGTTACACAGTTGTTCCATAGTAAGGGGGATGCATGAAGAAAATTGTTTTCTTATTTTGGGACCAATTGTCACTTAATATTTCTGCCCTTGAGGGGGTGGATAAAGATACGCTTGTTGTTCTTGTGGAGTGTATGGATGAGTGTACTTATGTGCGGCACCACAAAAAGAAACTTGTGTATTTGCTTGCGGCCCAGCGGCATTTTAAAGAGGCGTTGGAAAAACAGGGGTACAATGTTTCTTACTATAGTCTTTATAAAACGGGTCACAAGCCTACGATCCCCGAGGTGTTGCCCCAGGCTATTAAAACCCATCACGCACAAGAGTTGGTGGTAACCCATCCCGGCGAGTATCGCCAACTGCAGCTCATAAAGAAAATCGCTAACGAGGCGGGTGTAAAGCTTACGTTGCGAGAAGACACCTGTTTTGTGTGCAGTTTAAAGGCGTTTTCTGACTGGGCACAAAAGCAAAAAAGCAAATATCATTTAGTGATGGAAAACTTCTATCACAACATGCGCCGAAAAACAGGGCTGCTCATGAATAAGGGAAAACCAGAAGGCGGGAAATGGAACTATGACCATCAAAACCGCAACCCCTTAGAGACCGATGAGGCCATTCCAGCCCCGAAAGTATTTGCGCTAGATAAAATTACCCGCGATGTTCAAAAGCTGGTGGCTCAGCGTTTCGCCGATCACTTTGGGGATATTGAGCCTTTTAATATAGCCGTCACACGCCGCGGGGCTTTGCAGGCGCTGGATTATTTTGTGGAGAAGCTTCTTCCACAGTTTGGTCCCTATCAGGATGCTATGCTGCAAAAGGAGCCGTTCCTTTTCCATAGCACTTTATCTCATTACTTGAACAATGGCTTGTTAGAACCAATTGAGGTGTGCGAAGCGGTTGAGCAAGCGTATTATGCTGGGCATGTGGCGTTAGCGAGTGCAGAAGGGTTTATCCGACAAGTGATTGGCTGGCGTGAGTTTGTGCGCGGGTTGTATTGGCATTTTATGCCAGGATATGCCAATAGTAATGCCTTGGGGTATAAAACACCGTTGCCTTGGTTTTATTGGAGCGGTGACACTAAAATGAACTGCGTGCGCCATGTCGTTAAACACACTAAAGAGCACGCCTACTCACACCACATTCAGCGTTTGATGATCACGGGGAATTTTGCAGCGCTTATTGGGGTGCGTCCGCAAGAGATTCATGAGTGGTATCTAGTTGTTTATATTGACGCCTTTGAATGGGTGGAGATGCCCAACACCATTGGGATGGCCACCTATGCGGACGGCGGGATCATGGGCACAAAGCCTTATATTTCGGGTGGTAATTACATTAACAAAATGTCTGATTTTTGTAAAAACTGCCATTATTCGGTAACGAAGAAAACAGGCGAGGGGGCGTGCCCATTCAATTACTTGTATTGGAATTATCTTATAAAGCATGAGGATAAACTCAAGGCAAATCATCGCCTCGGGATGCCGTATAAAACGCTCGAAAAAATGAATAGGGAAAAGAAAGAGCAAATCCAAAAAGATGCGCGCACTTTTATCGCAAGCTTGAAAGCAATGCCAGATGGATAAGCAGAACGGTAAAATATTTAGTGCTGCTCAGTAAATTGCTTTTTCCTAACGCTTCTGTGCTTGTTGTTCCGAGCAGGGAGCTACCTATGGAGTTTTATTTAAAGTAAACACTTGAAACCCTGAAATGCGCACATATAACAAAAGCAACAAGGAGAACACCAGATGAAAAACAAAAAATTATTTAGCCTTGCCCTCGCTGGCTTAGTACAAAGCGTTTCTGCCGTAGAAGTGCCTTATTCAACACCCACCCATGAGCAAACCCACGTTACAAGCTTGCAACAGTTTAGGCGATTGGTGGAAGAATGTGGTAGTGAATCTAAGTGGCAAGAAAGAGAAGGGTTAGGGTTATTTGCTCCGCTAGACCATGCTGCCCCTTTTAGTAGGTTAGAAGCGTTTTTAAAGGAAAAGAATTTGAGTGGTGATGATTCTTGGTTAGGGATGGGGAGCCCCTTAATATACAGCTTGTTTAAAAGAAAAACTTCTGGGGTATTTGCAAAACATCTTCCACACCTCATATTAGATATTGCTTTAGAAAATAATATCGAGCTTAACCACCGTTGCCCGCGGGGTCGGTCTGCCTTAACCTACTTGGCGGCGTTTCCTGAAGTGGATATTGATATTACCGAAAAGCTACTTCGTACTAAAAATATTGAAGTAGATCTTCGCAGTTATAGGCGTCAGGCTACACCGCTTATGGTGGCGTTAGAGCACGGTAATACAAAAGTGGCATTGGCGTTGATTAAAGCCGGCGCCAATGTAAAAGCGGCTGATTTTGTTAAAGGGCGCAACCCAAATTCAGTTGAGGATTACTTTATGTGTGCCGTGGCTCAGCAGGTCATAAAGCCTAAGGATTTTCTTGATGAAGCTAGACGAGCGGGGCTTGAAGGCACACCCCAGTGGGAAGCGTTTTTGGCCTTAAAAATGGTGCGTTCCTTCATTGGAAATGAGAACGAAATTGCTGAATTTGAAAGGCTTTCAGCTGGAGGCGGCGGTGGCGGCGGTGGCAGTTACCCAGCTCACGGCACTCCAACTTATTTCGCCTCAATGCTACCATCGCCCTTTTCCCCAAATGCATTTCCGCAGACTGGTGTGCCAGTTCATACCGAGGGGGACGGTGCTGTTTTGGGGCTATCTTATTCTTTTTCAACACCACGAGTAGACCATTCCGCCTCAGATTTAATGCCAAGTCCTTACACCAAATTGTTAACGCACACTGGCGCAACTCGTAAGGGGGATGATGGCGCCGCCCTCTCCGAAGCTATGCTTTTTCCGGGTAGCTTTGATTTTAAGTTATCACGTGGGCTCGATGCTTTTGGCCCCACAAGTGGGGGATGGATGCCTATTGATCCGCCGCTTAAAGAGCTAAATGGTGAAGGAAAGAAAGAAGAAGAGGATGATGGCCCGCAATAAACGGGCGAGGCCATCCCTCGCTAACCCATCTCAAAAGATTTGATTATATCTTGAGCGGAGTTTAGCAAAGGTTGGCCAATGCTTGGACTGTTGGCGAAGTAGGACACTTGCATCCCACTGGCCAACAGCTCAAACAAGTAACCTAAGCGGGAGATGGTGTCGATTTTCGTAATGATACTCGTATCAAAACCAGCTTGGGCTGCGTTGTGCATCATGTGTTTCAGTTCATACATATCTGTGCCTGCTGGGGCCACAAACACGCCTTTGGCATTTAGCTCTTGCAGCAACTTCGTACGCGGTTCGAAGTCGATGCTTTTAAAAGAGGTTAACCCTGGTGTGTCGATCAGCACAGGCCCTTCATGTTCTGCCATCAGGGCCTTTATGGCATTTAGTGAATCGGTTGGCACAAAGGGCACGTTAAGGTGGCCAGCGTAAGTTGTTAGTTGCGTAACCGCCCCGGCTTTGCCGCTATCCATTGTAATCAGCAAGGGTGTTTGCTTTAGCTGCATAAGAGAGAGCAAGCCAAGCTTGGCTATCGTAACGCTTTTACCAGCGCCCGTTGGGCCCGAAAGCACAACACAGCGGTGGTTCTCAAAAATGTTCTGCGTGTTGGTGTTGAACATTTGCTCGAAGATAAAACGAATATACTCAGCCACCGGTAAGTCTGCACCATTTTGTAACATGGTTTCTTTCAAAAAGGCCTCCACTTTTTCCACCCCATGGGGCGACACCCCCTGATTTTGGAGGAACGTTTTGATGTCATGAATTTTAGCGTAATGTTGCTCACTGAGTTTGGCGGTAGAATGCTGCTGAGGGCGTGCGCTGTCCTCTGGCGCAGAGGCTGACACTTCCACGCCGCCCTCCACTTCGCGCGACTCAAGAATAAGCGCATCCTCACCTAATAGTTGCCGTACTTGTTTTAAAGCGGCGAGCATATCTTTTGCGACAAGTTTAACAATATCCATTTTTCATTATCCTTATATCTGTGCTAATGTTTGCACCTTTGCTTTCGCGTGTATTTCGTTTTGTGATAAGACCGGTAACATAGGGCGAACGCGCTCTACAACCGTCCGCACATGGGCGCGCGTCATGGGGCCTGTAACTAACACAGGGTCACGCCCCAAAACCAGATCGGAGTTCATCACTTCATCTAGGCGGCGCACAAACTCACGTAGGTTCTCAGGCGACATGGCCAGTTGGTGGCGGTCGCCTTCTTTCACCAGTGATTCCATAAAGGCCTCTTCCCAGGCGTTGGAGAGCATGACCAGCTCCAACACGCCTTCCTCATTTGCTAACTGAGCGCATATCTGGCGGCTCATGCGGCTGCGTACATACTCGGTTAAGGCATCAACTTGGCGGCCATTTATGCCCGACTCCACAATGGCCTCAATAATGCCCGGTAGGTCACGAATGCTAATGCGTTCCCGGAGTAAGTTTTGCAGCACGCGGTGTATGTTGCTTTTGGTAACGGTGTTGCCGTTATCGGTCAGAAGTTTCTGGTGTGTTTCCTCTAAACCATTTAGTAGCTTTTGTGTTTCAAGCATGGTGAGCAGATCACTCATGCTATCTTTTATGCTTTCAGTGAAGTGGGTCACCAAAACTGTTTTGGGTTCTACTACCGTGTAAGCTTTGTCTTCTGCCGTGGCTCTCATCACGTTGTCCACCCACTTGGCGTCTAAGCCAAAGGTGTTGTCTTTCGTGTCTTCGCCCATTAAATCAATGCTATTACCACCCGGGTTAAATACCATGAATTTAGCGGGGTACACTTTACCGGCGGCGATCTCTACTTCTTTCATGGAGATGTTATAATCATACGTGCCGAGGCTTGAGTTGTCTTGAATACGGACGGCCGGTAGCACAAAGCCAAATTCACGAGCGAGCTGCTTGCGGATTTTTTTCACCATCACGGAGAGGTTTTCTTCGTCCTTCTCATCCACATAGGTTAGAAGGCCATACCCCAGCTCAAGGGTGATGTTGTCCATGCCCAAAATTGAGGCTAGTTCATCATCCTCCATTTCGGCAGGTGTTTTTTCCGTTGGTGCTTGTGCTTTTTCTTCTTTCGCCACGCGTTCTTCTTCTTTTTGTTGCATAAGCAAATAACTAAAATATCCTACCACACCTCCCAATGCAGCAAAAGGAATAAAAGGCAGACCCGGCAACACACCCATCACGGTGAGGAGGATGGCGCATATGGCAAACGCTAAGGGGTAGGCGCCCAGTTGTTGGCTTAGGGCTTTGTCGGCAGCACCTTTTGTGGCCCCTTTAGACACCACCATACCCGCTGCCGTAGACACAATTAAACCAGGGATTTGGGATACCAAACCGTCACCCACGGTTAAAACGGTGTAACTATGAGCGGCCGCTGACAGGGAGATGTTTTTTTGCATCACCCCAATTAAAATGCCACCAATAATGTTGATGGCGGTAATGAGTATACCAGCGATGGCGTCCCCGCGCACAAACTTGGCGGCACCATCCATGGCTCCATAAAAGTTAGATTCTTCTTCTAATTCTTCGCGGCGCTTTTTGGCGTCTTGCTCGGTTAAGATACCCGCCGAAAGATCGGCGTCAATGGCCATCTGTTTACCCGGCATGGCGTCTAAACTAAAGCGTGCAGATACTTCGGCAATACGCCCCGACCCTTTGGTGATCACCACAAAGTTAATGATAATAAGGATGGCGAAAATAATGAGACCAATAACAAAGTTTCCGCCCATCACAAAGCTACCAAAAGCTTTAATAACATGCCCGGCCGCATTGGTGCCTTCATGGCCTTTGCTTAAAATAAGGCGCGTGGACGCCACGTTTAATGAGAGCCGCAACATGGTGGCGATTAGGAGCATCATGGGGAAGGAGGTTAAGTCAATAGGGCGCTCCACAAAAAGGGTGGTCATGAGAATCAGAAGCGACACACCAATAGAGATAGCCAGCGAAAAGTCAAGCAACCACGTGGGCATAGGCAGCAACAGTATTAACATAATGGCTAATACACCTGCGGCAAAAGCAATCTCGCTTTTTTTAAAGTAACTGCCAATCACGGCTGCCATGGGTTGTGCCATAATTATAACTCACCACTTTCTTCATATTGTTTTAGTTTATTACGCAGGGTGCGGATGGATATGCCTAATATACTCGCGGCTTGCGTACGGTTGCCCAAGCAGTGCTTTAGCGTGTCTATAATAAGGTCTTTCTCCACATCGGCGACGGTGCGTCCCACCAGTTCTTTTTCGGCGGCTTGCACTATCGCTTTGGGGCTGTTGGTGCCAGATTGCATATTTTTAGGGAAGATGTCAGCTGGCAGAATTTGGCCATCACGCCCTAAAATAACGGCACGATGCATAAGGTTTTCTAGCTCGCGCACGTTACCTGGCCAGGTGTAGTCTAGCATAGCATTGCGTGCCTCAGTGGTTAGGGTTTTACTGTTAATGCCATTGAGCTCTGCGTATTTGGCAATAAAAAACTCGCCCAAACTGATGATGTCTTTGGGGCGCTCCCGTAGCGGTGGCATTTTAAGGTGAATCACATTCAACCTAAAGTAAAGGTCTTCACGGAACTCTTTCTTCTCCACAGCTTCTAACATGTTGCGGTTGCTGGTGGCGATAAGCCTAAAGTTCACCTTCACAGGCTTAGTGCCCCCCACGCGGTCGATTTCACGTTCCTGAATGGCGCGGAGAAGCTTAGCTTGCAGGTGTGGCGCCATTTCACTGATCTCATCCAGCAATAGTGTGCCACCATTGGCCTCTTCAAATTTACCAATACGGCGGGCAACCGCCCCCGTGAAGGCGCCTTTCTCATGGCCAAATAGCTCTGATTCAAGCAGATTTTCTGGGATGGCCGCGCAGTTCACACTTACAAAATTTTCATTCTTACGTTTGCTGTTGTCGTGCACAAAGCGAGCCAGCACTTCCTTACCGGTACCAGATTCCCCGGTGATTAAAACGGTGGCCTCAGACGCGGCTACTTCCCGGGCTGTTTCAAACATCTCTTTGGTGCAAGGGTCATCAAAAATAATCTTCTTGTTTTTATTAGCCACCACCTCAAATACGGCAGCAATCATTTCTGGCTCGGGGGGGAGAGGTAGATATTCTTTAGCGCCCCCTTTAATGGCGTTGATAGCATCTTGGTGATTTTGCTCACCAATGCCGCAGGCAATCACCGGGGTAGAAAGGCGTTCTTGCTTCATGCGGGTAATGAATTGGCTCACTGAATACGACACATCCATCAAAATAATGTCAGCGCCTTTTCCCTCCCGCAACAGCGATAGGGCTTTATCAGTATTATCTACATGCCCCACTTGTGCGCCATTTTGCATCGCAATTTGGCCGGCTTTCGCCATGTGGTTATGTAGGGGGCCAATTAACATTAAGCGCATTTTATTGCTCCTCTTTTACAACATCGGCTGAGGCTTTTATAATTTCATTTAGTGTAACGCCTATCGACTCGCCTTCCACCACAAGTTCCCCGCGGGCCACTAAGCGATCGTTGACGAGAATATCAATGGGTTCACCTACGCGGCGGTCAAGCTCAATGACTTCGCCTTTGCTTAACTTAAGTAAGCGGTGAAGAGGCATGTGAGTGGAGCCCAACACTACCGATACCTTCACCGGCACGTCATAAATCGTTTCCCATGATAAGCTTCCCTTGCCGTTCTTAGCCGCTGCTTTAATGCTTTGGGCCATCTCCTCCTGTTGGTTGTCTTGTGCTTTTGGGGTTGCGTTTGCGTCTAGTTTTTCACTCATTGTGACACCTTTCTTTTAATAGGGTTAAAATGTTATGTTGAATGCTTTCGATTTGTTTGGTGGCGCTTCCTTGGCCCCAATCCAATTTTACGGCGGGGCCGTCGGGGTCTGTTTTAAATGTCAGTTGGCCTTTAGGGGCGGCGTTAGACCACATTTCTTCGATGCGGGCTTGATAAGCTTCACCTAGCTCTAGAGGTGTGTAAAGCGTTACTGCTGGTTCTAAAGTCAGGCTTTTAAAAGCTTGCTCTAAAAAGGCAGTGGCCTCATCTGTGCCATGACGCTGCACATAAAAGGGCAGGGTGGCACTCAAGGCGGCTTCTAACCCCACGGCCGCAAAATGCTTTACTTTTTCTTCCGCTTCGGGCAGGTGGTCAGCAATTGCTTTTATGGCCGCTTCCACCTGTTGCAGGGCTTCGTCTTCTTTTTGTTGTTGGGCGGCGTTCCATTCGGCTGTGGCCGCTTGGTAGCCTTCGTCGTAGCCCTCTTTTTTTCCGTCTGAAAGCCCCTTGTCGTAGCCCGCCTTTTCACCTTCCTCAAAACCCTCTTGGTAACCTTTTTGAGTGGCGGCTTTTAACTCTTCCTGAAACTGCTTGTCGAGCGCACTTTCAAAGCGGTTGTTTTGCTTGCTGTGCGTTGTGTTTGAAAAGGCCTGAAACACCATTAAAGCACCCTCTCTTCATCTTCTGAAATGTTGATCACCACTTCTCCTTGGATGGTAAGCTCCTTGATGATCACCAGAATCTCGTTTTGCGCTTCTTCCACCTCCCGCACACGTACGGGGCCCATGGTTTCCATGTCTTCCATCGTGAGCTTTTTGGCGCGTTCCGACATGTTGTTAAAGAATTTATCTTTAATTTTTTCACTGCTACCTTTCAGTGCGGTGGCTAGTTTTGTTTTATCCACGCTACGGATAACGTTTTGAATCCCCACATCACTAATACGGACAATGTCTTCATAAGTGAACATAAGCTTACGCACCGCTTCTGCCTCTTGCCCGGCCACCTGCTCAATCTTAGACATAAGATGGGTTTCTGTTTTGGCATCCAGAAAGTTGAAAATATCGGCTAACACCTGTAAGCGGTCCTGGTTACCTTTACGAGAAAGCGCGCGCATGAATTGCTGGCGAATGCTTTCTTCAACGTTTTGCAAAATCTGAGAGGGGATGTCTTCTAGCTTTAGCATGCGAACCACCACCTCTTCCGAAACGTCTCTTGGGAGGCGCTTCAGCAGTTTAGAGGCCATCTCTGATCGCACTTTCGATAAAAAGACAGCCACGGTTTGGGGGTGCTCGTCCATCAAGAAATTAATAAGCATGTCTTCATCAAGTTGGTGTATCTGCTCCCACATGTTTGGGCCAAGGGGGCCTTTGACCTCCTTCATAATTTCAACAACGCGGTCTTCACTAAACACTTTGCGCAGGATTTCCTCCGTTTTATCCACACCACCCTGAATTTCTACGGCGCGCGTTAAGCTTTGGGTAAACTGTTTGAAAATCCCTTCCATGTCTTTCGCTTCGACACTTCGTAAGTTGGCCATTTCAAGAGAGAGGCTTTTCACCATGCTCCTGTCGAGGTACTTGAAAATCTTGGTGAGGTTTTCTTCCCCAAGAGACAGGGCCAAAGCGGCGGCTTTTTGCGGCCCTTTGATGCGGTAGTTTGTTTCCGTGGCCATTGTTATTTAGCCTCCTTCATCCAATTGTAAATTACGTTGGCCGCCTCGGCAGGGTAGGCGTTGATAATGTATTCCACATCCTTTTTGGTATTGCGTTCCTTTTTGTGGAAGTGAGCCAAGTTAACACGCGAGGGTGAGTATCCCTCTTCATCCTCGTCTTCATCGTTATAAGGTAAGGCTGGGTCGTTTTCCGTTGCACCTGGGGTGTTCGCGGCCTTCTTTCGTTTTTCGGCTGCTTTCTTTATTTTTTCAGCTTCGGCCACTTGTGCCTCCGTTTCTTCCTTAATGGTTTTCAATTCTTCCTCCATCTGACGCGTTAACTGCTCTGCCCTAAAAGATTCGATTACACTTTTAGCGACGGGTGTCAGCAGGTAACGGAAGAAGAAGTAAAACACAAACATGTATGCAAGGATTTCGAGAATACGGAAGAGATCCTTCGCCTCTAAGCCAAAGAAGTTGCTGCCATAATCAGGCGCGAACTCTACTACCTCTTTTTGGAAAGGCATGGTAATGACCTTTACGGAGTCGCCGCGGTCTTCTGTAAAACCGACCGCTGTTTTCACGAGTTCTTCGATGCGCGATAACTCCTCTGCAGGGCGAGGCACATATTCTTGGTTGTCGTTATAGGTGCCATCCACCATCACAGCCACAGAGAGGCGTTGAATAACACCGGTTTCGTGCACATGCGTTTTAGTTGTTTTGGAGATCTCGTAGTTTATGGTTTCTTCCACCTTTTTATTAATATTTGTGGCACCACCCTGATTCGTTTGGTTTTGGCCGGGGAGGTTGTTTTGTATGCCAACCGTGTTTTGTTGACCACCATTTTGGTTTTGCGATGTGTCTTCACTGTTTTGCACCGAGCGTGCCACTTGACTGTCGGGGTCATAGGTTTCGAGTGTTTCAGAAACACGGTCCAGATCGAGGTCTACATATACCTCTGCTCGAGATTTTCCACGGCCCACAATTTTTTCTAGCATCGACTCAATGTTACGCCCGAAGCGTTCTTGAATGGAAATGCGCATTTGATCTCCATAGGAAGCAGCAGGTATGGTGCTGGGGTCTGATTGTGAATCACCCCCCGCTGCAAGCACCGTACCGTTCTGATCAACGATCGTTATATTACTGGGCGTTAACCCTTTCACTGCAGACGCTACCAAGTGTTGAATGGCCCGAATCGTTTCATCGGGGAGGCGGCTTGCAAATTTCGTTTTTAAAAACACAGAGGCGGTCGGTTCTTTTTCTTCAGTCGCAAACAGTTCGCGTTTAGGAATGACTAAGTGCACACGCGCTTGATGAATCAGTTTCATAGAGCGAAGTGACTTTGCAATCTCACCTTCCAGAGCCCGTAAATAATTTAAGTCTTGTTGAAAGCTTGTAGTGCCCAATGATTCTGTGCGATCAAATATTTCATACCCCACCGTGCCGGAAGAGGGCAGCCCCTCCTGAGCCAATGTCATCCTTAACTTGGGTGCTTCATTTTCATGGACCCAAATTTGGGAGCCATCTCCTTTGAGTTTATAAGGAGTGCCTAATGTGTCGAGTTTGGATATAATTTGGCCGGCGTCAGCTGTTTCGAGCTGGCTATAAAGGAGAGCATAACTTGGTGCAAAAACGTAGCTCGTCATAACAGCGGAAAGAATGATAAGTAGCCCAGCGATGCCGCCAATAACGGCTAATCGTTTTGTCCCCCACTGTTCTACAAATTTACTTACGAGTTTCAATTTAACACCATTTTTAATAGCTTTAGGCTTTACAAGTAAAAAAAGAGTTAAGGAACCGGCATTTTTTGCTGGTTGGTAGGAAATAAATTCGGCGCTTTCCTTTTTTATTGAAAGAGGTATATTGCTTGTCAAAAGGAAAAATGGAAATGATAAAAATAATTTTGGCTTTCTGCTTAGCTGTTGCCCAAATGGCCGGCGCAGAAAATGCTGACATTCCTGAATCGTTCTGCATAAAAAGTTTGGTTCCGCTGGACCCTAACGACGCCTATAGCCTATATGTTTTGCCGCCGGCTTCGGGTGTTTCGCTTGGGAGTGATTCCCCGATATTTTCGGAAGAAGATATTCCCTCCCCAGCAACTATTGAGCTCATTAAAGCCGTACGAGATTTAAATGTGAAGGCATGTAAAACCAGCATTTCTGCCGGTGGTGACATTAGGGTAAGTTTAAGTTTGGATAACGAAGGCGAAAAAGATAGGTGTTTGCTTCATTATTTAGCGTGGGTCCCGAAAAAGGGTTTGAGTTCTGAGGAATATATATCAAGAGTTAGCGAGGTTGTGCGGTTGTTGAACCCCTCTTTAACATGGAAGGAGTGGGGAGGAGTGCCGCCTCTTGTTTATACGTTGCTAAATAAAAATATTGATGTAGCAAAAGCTATGATACTTGGGGGAGTTAATACAGACCTGATAGGCCTAGGAGATTATACCGCTTTAAACGAGGCCTGTTCAGTGGGAGCCGAAACTATAGTAAAAATGATTTTAGAAAGAAGCACCAAGACATTGTTAATAGAAAATGAGTATGGGCAGCTTCCCATTCATACTGCTTCTCATATTGATTCCGTACCGTTAATTCAACTACTGTTAGAGAAAGCCCCATTGTTGATAAATGCTCGAGACGACGAGGGGCGGACACCCTTAATGCATGCCTTGAGTATTAAAAACTTGAAAGTAGCTAAATATCTGATTGACCATGGAGCTGCCATAAATACTTTAAGTGTGGACAACGTGTCGCCTCTTCATTTGGCTGCTCAGGCTGGTTCAGTTCTTTTGGTCACTGATATTTCACATAAAAGCCAGAAGTATATTTGTCTTAAAGATAAGGATGGGAAAACACCTTTAACGTATGCTTGTCTTAAAAACTGTGTGCTCGTTTCTAAAGCGCTTTTAAGTGTAAGTGAGGCCGCTGTGAATGAGCGTGATAAAAGAGGTCGAACTCCTTTACATTATGCATGTGAGCATGCCAGCCCAGTGCTTGTAGAGCTTTTGTTGAGTTACGGGGCTTATAGCACAATAAGTGACAACAATGGATTTTACCCGGAGGATTTAGTAGAGGGGCCACATCGGCTTTCAATCGTTAGATTGCTTCGTAACCATGAACATAGTCTTGCCGTGGATAGGTCAATGAAAAGACAAAAAGTGTAGGCTGTTGCGGTGGGGGGGGCGTGTGTAGGGCCTACGGCTAAAAAACATTAGAGCGCTAAAAAGTGTTGAAGGGCTAATGTTTGATGCCTAGGGGCTGGGGCTCCGTTCTATCCCTGAGCCACCGTATGAAACACCTCCGTGGGGTGACATCCTCTGGGGTGTCAATACCTTTCTTCATGCGGTGGCCCTGTTGGTACTTGCTCTTGCTTTTAAAGAATGATAAAAGTTTTCCCATGAATAGTTTAGGTATCAATAAACCCGTTAATGAAACCCGTGTGGTTGTAGCCATGTCAGGTGGAGTGGATAGTTCTGTGGCCGCAGCCCTTATAGCTGAGCAAGGCTATGACACGATTGGTATTACCTTACAACTCTATGATTATGGGGACTTTGCGCCTAAAAAAGGGGCTTGCTGTGCGGGTCAAGATATCTATGACGCCGTGACAGTGGCGGAACGCATCGGTATTCCTCATTACGTTTTTAACTACGAAGACAAATTTAAAGAAGGCGTAATAGACGACTTTGTAGAAACCTACCTCGCCGGTGAAACCCCTATCCCCTGTGTAAAATGCAACCAAACCGTTAAGTTTAAAGATTTGTTACAGGCGGCTAAGCAATTAGAAGCCGACGTGATGGTAACAGGGCACTATGTACAACGTATTCAAAGAAACAAAAAAGGTGAGCTTCATGCTGGTAGCGACCCTCATCGGGATCAAAGTTATTTTCTGTTTGCTACAACTCAAGAACAGTTAGATTATTTGCGCTTCCCTCTTGGCCATATGAGCAAAGATGAAACCCGCCGCCATGCGGAACGTTTTGGCCTGGAGGTTGCCGATAAGCCCGACTCACAAGATATATGTTTTGTCCCCAATGGCAATTATGCCGAGGTGATAGGCAAAATTCGCCCCAATGCGTTTGAACCCGGCAAAATTGTCGATAGGGAAGGAAATGTGTTGGGGGAACACAAAGGAATCATTAATTATACGGTGGGGCAACGGCGCAAACTTTACCTCAATGCCAACAAGCCGCTCTACGTGATTAGGGTGAACGCCGACACCAATGAGGTGGTTGTGGGCCCTAAAGAAGCGCTGGCGAAACAGTATGTGTATGTGCGCGAGCTCAACTGGCTGGGGGAGGACCACACAGACCTTAACAACATCACTGTCAAAATTCGCTCTACCCAGGCGCCCATGCCCGCCAGCCTACATGACATTCACGGCCAAGCTTATGTAAAACTACAAGCACCTGAATATGGCATAGCACCTGGCCAAGCCTGCGTTATATACGACGGCGCTCGTGTGTTGGGTGGTGGCTGGATCAGCGCTACCGCTTAAACTTTTTATGTAAAAAAACAATTCAATAGGATAAATTTTTATACTTTGGCACATTTGTTGCTCATTCCTTTTTGACCACCATGGTCTTATATAAATAATAAGAAAAGGAATAATAAAAATGGTAGCACAAGTAACAAGTTTAACGAACCGCGGCGCCAGTGTCGCTCTTCGTAATTTAAATACAAACAATGCGAGCATGACAGATGCCATCGCAAAGGTGTCCACAGGTCGTCGTATTACAAAAGCGTCTGATGATGCTGCTGTGTTTGCTCTTCACAACACGTTGTCGAAAG
>JAUIKZ010000018.1 GCA_030433125.1 Alphaproteobacteria bacterium
CCCCGTGGGCCCACCTGGACATTGCCAGCATGACATGGAGCGATAAAGGCCGCCCCACATGTCAGCCAGGCGCTACGGGCTTTGGGGTTGAGTTACTAGTGAACATGGTGACAGGTCGCTAATGGAGCTTATTTACTATAGCACAAGCACAACGCCAGCAGACAAACTGCTGGCGAAGCTTTTAGCCAAAACCCTGGAGCAAAACAAGCGCGCTTTAGTGGTGTGTGAAACGGAAGAGTACCAAACCCACGTGAATGACACGTTGTGGAACCCACGGGCCGTGTTGCTACCGCATGCCCGCGCCACCGATATGTACCCGGAAGAGCAACCCATCTTGCTAAGCTTGAGTGACGTCACCCCAGCTAATAAAGCAGAATTTGTGTTTTATCTTGAGTCATCTGATTTTGCTCACGCCGAACAGTATAACCGTGCCGTTATTATCGCCAGCAGCCTGGATGAAAAACGCTTGCAAGAGGCACAGCAGTTTGCGCAGCAGAACAGCACTGTTCAGCTTAAATGCTGGAAAGAAGCCGACGGCAAATGGGTACCGGCTTAAAAATTCCACCCCAGCTTGAAAAAGAACCGGGGTTGATACGCCTTGAACTCGTTGTCTGTAGGGGCAATGAAAGGGAACCCCGCACGCAGCTCACCATTGAGGCCCACGCGAAAGCCAAACCGCCAGCCCAGTGAAAAAGAGGCCACTGTGTCATTTTGCTTATCAAACGCTACGCCCTTGTGCCGCGCCACGCCCCCATCGCCTGAAATAAACAACTGCGAGAAAGGCAAGGAGTGCGGCAAAAACGAGCCATCATAGCGTAATTCTAAAACGCCTCCGATACCACTGTCACCCGAAATATCACCCGCGTTGTACCCACGCCCCACCAGGCTGCCACCATATTGAATTTCTTCCGCGTGGGGCAAACTGTGGAACCCCCACTGCCCATTTATAATAGCGAGCACTGACACACCAAAGCTCGTGTTATAGTTAAAAATGCTATAAATACCCAGTTTGCTAAAGCGCCCTTTTGAGTCTGGTTTGCTGGTTTGCGTTTGGTCAACGTTAAGTAAACCTTGTGAAAACAAAAAGCTAACTTCCGCAAAGATGTTATCCCACGTAGCATTAAACAGGCTCCCTACCCGCAGGGTTAACAAACGATCATACTTATCAATAACAGAGCTGCCATTGAAAGTGGCCTCTGATGAAGGCATATTGATGTCCAGCGACCCTCTCATTTTCCACGCTGCATCCCGCTTATACACTAAAGGATGCATAACCATTACATTAAAAAAATGTGCGCTGGTTTTGCGCTTCAGCTCACCCTCCCCTGAGTCGGTTGATACAATCTTATCACTGCGAGTGTATTTATATTCAAAATATCCACGGGTGCCATATTTGTTCAAAAATTGAGTGTGTTTAAAGTCCACGCCCGTAGAATGCTTCAAAATATAGGCGCTATCAAAATTGAGGTAGGTTTTGCTCTGCCACATAATATTTGGCACCATGCCGCCTAACACAAACCCAATATCCCGCGTGTAGTTAGACGTATTGAAATATGCCGACGCGGCTTTCTCTTTTTTAACGTTAAAAATGAGACTAGTGCCATGGTCAATGGCGGGGTCTGCCTTTACAATCGGGTGCACTGTATACCCCGGCGTTTTTTGCGCCAAGTAAATGTAATTGTCGGCCTCTTTTAAATTAAAGGGGCGTTTTTTGCGAATTTGCGCCAAGTAATAATTGTACAGCGCCGCAAAACGCGTGCTACGCGGGTCCACGCTGGTTTGCGAAATAAAGCCTTCCACCACCTGAATATTAATATGCCCACCGCTTATTTCTTGAGGCGGCAGGTAAGCCATGGACGTTACATACCCTTCATTCCGATAGCGATCCGAAATTTTGGCAGAAATATCAAACACCGTTTGCACAGAAACACGCTTGCCCACATAAGGACGCCAAATGGCTTGAAGCTGCGCTTTGGGGATAGCGGTGTTGCCCGTTAGGTTGATGCTCTTCAGCGTCACAAAAACCTTATCTAGGTTTTTATTGGCCTTTTGTTGCCGCAAGCTTTCATCGATATAAAGCTTTGGCTGGGTTTTGCGCTGCGAGAAGGGGTCAGAGGCATCCGTAGATTTGAAATAATCTTTGGCCTGGTCACGGGGCTGCGGGTTTTTAAGGCCTACTATATCCATAGGCGTATTCGCCTGCAGGCCGGCTATAGATAAAACACTGAGAACGCTATAAAATTTACGCATTTTCTTTTATACATACCAAGGCTAGGCCCCTTGTACAAGAGGGAATTGCTGGCAATGATGCAAGATTTCACTTATTAACACTTGTTGCTAATGCTATTCACCCGCCGCCCTACAAGAAAAAACATCTTGAAAAAAGGGAAACCTATGTGGGCGTGGGCAGCCTGAATATAAGCTATTAGCTCAACGCCTCGAGCACAGCCCTGCAAGCCACAACCCTTCTGATTGACTTTTTTCCTCCCACGACATACATTCGAATGAGAATATTACAGGCATGAACGATAACATTATATCCGTTGAATTAAAAAAAACCATAGGAGATAGGTACCTATCCTACGCCCTCTCCACCATTGTGTCTCGCTCCCTACCGGATGTGCGCGATGGCTTAAAACCTGTACACCGGCGATTGCTTTATGCTATGCGTGAGCTCAACCTAAACCCCACAAGTGCTTTCAAAAAGTGCGCCCGTGTGGTGGGTGACGTCATTGGTAAATTCCACCCCCATGGGGATGCGGCCGTTTATGATGCCATGGTACGGCTAGCCCAAGACTTCTCGGTACGTTACCCCTTAGTGGAAGGGCAAGGCAACTTTGGGAACATTGACGGTGATAATGCAGCTGCCATGCGTTACACCGAAGCACGCCTTACATCCTTTGCTGCCCTCATGCTTGAAGGCTTAAATGAAGACGCCGTCGATTTCAGTAAAACCTATGACGGGGAGAACAAAGAACCCGTCGTGATGCCCGCCTACTTCCCCAACCTTCTCGCTAATGGCGCTACGGGTATTGCCGTAGGTATGGCCACCAGCATCCCCCCTCACAATATTATGGAGCTCTGGGACGCCTTGTTGCTGTTGCTTAAAAAGCCATCCGCCTCCATTGATGAATTGACGAATATAGTCAGCGCCCCCGACTTCCCCACCGGCGGGGCGATAGTAGAGAGCACCGAGGCCTTACGCTCTATTTACAAAACGGGGCGCGGGTCTATTCGCTTACGGGCCAACTATGAGATTGTGGAGCTCAAGCGGGGACAATATGAAGTGGTGATCACTGACATCCCCTACATGGTGCAAAAATCACGGCTGCTGGAAAAAATGGGGGAGCTCCTGGAAGCGAAAAAGCTACCCCTTATGGGCACCTTCCGCGATGAATCCGCCGAAGACATTCGTATTGTGATTGAACCGAAAAATGGCAATGTGGAAAGCGACATGCTGATGGAGCTGCTCTACAAAAACACTGAATTGGAAACGCGCTTCCCAGTGAACCTCAATGTGCTAACAGCGGGCAATGTGCCCAAACTTCACAACTTGCAAGAACTGTTAACAGCCTACTTAACGCACCAAATTCAGGTGCTGTGCCGCCGCTCTCAGTTTAAACTCAACAAGATTAATGACCGTCTCCACTTACTCGAAGGCTTGTTAGTTGCCCACCTCAACATCGACGAAGTGATCGCCATTATTAAAGAAGAAGATGAGCCAAAGCCCGTTTTGATGAAGCGCTTTAGCCTGAGTGATATTCAAGCCGAGGCCATTTTAAACATGAAGCTGCGCCATTTGCGTAAGCTGGAAGAAATTAAAATCAAAGAAGAGCAACAGCAACTTCAAGCAGAACGCGATCAGCTGAACACCCTTCTCGCGAGTGAAGCGGAGCAGAAAAAACATATCGCCCAAGGCATTAAAGAGCTTAAAAAGCAATTCGGGAAAAAACCCATCACTAAAAGGCGTACCATCCTTAAAGGAGCGGTGGAGGCCGTGGAAATCACCACCGAGGCCTTAGTTCAAAAAGAAGCCATCACGGTGGTGCTCTCAAAAATGGGGTGGCTCAAGGCTTACAAAGGCCACAACATTGCCGCTGATAGCTTTAAGTTTAAAGATGGTGACCAGCTGCAATTAGCGACAGAGTGTCACACCACTGATAAAATACTCTTGTTTGCTACCAACGGGCGCTTTTACACCTTGAACGCCCACGAAATTCAACGAGGTAAAGGGTTTGGTGAGGCCCTACGCCTAGCCATTGACCTAGAACCAAAAGAAAATATTCTCGCCGCTTTTAAGGCGTCGGAGAGTGATAGTGACCAGCATATTCTACTGGCGACTATTATGGGCCGCGGGTTTAAAGTAAAGCTCGAGCACGCCATCGCCCAAACCCGCAACGGCAAGCAAATTATGAACGTAACACCAGGTGAACCGCCCGTGATAGCCATGTTGCTCAATCACAGCTACGTGGCCTTCATGAACTCAAACCGTAAAATGCTTATTTTACAAACCGAGGACATACCCGAACTCCAGCGGGGCCGCGGCGTGGTGCTCCAAAAGTTTAAAGAGGGCAAACTACGAGACGCCATAGGGCTTGAAATTGATGGAACCTTACAATGGCCCGTGGGCGACAAAACCCGCACGGTAAATGACTTCACCAATTGGCTTGGCAAGCGCGCGCAAGCAGGGAGGCTGGCCCCTTTTGGTTTCCCCCGTGACAACCGATTCACAGGCGTTGAATTTGCGCCGAAGGAATAAACCCCACTCTAAAATCGCCCTCATAAAAAATCATCAGGGGAGGGGGTTGTGGTGGGCAACAATCACAAACGGGCAAGACTTCCTCCCCACACACATTCAAAACGCTACCCTCCATAGTCCCTATTGCTCTGCCCCCCTAGAAGCTGTATTGCCTTTTGCTCTGGCTATGGCGACCCAACAAGGCTCTCAATAAGCACAAAGGCTTGGGCATAATGTCGCTCATCCGAAAGGGTTATGTGAACACACGCACGCCCCGCCAAATGCTGAAACGTGGCGAGGGTTTCGCCTTCAAGCACTATACTTGGTTTCCCCATTGCATTATTAATACAGGCGATCTCTTTTAAATTAACGCCGCGGCCAATCCCCACGCCCAAGGCTTTTGCGAAGGCTTCCTTAGCTGCAAAGCGCTTAGCGTAATAGTGAACGCTTGGGTTCTGGTATTTGGGTTTTATTTCCTGAGGGTTAAAGCAGCGGCGTAAAAAACGGTCCCCATGCCGGTCAAGCAATATGGCCACACGGGCCACCTCGATAAGGTCAGATCCGATTCCGTAAATCATGCGCGCTCAATTGATATCACATGTTCGAGTGAGCGTAAAATAGCCATGATTTGCGATAGCTGCACATAACTTTTCACCTCAACATCAACCAGCATTTCAAAGAAGCTTTCTGTACGGCGGATTATTTTTAAGTTGCTAATGTTCGCATTTTCTGCAGCAATCACCCCGGTTATCGAGGCAAACATAGCTTTTGTGTTTTCCATCAACAGCTTTAAGCGGCTAATAAAAAAGGCTTCTCCCTTTTTAGCAATAACATCATCGCTCCACTGCACATCTATCCAACGGTCTGGTGAGGCTGAAAACTGTTGAAGATTTGGGCAATCGAAGGTATGAATCCTTACCCCCTTTCCCGTTACAATAATGCCAACGATCCGCTCACCCGGTAGAGGATGGCAGCATTTGGCATAATGAATAGCCAGACCTGGCACCAGCCCCTGAATGCTTAGCCCACCGTCGGTTTTGGTAACCTGCTTTAGCTTAAAGTCTTCTGGGCTAGCTGTTGCTTTTTCTTCTTTAGTTTCTTTCTTGTCACCTATATGTGTTTGAATAACGGAGGCAAGTTGGGGGGGGGTTATTCGCCCCATGCCCACACGTGCCTGCAGCTCTTCCTGGTCTTTTAAGTGGAAATGCTCAGTCAGCACTTTTACATTTGCTTCACTTGCTGGTAGCTTCGCCCCCTTAAAAGCCATTTGGATGAGGTTGCGCCCAAGCTCAGTGTATTGAGTGCGTTGCTTCTCGGCAATGTATTTTTTTACACAGGCCTTAGCTTTACCCGTAATAACAAATCGTTCCCACGCAGGAGAGGGCGAATGGTTTTTAGAGGTGATAATTTCTATTTGATCACCGTTACTAATAGCCACGCGCAAAGGGACTATGCGGCCATTAATTTTAGCACCTACACACCGGTTGCCTACGTCAGTGTGAACGGCATAGGCAAAGTCAACGGGGGTAGCGCCATGTGGTAAGGCTATAATTTCGCCCTTGGGTGTAAAGCAAAAAACTTGGTCTTGATACATCTCAAGCTTTGTATGTTCGAGAAATTCTTCAGGCGTAGTTGAGTGATCAAGAATATCTAGCAGCTCTCTTAACCAACGGAATGTTTTTTGGTCGGCCACCCCACGCCCTTGCTTATACTCCCAATGGGCCGCGATCCCCATTTCGGCTGTTCTATGCATCTCATATGTGCGAATTTGAATTTCGATGGTGTTTTTATTGGGACCAATAACACTCGTATGTAGCGACTGATAGTTGTTGGGTTTAGGGGTGCTTATATAATCCTTAAAACGTCCTGGCACAACAGGGAAGGTGCTGTGGATAAGGCCCAATACTTGATAACACTGGGGCGTGGTTTCCACTAAAATACGAAAAGCAATAATGTCGGAAAGCTGCTCGAACGGGAGATTTTTGTTCTTCATTTTCTTCCAAATGGAAGGGGTCGATTTTTCACGTCCCGTTACTTGTGATTTATAACCAGCCTTACCGAGAAGGTCATTTAAGGCGCTAACAACCGTTCCAACAGTGTCTTCTTTTTTCTCAAACAACAATTTTTTACGGCGCTCAATAGCATCATACGCGTCTGGGTGCAGATTTTTAAAGGCATGCAACATTAAATCATCGTGCACACGCTGCATACCTAGTCGCTCTGCTAAAGGCGCGAAAATCTCTTTGGTTTCAAGAGAGATCTTTTTTCGTTTGTGCTCTTTTGGTAAAAAACCAAGGGTCCGCATGTTGTGCATGCGATCACAAAGCTTCACCAATAACACTCTCAAATCTTGCGACGTAGCCAAAACCAGCTTGCGAAAATTTTCAGCCTGCGCTAAGGCTGCTGTTTGATCGCGCTTAATTTTGATGTTCGAAAGTTTAGTCACACCATCAACCAGCTTGGCCACTTCGGCTCCAAACTCTTGCTCTATCTCCTGCAAACTAATGTTACAATCTTCTACAACATCGTGTAGAAGGGCGGTTACAATGGAGGTTTGGTCAAGTTTTAGTGTAGTGGCGATCTCAGCTACAGCTAAAGGGTGGGTGAAAAAAGGCTCACCAGAGGCCCGAAACTGACCATGGTGAGCTTGTTGTGCAAAATTATATGCTTTTACAACCAGTTGTTCGTCGCAATAAGGATCATAAGCCTTTACCAACCTGGCCAGATCTCTAGGCGTAAGAGGTAGGGGGTGTTCAGGTTTTTCTGTGGCCATAACCCTATCACATATCGCTGTTTTCAGAATCCGTCGGGGTCTCTTCCTCGGTATCAAACCCTAGTTTGTTAAGCAGTTCATCCTCCTCTTGAATGAACTCAGCCTCCTCTTGAGTGGCGTCCTCGTCAATAGCCGGCATCTCTTCTTCTGAGGCCTCGTCATCATTGCCCTCTAAACTACTAAGCTCTGCTGACAATTGCTTAATTTGCTCGCTCCAGTCTTTATCTTCTTCAGGCTCTTGCTCATCAGCCACACGAACACGTTGCATGTTTTTAACCACGGCCTCACGGAGCGTCTCTTCATCGGCTACACCCTCAGCTATTTCCCTCAAGGCTAACACGGTGTTCTTATCATTCTCTCTTTCAAGCTCTGAAGCAACACCCAAAGAAAGTTGAGAGGCTCTTTCAGCGGCTAACACCACGAGGTCAAACTCATTTGAAATTTCTTCTACGCAATCTTCAATCGTAACTCTTGCCATTTTAATCCTATATATTCTTAGCATTTATACCATACTATCCAGCGTCACGCCAGTTCGAACAATATATTTAACAGGCATAGAGCGTCATTATTATATAATAGTTAAAATTTTATTGACATATTATTAACTCAAGATAAACTCCACTAGACAATGAAAGAGGAATCAATGAAAAAATTACTATCAATGTTTAGCGGGTTGCTAGCCCTAACAGCTGTTACAAAAGCCGCTGAACCTAACGTAAAAGTTATCCCGAAGTCTTGCCCGCACAAAACTTACTTTAAGGGCTTTTTTATGGGAGTCAAACTGGGTGGATCTTATAACCATATAACCGGCACAGGTAAAAAATTTGGAGATATAAAAGCTAAAATGACTAACCCAAGTCTCGAGATCACAGATAAATCCAGTAAGATTTTAACTAAGTTTTTACCAAACCTAAGCGCCTCTATGGGTTACAGCTTCGCGGCTTCTAACAATGTCCGCATTGGCTTAGAAACAGACATCCCTTTCTTGGCTCCCTTAGTGCGTGTGGGTTATGTAACGGGCAAACACCATATTTATGGTGGCGCTGGATACAACCTCTGGATGCACGGCATAACATGGCTAGCCGATTATAGCAGCACAGACCATGAAGGTCTAAAGATGCACAAGTTAGAGTCCGATGGTTTTACAAACTGGTTCTTCCGATTGGGCTATGACTACGCCATTAACGAGCATTCTGCATTTGGTGCGTATATCACATATGGCCAAATGTCCATGAAATCAGGTGACGCGACCATGGCGGAGAACCCATTTATAAAGAGGCACTTAACAAACAAAGAATTAGAGGATGAAGATATTCTTCCTACAAAAGCCACAAACCACCAGGTTGCTGTTAACCTAACCTACACACGTTATTTCTGAAATAGCCGTGCAACAAGGCCCCCAAACGGGGCCTTTACTTTACTCAAAGTTGCTACGGCGCTTTTTTTCTTTGCTGCTAGCTAAAACAAACCCCACAATAATAAACAATGAAATCATAGAGGTGCCCCCATATGATACAAACGGCAACGGCACGCCCACCACAGGCAGCATGCCAGCCACCATAGCAATGTTCACAAACACATAAAAAAACACCAAGAGCGCCAAACTAAAGCTCAGCAACTTGCCGAAAGAGGTTTTGGCTTGAAAAGCTGTGCGAAAACAGCTCAACAAAAAAAAGCCAAACAATACAATTAATATGAAGGCCCCCACAAATCCAAACTCCTCCCCAAACATGGTAAAGATAAAGTCGGTGTGTTTTTCGGGCAGGAAGTCAAGGTGCGCTTGGGTGCCTTGCAAATAGCCTTTCCCCCAAAACCCACCAGAGCCTAGGGCAATTTTAGATTGCATCACATGATACCCCTTCCCTAAGGGGTCGAGCTCAGGGTTCAAAAAAATCTCAATCCGTTTGAGTTGATAATCATGTAAATGGCTTTTAATAAGCGGCACAAATGCTACCATTACACCACCCGCTACCAAGAAGTAATACAAAGGCACGCCCGCCAACAGCATAATGCCAGCGCTTGACATAAGCAATAACAAAGCCGTCCCTAGGTCGGGCTGTTTCAGCACCAACGCTGTGGGCATAGCGATAAGCAGTAAGGGAGGGAGCAAATTTTCAAACCGCTTCACCTCTTTAAGGCTGAGGTGACAATAAAACCGGGCGAGCGCCAACAGCAAACCAATCTTCATTAGCTCGGAAGGCTGCAGTTTCATAAAACCAAGGTTAATCCAACGCTGAGCCCCCATGCCAATATGGCCACCCACCTCAACAGCTAACAGCAAGGCTAAACAAACCCCATAGATGGGGTAGGCATAATGTTTAAAATGGCGCAGCTCAATTTTTGTAATAAGGATCAGCGGTATAAGGCTTAGGGCAATGTGCAGTGTTTGCCGGGATGCCCATTTGTGCGCCGTGCCATAGCTGGCCGAATAAAGCGTGATCAAGCCCAACAAACTTAAGGCCAAGGCAAACACCAACGGGCTTAGATTCACCTGCTGAAAGGTTTGCCGTAGCCATTTCATGTTATTGTGCCTGCAACAGCTTTTTAAGGTGGGCTGACGCCGCCTCGATACCGCCTGCATCGTTTCCGCCCCCTTGCGCAAAGTCAGCGCGGCCACCACCGCCCTTCCCCCCCACATAAGGCACAAGCTCTTTTATAAGGTTAGCCGCTTGCACTTTTAACGTGAGGTCTGACGTCACCCCTACCAACAAACTCACCTTTCCGTCATTTGTCGCGCTGATCAATATCACTGTTTGCGACGCGTTCTTTTTCATATCATCTAAAATAGAGCGCAAATCTTTGGTGGGCACATCTTGCAGCTTTTTGTGCAATAACTTCATGCCATTTCCTAAGTCCTCTGGTTGGTCAGCCGCCGAACTGCCACCCCGTGCTAGCTGCAGACGCAGGCCTTGAATTTGCGTTTCTTGGTCACGCAGGTTTTTTTTCAGGGTTTCAATTTTCTCAATGGCTTGGTTAGCCGGCACTTTAAGGCTCGCACCAATGTTATGTAGCTGCTTAAAGCTTTCTTCAACATAGTTATGAGCAGCCGCCCCTGCCACCGCCTCAATGCGGCGCACCCCTGCCGCCACCGAAGATTCATCTGTAATTTTAAAATAACCGATGTCGCCCGTCGCGTGCACATGTGTGCCCCCACAAAGCTCTAGTGAAAAGGCGTCATCACCCTCAATCCCCATAGACACCACTCGCACGTTATCACCATATTTTTCCCCAAACAGGGCCATGGCGCCTTTTTCCATTGCCTCTTCAGGTGTAGACACAACCGTTTGCACCGGCTTGTTATGGCGAATATAATGATTCACCAAACCTTCTACTTCCAAGCGCTCCTCCAGCGTCAAGGCGCCATTATGGGTAAAATCAAAACGTAGTTTATCCGGCGCTACGAGCGACCCTTTTTGCACCACATGCTCGCCAAGCACCTTACGCAAAGCGGCATGCACCAAGTGTGTGGCCGAGTGATGCGCCCGCAAGCCTTCGCGTCGTTGGCGATTCACCGTTAAATGTGCCTGATCATTCACGTTCACAAAGCCTTCCGTCACACGACCAAAATGGATGTGCATATCATTAAGCTTTTGGGTGTCGGTAATTTCAATAACCCCCTCAGGCGCCTTGATGAATCCAGCGTCGCCCATCTGCCCACCAGACTCCCCATAAAAAGGAGACGCGTTCAGCACAACCTGCACCTCATCCCCTTGCTTTGCTTGGGTTACGTCCGCTTCATCTTTCACAAGGGCTTCGATCACACCTTCGCCGTGCTCACTTTCATATCCTAAAAACATTGTTGGGCCCAGCTTGTTTGAAAGGGCTAACCAGAAGGGGCTTTGCTTGGCGGCGCCCGACCCCACCCAGCTAGCTTTTGCCTCTTCACGCTGTTTTTCCATGGCCGCCTCAAACCCATCTACATCAAGCGTTTTCTGTTCACCCCTCAAAATGTCTTGTGTTAAATCCACCGGAAAGCCGTATGTGTCATAGAGTTTAAACGCCACCTCGCCTGGCAGTTGCCCGCCACCAGCCACCCGGGCCATTTCCTCTTTTAGCAAGCCCATCCCGCGACGAAGCGTGGTGTGGAATTTATCTTCTTCGCCCCGCAAGGTTTCTGTAATGGCCGCCTCAGCCCGTTTTAGCTCTGGGTAGGCGTCACCCATTTCCGTAATAAGTGGCGTCACCATTTTGTGTAACAACAAATCCTCATACCCTAGCTTATGCACATGGCGCATAGCACGGCGCAAAATACGACGTAGCACATACCCCCGCCCCTCGTTAGAGGGCAGCACCCCATCTGCAATTAAAAACGCGCCAGAACGAAGGTGGTCTGCAATCACCTTATGTGAAGGCTTGTGGTCACCCACAGCGGCCACCCCGGTTATGTCCGTTGAAACCTTTATCAGGTTTTGGAAGAGGTCAATGTCATAGTTGTCATTTACCCCCTGCAGCACGGTGGCCAAACGCTCTAAGCCCATGCCGGTGTCGATAGACGGGCTTGGAAGTTCGCGTCGGCAATGCTTCCCGTCGGCGTCATAATATTGCTCATATTGCATGAATACCAAATTCCAAATCTCCATAAAGCGATCGCCATCTTCTTCCGCGCTACCTGGAGGCCCACCCCACACATTGGGGCCATGATCATAAAAGATTTCGGTACACGGCCCGCAAGGCCCCTCATCGCCCATGGACCAAAAGTTATCGCTGGTGGCGATGCGTATTATTTTGTCGTCACTAAAACCTGTAACCTTTTTCCAGATTCGCACCGCCTCTTCATCCGTGTGATATACCGTTACTAAAAGTTTCTCCGGTGCAAGCCCCACAACCTTTGTTAAAAATTCCCACGCAAACGGAATCGCCTCCTCCTTAAAATAGTCGCCAAACGAGAAGTTCCCCAGCATTTCAAAAAACGTGTGGTGCCGGGCCGTGTACCCCACATTCTCAAGGTCGTTATGCTTACCGCCCGCCCGCACACATTTTTGCACCGTGGTGGCTCGGGTATAGGTTGGCGTTTCCACCCCCGTGAAATAGTTCTTAAACTGCACCATACCCGCTGTTGTAAATAAAAGCGTTGGGTCTTCTTTTGGCACCAACGGACTAGACGGCCGAACCGTGTGTTGCTGCTGATGAAAGTAATGTGTAAAAGCACTGCGAATATTATTGGTTTTCATGAACTTGCCTTATCATTTTATGGTTAGAATATATAATAGTCACACTGAAATAGAAAGTGTGGAAATCTTGTGTGGTCATATGATTTGGAACGACAACGTCACAGCTTAATCATAGATTCCCCATGGCGATTATGATAAAATAAAGAAAAAAGGATAAGTCATGAACATACACGTTTCTGGTAAACACACCGACATCGGTGAAGCCTTAACCAAGCACATACAATCACACTTAAAAGAGGTTATCGTGCGTTATATTGCCGATGCCCATGAAGTGCATGTGGTGATTGAAAAAATGCATCAACAGTTTTACGTAAATGTTGATGCGCATATCGCACGTGGTTTTAATGTACAAAGCCATGCTCACAGCCCTGACGCATACGGCGCCGCTGATGCAGCCATTCATAAAATGGCCACCCGCCTAAAGCGCCACAAAAACAAGCTGCAAGATGAAAAGCGTCATAGCCGCATGGCCGCGAAAGAAAGCATGAAAGTGCAAAAATTTGTGCTTGACGGCATGAGTGAGGATGAGTTCGAAGATGAAAAGCACCCAGCCATTATTGCAGAAACGCAACTCGAAATTCCCACGCTTACCGTTGGCGAAGCGGTCACTCAAATGGACCTAGAAGACGCCCCTACGCTTATATTCAAGAACGCAGGTAACAGTCAGCTCAACGTAGTGTTTCGCCGCAAGGATGGAAACATTGGGTGGGTTGACCCGTCTATCATTCACTAAACAAAATTAAGGCAGCTCAAACGGGCTGCCTTCTCAAAGCCCCATGTCCTTCAGCGTTTCTACAACCTTCTTCAGCACATCCTTTTCATTCAAATTATCTGAAATAATCTCTAAGGCATCCTCAGGCTTAGTAAGAGGCGAGACCTTGCGTGTCATATCACGTACGTCGCGGTCTTTCATGTCTGCATAAACTTCGTCTAGCGTAACCAGATTATGGCGCTCAAGAAGCTCTTTATAACGACGTTTCGCGCGTACCATTAAATCTGCTGTTAGATATATTTTTATATCCGCTTGCGGGAAAAGGCTGCTACCACAATCGCGGCCGTCAATAACAATCCCGCTATCCTTCGCCAGCTGCTCATGTGCAATTTTGTGAATATAGTCTTTTATACGTTCACGCACCTTAGGGAATACGGCCACCTCTGAGGAAATAGATGAAATATGGGGGGCTCTAAAAATGTTTTGATCTTTTATAGCTAAAGGAATGTTCGCCACTAACTTTGCGGCAGCTTCTTCCGTAATTGTGATCTGCTGGTTCACGCAGATATAGGCCAGGTAACGATAAATCAAGCCGGAATCAATGTAGTAATAACCATAGTGATTAGCCAAGTTTTGCGCAAGAGTTCCTTTGCCAGAGGCAGATGGGCCGTCTATTGTGATAATCATTTTTTACTTTTTGCTTCTGACAAGATACTAAAAAGCGTGTTCCAATTGCAAGAGTGAGTATAAGTTATTTCACGATCTAGCCATAACATCAGAGGCGTCTGCCCCCCACCTTGCTATACCACTATTCTGGCTAAGGCAGATTATAAACCTCAGAGAATAATGCCTTTAAAAGTCTGCGCCACCACAAACATCTCTCGCGAGTCTTTGCGGCTAGAGGGGGGCTTAATGTGCTTTACCTTTTTGAAGTGGTGTTTCAGGTTTTGCAAAAGATCTCCCTCCGTGCCACCGCGCAACACTTTGGCTAAGAAAAATCCTCCTTCCGCTAGGTTTTGCAGTGCAAACTTAAAGGCCATTTCTGCCAACGCCATTGTTTTAATGTGGTCTGTTTGGCGGTGCCCCGTGGCAGAAGACGCCATATCACTCATGACGCCATCTACCGGCCCAGGCAACAGCGCTTTTAGATCGGCTTGCATATCTTCGGCCAGGAAGTCACCTTGCAGCAGCTTTACACCCGGTATAGTTTCCACCTCTAAAAGGTCAATACCAAATACCTTTGTGGCACTATCAGTGCTGTGGGTCTCACGGGCAGCGACTTGACTCCATCCACCGGGGGCCGCCCCTAAGTCTACCACCACCTGGCCGGGCTTAAGCAACTTACATTCTTCATTTATTTCGGCCAGCTTAAACGCTGCGCGCGATCGATAGCCTAGCTCTTTTGCTGCCTCCACATAAGGGTCATTGAGTTGGCGTTGCAGCCACCTCTGTGAAGAGACTGTGCGCCCCCGCGATGTCTTGACCTTTTTGGTAAGTTGCCGGCCAGAAGCAACCTTCTGGGTGAAATCTTTTTTAGGTTTAAAACGGCCGTTATCTGTCATGTGCTACCTGCATTTTATAGGCTTCGTATGTGTTTTCTAACAAGTTTGCTATTGTCATAGGGCCCACACCACCCGGGACGGGGGTTACGTGTGTTTTATTTGCAAGCTCATCGCTCATCTCTACATCGCCGTGGAGCTTCCCATCAATAGCGCTGATACCCACGTCAATAACAATAGCGCCATCTTTAAAATGGGTGGCGTTTAACAGCCCTGGTTTTCCTACGGCTGTTACAACAATATCGGCTTGCTTCGTAAGCGTATGTAGGTTTTGTGTACGTGAGTGGGCATGAATAACGGTTGCGTTGCTATGCATGAGCAAGGTTGCAATGGGCTTCCCCACAATGTCTGACCGCCCTATAACAACCGCTAATTTCCCTGCAATAGTGGGGCTCACGGTATGGATCAGGGACATAATACCTTTTGGCGTGCACGGCTTTATCCCTAGCCCGCTTGAGCGCAAACGACCAATGTTAAGAGGGTGCAACCCATCCACATCTTTTTCCGGAGCTATAGCCTCAAGAAGCTCCTGCGGGGATAAATGTTGGGGTATTGGCAACTGAAGAATGATACCGTTAACAGACTTATCTTCGTTAAGGGCTTTTATATGTGAGCGCAGCTCTTCTTGTGACACATGTGCGGGCAAATGGCTCAACCGTGTGTTTATCCCCACCTTTTGGGCGCGACGCTGCTTGTTGCGCACATACACCGCGCTTCGTTCATCATCACCAACCATAATAATTCCTAAACAAGGGGTAGCCTTATGCTTAATGATTTCTTTCTTTAAACGCTGCAGGTGGGTGGCCGCAAGCTGTTTACCGTTTATAAGAGGCATAGCTTTTTTTACAGCGCCTGACTTAGTTTAAGCACAACGCCTTGCACAAACCAAAGCCCCAGTAACAAAACAATTACCGACAGGTCTAAACCACCCATGGGGGGGAGGAGTCTGCGTATGGGCGCGAGCAAAGGCTCCGTCAACGCATGTAAGGCATTAATAATTGTCATTACTGTGCGGCTATAGGTGTTTATAATATCAAATGCGATGAGCCAACTGATAATGACTGTTGCAATCAACACATATTGATACAAACTAATCACCTTTAAAATCACATCTAATAGTGGTTGCAAAATAATGTACACTGGCTCCTCTTTTTACTTATTTAAGGTATACGCAATGCGTCCAAGCCGGTAAAGTGAAAACTGAATAGCTTAACCAACATGCATTGCTATTTTGATAACAGCTTTCTGTCACCGGCTGCAACTATAGGTTAAATACACGCGCGTTATTTCAACTCTTGGCCAGCATACACAACTTTTGTAGCGCCGGCTTCTTGCAACATTTTAATTATCTTCACTTTGGCGCTTTCGTCTTCAATCTTGTGGGCTAAACCCAATGGTGTACTGCCAGGCAGATGCTCTAATCCACTACTATCCATGGGCAGGTTATGTTCTTTCCCTAACTCCAGTGCATACTCTACTAATTGAGGAAACTGGCTCTCAACAGCGATAGAAACAACACCGGCGCCCTTTTGATCTGTTGCCTTCACATCTGCCTTGGCATCTACCAATGCTTTGGCTGCCTCAAGATGCCCTTTTGCAAAAGCGTGCAACAACGGCGTGTATTCTAATTCGCTCACGCTTATTTCATTCACGTTTATTTTAGGGTTTTGGGCTAGCTTTGCAATTAATGCAGCGTTACCCGCCTTGGCAGCTGCCGTAATAGCTGTAACAACATTTGCTGGGGGTGTGGTTTTAGTAGAGGCGTCGGGAAACTCCTTCAAAATTTCTTCTATTTTTTCATCATTGTTTTCTGCAATTGCCTCGCTAAGCTCAATGGCTTTAACATTTAATTGTCGTTCTGCAGCTCCTGCTTCATACTCTGCGTTTTGCTTTTCAAAGCTTGCCTCTAACGCCATTGCTTTAACGATACCACAACCGGGCAATGCTTCCGCTGCAGCCACGTTTCCAACAGTAAAGGTAAAACCTAGGGCAGCGAATGTTGCGTATTTTAAGCATTTCATAATAATTTCCTTTATCTCTGTAAAATTATATTAACATAATTTGTCATGTTTGCAAAAATATAACTGGTTTGTTGTTGAATAATTGCGATCGGCGCAAAAGCGCCTCAACCCTTGTGAATAAGCGGTTAATTTCGCTCACCCTTCAACAAGTAGTTGACGATTCCTCTTAGCGTGCGCACCTCTTGCGACGTTAGGCTAGCCTTAGTGAACATATTTCGGATATTCGTTACCATACCAGGGCGCTTTTCGGCCACACGCAGAAAGCCCGTTTTGTCCAACCCTTCTTCTAGCTGATGCAAAAACCCCATGAGCTCTTCTTTAGGCGCCACCTTAAACTGACGGTTCTTAGGTGTTTTGTTGTGCTGATAAAGCTGAAACCACTCATAGGCCATTACCAAAACAGCCTGCGCCAGGTTTAAAGAACAAAACGAGGGGTTGAGGGGGATGGTCACCAAAATATCTGCCATGGCTATGTGCTCGTTGGTGAGGCCCGTTCTCTCACAGCCAAATATAAACGCACACTTTTGCGTTGCCTGAAACCTCTCTAACACGCGGGGCATTATCTCACGGGC